>CAZXVO010000308.1:0-3636 GCA_964643835.1 uncultured Phenylobacterium sp. | reverse complement strand
TCTGGCAGACCCTGTCGGTGCTGGTGATCGACGGGGTGTTCGACCGCTTCCCGCGGCTGAAATGGGGGGCGATCGAGCTGGGCGCCTCATGGCTGCCCAGCCTGATGCGGTTCATGGACTCCGGGGCGGCGGCTTTCGGCAAGGAGGAGCGCCTGCGCAACCTCTCTGCCAAGCCCAGCGAGATCCTGCGCCGGCAATTCCGGGTCACGCCCTATCCGCACGAGGACACGGCCTGGATCATCGCCAATTCCGGCGAGGAGATGTGCCTGTTCTCCTCGGACTTTCCGCATGTCGAGGGCGGCCGAAACCCGCTCAAGCGGTTCAATGAGGCGCTTGAGGGGGTGAGCGAGGCGGCGAAGCGCCGGTTCTACCGTGACAACTTCATCGACCTGATGGGCGCCGGGCTCGACGTCCGCCTGCACGATCACCCGGCCCTGGCGGCGGCCTAGCGGCTCCCCAGTCCGGGGCGGGCGCGCACATTTGACGCACCCATGGGTTAGCGAAGCGCATAGGCTGTTGGGTGAATGAGTTCGGCTTGTTCCGCCGAGAGGACTCCATGGGGCCTGAGCGCCTGACAGATGCCGTAACCGCCAGGGTCAGCTTCGGCGAACGCCTTGATGAGGCCGCCCGGCTGGTTCGCGCGGTCACGGCCCCGCGCCTGCTGCTCTATCCCATGGCCACCCTGGTCGGGGTGCTGATCGTGCCCTGGCCACTCTGCGCCGCCTGGCTCGCCGTCGGGCTGGGTGTGGAGGCGGTGTTCGCGATCAGCTCCGCCCCGGCGCAGGGCGGCCCGAAGGGCCGACCGGTGATGCGCGCCCTGCTCGCCTCCAGCCTGATCGGGACCTACATCGTCTGGCTGAGCCTGGGCTTGGCCTTCTGGCTGATCGGCGGTGCGCCCGGCCAGGCGGTGGCGGTGATCCTCAGCCTGGTGGTGGTCAGCCTGGGCGCCTTGCTGATCTATGGCTCTCCGGCGGTGTTTCTGATGGCCGGCGCCGCGCCCCTGGGCGGGGCGATGCTGATGGTCACCCTGGAGGGCCTGAAGACGCCGGGCGCCCTGCTGCCGGTCGGCCTGGCCTGCGCCGTCGGCCTGACCTTTCTGCTCGGCGTCGCCAGCCGGGCGCCGTCGTTCCAGGTCACCGAGCGCCAGCTCAAGGAGAGCCTGAAACAGTACCGGATGCTGGCGGACAACGTGACCGACTTGGTGGCGCGCACCGATATGCAGGGGCGGCACATCTACCTGTCGCCGTCCGCCCAGATGGTGCTGGGCTATGCCCCAGAGGCGCTGATCGGCCGGGCTGTGGAAGAGCTTGTCGAGCCGGAGTCCGTGCCCAGCGTGGACGAGGCGGTCGCGCGGATGAACGCTGATCCCGCCCACCCGCAGGTGTTCACAGTGCGCTTCCGGCACGCGGCCGGACATCTGATCTGGCTGCAGATTCACGCAAAGCTCTTGTTCGAGGACGGCGTCCCGGTGGGGACCGTGCACGTGAGCCGCGACATCACCGAACAGGTGGAGGTCGCCCAGGCCCTGCAGGAGGCCAAGGCGGAGGCGGAGGCCGCCAATCGCGCCAAGGCTGACTTCCTGGCCAATGTCAGCCATGAGATTCGCACCCCCATGAACGGGGTGCTGGGCGCCCTGCAGCTGCTGGACGGCGAGGACGTTTCGCCCGAGGGCCGCGAGCTGATGCGCCGGGCCAGCGACGGCGGCCGGATGCTGTCCCAGCTGCTGAACGACGTGCTGGATTTCTCCAAGATCGAGGCCGGCCAGCTCGAGCTGGCGCCGGAGCCGATGAGCGTGGTCGACGGCCTGAAGTCTGTGGTCGCGCTCCTGGAGCCGGAGGCGCGCGGCAAGGGGCTCGAGCTGCGCATGGAGATTGTCGGCGACGACCTGTGGATCGTGGCCGATCCCCTGCGGCTGCGGCAGGCGATGTTCAACCTGCTGGGCAACGCCATCAAGTTCACCGCGCGCGGCCATGTCACCGCCCGCCTGACCCTAACGCCCGCCGCGGGCGGTGACCGGCAGGTGCGGCTGGAGGTGGAGGACACCGGGATCGGCATCGCGCCCGAGGCCCAGGTGCGGCTGTTCGAGCGCTTCCGCCAGGCTGAGAGCTCTACCGCGCGGCGGTTCGGCGGCACCGGCCTTGGCCTGTCGATCACCCGGGCCCTGGTGGAGATGATGGGCGGCTATATCGGCGTGAAGAGCCGGCCGGGCGAGGGCTCGGTCTTCTGGCTGGACGTCGTCGCGCCCGCCGCGGAGCCGGTCTCAACCCCTGACGCCGAGGGCCGGGTCCTGGCTGGGGTCCGCCTGCTGCTGGTGGAGGACAACCCCACCAACCGGCTGGTGGCCCGCACCATGCTCACCCGCCTGGGCGCTGAGGTGGACGAGGCCGAGGATGGTGTCGGCGGGGTCCGCGCGGCCCGCCAGGGCGCCTACGACCTGATCCTGATGGATGTGCAGATGCCGCACATGGACGGGGTGGAGGCGACCCGCGCCATCCGCGGCCTGGGTGGCGAGGTGGCGGGCACGCCGATCATCGGCCTGACCGCCAATGTCATGGTCCACCAGAAGGAGGCCTATCTGGCCGCCGGCATGAACGGCGTGGTGGCCAAGCCGATCTCGGCGGCGGCCCTGCTGGGCGAAATCGCCCGCCTGACCGCCGACGACGGTGACGAAGCCCTGGCGAGTTAGGGCGTCGGAGCAGGTCTTGCCTGGTGTGGTGAGGTTCGGCCGTCTCCTCTTCCTTTCTCCCCTTGTGGGAGAAGGAAGCTTCTCGCGGGCCTGGCGAAGACCAATGGAGAATGGACCTTAGGACGCCAGGGTCTCGGCGCTGAGGGCTTCCAGGTCCTTGCCGCCGTCCATGACGCTTTCAGCCAGGCCGTCGGCCCCGGTGAGGACCTGGCTGGCGAAGACGCGAGCCAGGGCGGCGCGGCTCTTGGACCAGTCGTCGGTCTCGCCGGCCACGGCCAGGGCCTGGCGGCCCAGCATCCAGCCGCCGATCACGTCGCCGGCCAGCTTCAGATAGGCGGGGGCGCCGGACAGCGCCTCAGGCCCCTTGTGCGACAGCATCCAGGCGGTGGCCCGCTCCAGAGCGGCGACGCCCGTAGCCAGCCGCTCGCCCACCGTCTCGAGGCCCGGCTGGGCCTTCAGGTCAGCGACCGACTCGCTCATCTCGGCGCACAGGGCGTCCATGACGCCGCCGTCCTGCATGGACAGCTTGCGGCCGGCCAGGTCGATGGCCTGGATGCCGTTGGTGCCCTCATAGATCGGGGCGATGCGGGCGTCGCGATAGTGCTGTGCCGCGCCGGTCTCCTCGATGAAGCCCATCCCGCCGTGCACCTGCACGCCCAGGGAGGCCACTTCGACGCCGATGTCGGTGGACCAGGCCTTGGCGATGGGGGTCAGCAGCTCCTGGCGGGCCTTGGCGATGGCGCGTTCCGCCGGATCGTCGGACAGGCGGCCCAGGTCGGCCAGTACGCCGGTGGTGATGCAGATGGCGCGCGCGGCCTCGATCTTGGCCTTCATCAGGGTCAGCATGCGGCGCACGTCGGGGTGGCCGAAGATGCCGGGGCCCCAGGCGCCGCGGCCTTGGTGCGCTCCTGGGAGAAGGCTAGCGCCTGCTGGTAGGCGCGCTCGGCGAT
>CAZXVO010000307.1:2422-3686 GCA_964643835.1 uncultured Phenylobacterium sp. | reverse complement strand
CCTGGCCGCGGCAGCGGGCCTGCGCCTGCTGCGCACCTCCCTGGAGTTGGGCGGCGACAACCCCTTCTTCGTCTTCGAGGACGCCGATCTCACGGCGGCCGTCGAAGGCGCCCTACTCGCCAAGATGCGCAACATCGGGGAAGCCTGCACGGCGGCCAACCGCATCCTGGTTCATGAGAAGGTCGCCAGCGCCTTCAGCGCCGCCTTGGCCGCGAGGATGAGCAGCCTGACCCTGGGCCACGGCCTACTGGGGGCCGAGGTCGGCCCGCTGATCGAGGCGCGGTCGCAGGCCCGGGTGAGCGAGCTCGTCCAGGACGCCGTGGACAAGGGCGCCAGGGCCCTCGTCGGCGGGGCTGCGCCCGGCGGCCCTGGCCACTTCTTCGCCCCGACCGTGCTCACCGACCTTGCGCCCGACAGCCTCCTGCTGGGCTCTGAAATCTTCGGGCCGGTGGCGGCGATCCAGACCTTCGAGGGCGAAGACCAGGCGATCGCCATGGCCAACGACACCGCGGCGGGGCTGGTGGCCTACGCCTATACCGCCGACCTCAACCGCGCCTTGCGCCTGATTGATCAGTTGGAGGTCGGCATGGTCGGCCTCAATCGCGGCGTGGTCTCCAGCGCCGCGGCGCCCTTCGGCGGGATCAAGGCGTCCGGGCACGGCCGCGAAGGCGGACGCGAGGGGATCGAGGATTGTCTGGACACCAAATACGCCTCGATCGCGCGCTAGCGCGCGGCAGGCGCCGCCATGTCGGGCGAGCGACCGCCGCCCCGTCCGACCAGGAAGAGCGTGGCTATCCGACAATTTGCCGCTCCCATATCGGCGAATTGTCGGAGGTCATGATGGCCGCGGTCGCAAAGATTCAGGAACTTCTCGGCGGCGAGCCCGTCACCGGGCTGCTCGTCAGCGAACTCGACGTCGTGCGCCTCGTGCGGCGCGGCATGCCGCCGGCCGTCCAGGAGAGCTTCCTGGCGGCCACCCAATCGCCGCGGGCGTATGAGCCGAAGAGGATGATCTTCAGGATCCGGCCGTTCTTGAGGTGGGACTGGGAGCGGTGGGCGATGGCCGCTTCGAAGGCGCCGAACAGCACCTGGACGACATGCTCCAGTTAACGCCGCTTGCCCTCCGGCAGATGACCAAGATCCGATCGCATGGTATTGGGTGGCCCGGCGCGCCGGCGCGTTCAAGTCATGGTTGAGGCCGCTCGCCTCCCAGCCCCTCGCCGCCGAAATCCTAGCCGCTGATCTGCAACCTGGCGGTCTTGCG
>CAZXVO010000307.1:815-2412 GCA_964643835.1 uncultured Phenylobacterium sp. | reverse complement strand
GGCCCGTTTGGCGTCATGGCCCCTCATGCCCTCAGCACGCATCTTCTTGAGCGCATACTTTTCGAAAAGGCGGTTCCACGCCCGGCGAAACCCCGCATCTGGAACCTCAAGGATGACCTTGGGCCGATCGGGATCGTCAATGAGCCGGTCGCCGGGACGACCGGCCTGGAGATAGAGCCCGCGGCTCACCAGGATCTGCTCCACCAGGACGGCGTGGTGGCGTACAAGATCGAATTCGATGATCGCCGTAAGCTCGGCCGGACGCAGTAACCTCAGGGTGAGCGCGATAGTGTCGGGCCGCCGATCCAGCTTGGCCCAACGGACCACCACATCGCCAACCGGGATCAGCTCATGCAGGCGGATGAATTCCTCAAGATCGGGCCGCGGCGGCGCGTCGAGGATCAGAAGAGAGATCATCCGCCTTTCGCCGAGCCCGATCGTGGCGATGCCGGCGTCGCCGACGATCGAAACCGGCGCGCGCTCGCGCATGTGTCCCAGGGCGATCTTGCCTGGACCGAACCTATCCATCCTGTCGCTCGCGCAGGATCTGGGGTTCGAGTAAGGCCTCCCGGCCATGGGTGTCGGTGAAGACAGGGCGGTAGCGCTCGATGGGATTGCCCCGGGCGATCCCCTGGTCGAGGCGGAAGCGGCACCAGCCCGACAAGGTGTCATGGGCGGATATCTTCTGAGGAATCGAAAGAACGCCGGGCCGCGAATCGGCGTGCGGCGAGATTTTCGCGGTAATGGGGATTCCTGCGGTCTTGTAGGTCACGAGCAATGCGATATCGGCGTTGTCGGCCTCGGACCGATTGCTGATCGAGAGGTTGAAGCTGTAGCCGCGTCCGGCACCTTCCTGCAGCGGGAGGAAGTAGCCGTTCAGGAGGGCCGGGACCAGCTGCGGGCGGCGGCGCTCGTCCTGGGTCCTGGTCAGGCGGAAGGCGTCGCGAGAGACCTTCAGGCTCCAACCGGCCACCAGGATGCGGCGACCGCCAAGGCGGCCGTCACGAGGTCGGCCCAGGGCAAGGTTTCATCCATGCTGGAAACTAGAGCGTGCCGTCTTTTGACGGAATCGGAATTCCCAAATCGGGGCCGATCTGATTCAGAATCCATGCTGGTTGAAGGAGGCCAGGATGGATGACGGCTCCCTATTCGATGGATCTTCGCGAGCGGGCGTTGGCCCGCAAGGACGCAGGCGAGACCAACCGAGAGATTGCGGCGGCGCTGCGGATCAGTCCGTCTTGTGTGTCCAAGTGGACCAAGCGCAAGCGTGAGACGGGCTCTTTGGCCCCGGCGCAGGTAGGCGGCTACAAACCTCGGGTCCTGTCAGGAGATTGCGCGGCCTGGCTGCGGGCGCGCCTGGCCGCGGGGCCGTTCACGCTGCGGGGGCTGGCGAAGGAGCTGGCCGAGCGGGGGATCAAATCCAATGCGCGCGCAGTGTGGGTTTTCGTCCACGCCGAGGGTCTGAGCTTCAAAAAAAACCCTACTGCCCGAGGAGCAGACGCGCCCTGACGTGGCGCGGCGGCGCGCGCGATGGAAGGCGCACCAGGGCAAGATCGCGCCCGAGCGCCTGGTGTTCATCGATGAGACCTGGATCAAG
>CAZXVO010000307.1:0-651 GCA_964643835.1 uncultured Phenylobacterium sp. | reverse complement strand
GCCGCCGCCTGAAGGCCGCCGCGCCCTTCGGGCATTGGAAGACCCTGACCTTCATCTCCGCGCTGCGTCACGACCGCATCGACGCGCCCTGGGTGATCGATGGGCCGATCAACGGGGAGTTCTTCCGGCTCTACATCGAGCAGGTCCTGGCGCCGACGCTGGCGCCGGGCGACGTCGTCGTCCTGGACAACCTCGGCAGCCATAAGGGCAAGGCGGCCCGCGCCGCCGTCAGGGCCCGGGGCGCTCATCTCATCTTCCTGCCGCCCTACAGCCCTGACCTGAACCCGATCGAGCAGGTCTTCGCCAAGCTCAAGCACCTCATGCGACATGCCCAACCCAGGACCGTCGAAGACACTTGGCGCAAGGCCGGCCAACTCCTCGACCTCTTCAGTCCAGCCGAATGCGCCAACTACCTCGTCAACGCAGGATATGGTTCCGTCTAAAGGAGTCCCGCTCTAGCTGGAGCTTGCCCCTGGTGAGAAGGGCCAAGAGGCCCGCAGCCCGGCGAACCCTTCATCGGCCAAAAAAGCGGGGGGCCGAAGCCCCCCTCAAGGAAACACGCCTCAGGGGAAACTTTAGAAGCGGGTATCCAGGGTCGCTCCACAAAGACCAGCTTGTCCGGATCTGCGGCGTCGACGTGGCAATCATGGG
>CAZXVO010000306.1:0-3718 GCA_964643835.1 uncultured Phenylobacterium sp. | reverse complement strand
GCGGTGATCGAAGGCCTTGAGCCGGATGCGGATGTTCTGACGATCCATATCGCTCTTCAATTTCCCCTACAGACGACGGTCCGTCCGCGTGACTTTGACCATTTCAAAGACCAACCCGAACTCCCCTTACGGGGCGCTCGTACGCGTAAGTCCGCTCAAACGACATAGGCCCGCGCGAAACCTTTCCGCGAGGGCCCCCTTCCCGAAACGCTGTTTAGCACTGTCTCAGGTCGTTCCGCGAACCGCGTCTGCGTTTCCAAATCACTCTGGAGCCGCACAGCCAGTCCAACAGGAGGCGGGTCTATACGTGGGCGACTCGGTCCCGTCAAGGGCGAGCCGAAGCTTCGCGACGCGCAGGCGAAGCTCCCTGCCCGATCAGCCGATCGTAACGCCGCCGGAGCCCATGACCGACTTCTTCACCGCGCCAGTGACCTTGCGCACCCGGACATCCCCGGAGCCGACAATCCGGGCGTCGAGGTCGCCGACCTCGCCGTCCATGCGCACATCGCCGGAGCCGGCGACAGTGACGTCCATCCTCTGGGCTCGGCCGGCGGCGATGCGCACGTCGCCGGAGCCCGCCACGCGGACCTTGGCCGGGCCAGACACCGAGGCCACCCCGACATCGCCCGAGCCTGCCACGGAGACTTCCAAGGCGCCGGAGACGGCCTGGGTGCGCACATCGCCGGATCCGGCGATCTGGATGGCCGCTTCACCCGCGGCGCCGGCGTTGACGTCGCCGGAGCCCGCCTCACTCACGCTGAGCTTGCCGGTCACATTGGCGAGGGTCCAATCGCCGCAACCAGCGTTGGCGAAGTCCAGGCTGGCGGACTTGCCCACCGAGCCGAACACCGCGCCACCCGCGGTGAGCCGGACATCACGGGGCGTGCGCACCACCACCTGGGGCATGGCGTCATAGGCCACCTCGCCCAGGTTCGCGACCCGCACCGAGGTGCGGCCCATGGTGGCGTTGCAGTCGCGGATGCGACGGTTGAGGTTGCCGTCGATGATCCACTTGCCCCCGGCGCTGCGCACTTGCAGCGGCAGGTCGGGATGGGTGGTGAGGATCTCCACCTTCACGTCCGCGCGGTCCTCAGGGATCACGACGACACGGGCGACCGCGTCCTTGATCTCGACCGAGGCGGCGTTGGCGGCGCCCGCGGCGCTCATGGCGACGGCGCAGGCGGCGATGGCGACTGGAAGACGCATGCGTCTCTCCCCTGTTCTGAACGACCTTGGATCAGGGGTAGCCGCTGTCGCCCGGCCAGACAGCTTAATTCGAGGTCATGACAGAGGTTTCATCTGCCGGCCTCGAACAGGGCCAACAGCCGTTCGTGCCGCCACTGTTCGCGGGCCTTGTCCGAGGCGGCCACCAAGGCCGCGCAGGGGCCGGACTTCGGCGTCGCCGCGCCCAGCTGACCGGCGCAGGCCTTCGCCGGCATGGCATAGGTCCCAGGGTCGCTCCAAAGCCCCTCCCCCGCCAGGAAGGAGAAGGCGATGGCGTTGCGGGCGGAGCGCTTGAGGTCGGCATAGCCGGCCCCCTCCTCCGCGGCCAGCGCATATTCCCCGGACAGGTCGATGCGCAGGAGGCCGGCGTCGTCGGTGGACAGGCTGGTGGGCACGCCGCGGGCCCGCAGCCAGGCGATGGGATGCGCCTTCCCGCGCACCTCGAGGATCGCGTCATTGGAGCTGAGATTGACCTCGACCATCACGCCCTCGGCGGCGGCCTGGGCGGCCAGGGCCTCGGCGCCGTCCTCGTGCGGGAAATCGACCCCGTGGCCGATGCGGCGCGCGCCGGCCACACGGATGGCTTCGGCGATGTGCGACCGCAGGGCCGAGGGCGGGGCGATCTTCAGGGTCAGCTCGCCGGCGTGCAGGGCGGCGGGCGCTTTGCGGCCATGGTCGGTCAGATAGTCCACCATGCGCATATGCAGGCTGTAGTTGGCGACCGCGCTGGGATGGTCCTCCGGCGCCACCATCTGGATCCCGACCCAGCGCTTGTCGGCGGCGACCATGGCCACGCCCAGCTGGATCTGGGCGAAGGTCTGCTCCGGCGGCAGGACCCGGATGGTCTGGTAGAGATAGCGCACCGTCACCTGGCAGCCCGGAGAGGCGTCGGGCTGGCCGCAGCGCATGACGGTGCGGGCGCGGGCCTCGATAGCGTCCGTCTGGGCGCTCACTAGGGGCACGAGGGCGTCGAGCCCCTGGGCGCGGGTCGCCGCGGCCTGGGCGGCGAGGTCCCCGCCCTTCCAGCCGGCGATAGCGCCCTTGGCCGCGGCCGCGGTTCCCTGGGGCGTGATCATGGCTTCCAGATAGAAGGTGTTCTGCCGGCCGAGCCCGTCCAGGACGAAGGCCAGTGCGTCACCGCTACGGGTGTCCGGAAGCGCCCCGATCCGGCTGAACACCCCGAAGAACTGGTCATGACCCGACCGGTCCCGAAAGTCCGGATGGCGGATAGAAAAGGAGTCCAGCAGGGCGCTGCGCAGATCCTCGTCGCGCAGGGCCGCGCTGGCGGGCTTCAGGTCGCCGCCCGGCTGGCAGGCCGGCGCCAGGGCCAGGCGGGCCACGTCCACACATAGGCCGTCCTCTGCGGCCCAGGCCAGCAGCGCCTCGCCGAACACGGCCCCTGAAATATGGTTGTGCAGCTCGCCGCCCTTGGGCATGGCGCGGGTGAAGGCGGCCAGCTCTCCGCCGGTCATGCGGTCCAGCCGGGGCCCGGCCGCCAGGGCCGCGCCCGACACCTGCAAGCCCGCCAGCAGGGCCAGTCCACCTCGAATCCAGCGCTTGATCATCGGCTCCCCCTTGATCTGCAGGCGACCTGAGGGCCAGCCGCAAGTCAAGGCTTGGCCTTTCCCTCTCCATAACCTCGCCCTAGGGTGGCGCTGAGGGACCGAAATGATCGGAGTTGGGCCATGAGCCTCGATACAGTCATCAAGAGCGGCCTGGCCGCCGTCATCAGCGCCGCAGCCCTGTCCGCAGTCCCGGCGACCGTTACGGCCCAGGGCTATGACGCGCCGCCGCCGGGAAGCTACTGGCAGAGCTGCCGCAATGTGCGCACCGAACGCGTGAACGGCGGCGCCCTGCTGTCGGCCGAGTGCCGCGATGTCCGGGGCACGTGGCGCGGGTCCACCCTGCGCTTCAGCGACTGCCGCGGCGAGATCGAGAACCGTGACGGCCAGCTCACCTGCTACATGGGCGGCGGCTACAACGGCGGAAGCTACGGCGGCGGCGGCGGCTACAACGGCGGCAGCTACGGGAATGGCGGCTATGGGAACGGTGGCTATGGGAACGGTGGCTATGGGAACGGTGGCTACAACGGCGGCGGCTATGGCAATGGCGGCTACAACAACGGCGGCTACGGCGGCGACCGCCCTCGCCCTGTCTCCGGGGGCAATATGACCCTGTTCACGGGCCCTAACTTCGCCGGCGGCGCCTTTGGCACCAGTCGTGAGATCACCAACCTGCCGCGCCAGTACAATGACCAGGCCATGAGCCTGAAGATCGGCCGCGGCGCCTGGGAGGGCTGCCCCCACAGCGACTTCCGCGGCCGCTGCCAGGTGTTCGACCGCGACGTGCCGGACCTGAACCGCTTCGGCATGGCCCAGTCGATCAGCTCGATGCGCCAGGTCCGCTAAGACCCAGTCACAAGTCGAAACAGAAACGGCCGCCCAGGATGTCCGGGGCGGCCTGATCTTTGTCTGCGATGTCCGGCCCGCCGAAG
>CAZXVO010000305.1:0-3722 GCA_964643835.1 uncultured Phenylobacterium sp. | reverse complement strand
CAGGCCGCGCAGGGCCTCGCGCAAGCGCTGGCGTTGACTGCGGTGCTCCAGGAACCAGGTGATGGCGTCCAGCCGCACGCCGATGGCGTCCGGGTCCAGCAGGGGCCGGGCGAGGCGCGCGGCCAGCAGGCGGGCGCCGGGCGCTGTGATGGTGCGGTCGATGGCGCCCAGCAAGGCCCCGTCCCGTGAGCCCGACAGGCTCTTCTCGATCTCCAGGCTGGCGCGGGTGGCCGGGTCGATGGCCATGACGTCGGCCTCGCCGGCCCGCCGGGGCGCGGTGAGCGCCGGAAGTTTGCCGGCCTGGGTCATCTCCAGATGGGCGGCGATCAGGCCCAGCGCCGAGATCTCGGCCCCGGTCAGGGTTCCGAACCCGTCCAGGGTCTCAACCCCGTAGAGCCGCTTCAGCCTGGCCTCGGCCGCCGCCGGTTCAGATAGGGCCGAGGGCATGGGCTGAACGACGCCGCCCGCTGAGCGCAGAGCCGCGTTCAGGCCCTCATCGGCGAATAGCCGGTCGGGCACCAGGATTTCGGAAGGCCCCAACGCAGCCAGGGCCGAGGCCAGGCTGTCACGGGCCACAGCCCAGCATTCCACCTCGCCGGTGGACAGCTCCACCGCCGCCACCGCCGCGGCGCCGGCCCGCACGGCCAGGGCCGCCAGCCGATTGGCGCCCCGGGCGTCCAGTAGGCCGTCCTCGGTCAGGGTGCCCGGCGTCACCACCCGGACCACGTCGCGGCGGACCACCGACTTGGAGCCGCGCTTCTTGGCCTCGGCGGGGTCCTCCATCTGTTCGCAGACGGCGACCTTGAAGCCGGCGCGGATCAGCTTGGCGAGATAAGCCTCGGCCGCATGCACCGGCACCCCGCACATGGGGATCGGCTGGCCGCCATGATTGCCCCGCGCCGTCAGGGTGATGCCCAGGGCCGCGGAGGCCTTCTCGGCGTCCTCGAAGAACAGCTCGTAGAAGTCGCCCATGCGGAAGAAGACCAGGGCATCCGGCTGCCGCGCCTTGGTCTCGAAGAACTGCGCCATCACCGGCGTGGCGCCGGCGGCGTCGGGCAGGGTGGAAGCGGGGGACACGGGGGCGTTCATGGGTGGCGCAAAGGTTAACGGCGCCCGCCGCCCGCGTCATCCCCGGCCGGCGGCTTGATCCCAGCCCAAAACCCCGCAAGCTGTGGGAAAGTCGAGGAAGCGCCCATGCCCGCCCTGATCTTTCCCGCCGGACCGGCCGACGCCGAGGACCTGGCCCGCGTGCACGTGGCCGCCTGGCGGGAGTCCTATCGCGGCCTGATCCCGGACGCCTATCTCGACCGGATGGACGAGGCCACCCACGCCAGGCGGTTCCTGGCCGACCTGACAAAGCCCGGCGAACAGGCCGCGACCCTGGCGGCGGCGGATCGCGGCGGCCTGATTGGCTACGCCGCCGGTGGACCGTCGCGGCGCAAGGTCGCGGGAGAGGCGGAGGTCCACACCCTCTATGTCCGGGTCACGGCCCAGCGCCAGGGCGTGGGCCGTGATCTGCTCACCGGTATGGCGCGGTGCTTCGCTGATCAGGGCGCGCGCAGCCTGATGATCTCCACCCTGCGCGACAACCTGCCGGCCCGGCGGTTCTATGAACGGATGGGCGGGCGGGCCGAGACCCCACGCCAGGAACACGGTCCAGGCGGCCTGCTCTACGAGGTGGCCTTTGTCTGGCCGGAGCTTTCGACCCTGGTGGACTAGCCGACGGGATCAGCCGCCGGTCACGTCTTCCCAGAACCGCTTGGCCTTGCCGATGAAGGTGGCTGACTTCGGGCTCTGCTGCTCGCCGCACAGGTCGGCCAGCTCGCGCATCAGCTCCTTCTGCCGGGCGGTGAGCTTGGTGGGGGTCTCCACGAATAGTTCCACCACCAGGTCGCCACGGTCGCGCGAGCGCAGGGACGGCATGCCCTTGCCCTTCAGGCGCACGGTGCGGCCGGTCTGGGCGCCTTCGGGCACCTTGACCGTCATCTTGCAATTGCCGTCGCAGTTCTCGCCGCCCAGCAGGCAGGGCGCCTCGATATCGCCGCCCAGGGCCGCCACGGTCATCGGCACCGGCACGGTGCAGAGCAGGTCCAGACCGTCGCGCTCGAACAGCTCGTGCGGGATCACCGACAGGAAGAGGTAGAGGTCGCCGCGCGGACCGCCGTGCGCACCCGCGTCGCCCTCGCCAGCCAGGCGGATGCGGGCGCCGTCGTCGACGCCGGCGGGAATGCGGACCTGCAGGGTCCGTTGCTTCCGCACCTGGCCGTGGCCATGGCAGTCCTTGCAGGGGTCCAGAACCAGACGGCCGGAGCCGCCGCAGCGCGGGCAGGCCCGCTCAATGGAGAAGAAGCCCTGGCTGGCGCGCACGCGTCCGGCGCCGCCGCAGGAGCCGCAGACCGTCGGGCTGGTGCCCGGCTTGGCGCCGGAGCCCTCGCAGCTCTCGCAGGTCATGGCCGCCGGGACCACGATCTCCACCTCGGCGCCGGCATAGGCCTGCTCCAGGGTGATCTCCAGGTCGTAGCGCAGGTCCTGTCCGCGGGACGGGCCGCTGCGGCGTTGCCGGCCCCCGAACATGTCGCCGAACACATCCCCGAACACCTCGGAGAAAATGTCGTTCATGTCCGCGCCGCCGAAGCCGCCGGGACCGCCCTGGGGTCCGTTCACCCCGGCGTGGCCGAACTGGTCATAGGCCGCGCGCTTCTTGGCGTCAGACAGGACCGAATAGGCCTCGTTGATTTCCTTGAACCGGCCGGTGGCCTCCTCGCAGCCGCCATTGCGGTCGGGGTGGTGCTCCATCGCCAGCTTGCGAAAGGCGGACTTCAGCGCGGCTTCATCGCAGCCACGGCTCACGCCCAGGATCTCGTAATAGTCCCGCATCGACGGTCAGGGCTTCAAATGGTCATGGAATAGGAGGTGGGAGGACCAACCCCCCGCGCCCGGGGGCGGCCCCCCCCCCGCCGGAACCGGAGCCGGCGGCGACCGCATTGTGTGATGGGTCGCCACCGGCCGGATCGTCAGGCCGACTTCTTGTCGTCGTCGACTTCCTCGAACTCAGCGTCGACCACATCGTCGCCGCCTTGTCCCTGGTCGCCGGCCTCAGCCCCGCCCTGTTGGGCGGCATACATGGCTTCACCAAGCTTCATCGAGGCCTGGATCAGGGTCTGGGTCTTGGCCGAGATCGCCTCGGCGTCATCCCCCTCCAGGGCCGACTTCAGGTCGGCCAGGGCGGCGGTGATGGCGTCCTTCTCGGCTTGGCCGATCTTGTCGCCATGTTCGGCCATGGCCTTCTCGGTCGAGTGCACGACGGTCTCGGCCTGGTTCTTGGCCTCCACCAGCGCCTTGCGCTTCTCGTCATCGGCCTTGTGGCTCTCGGCGTCGCGGACCATCTGCTCGATGTCAGCGTCGGAGAGGCCGCCATTGGCCTGGATGCGGATCGACTGCTCCTTGGCGGTCGCCTTGTCCCGGGCCGAGACGTTGACGATGCCGTTGGCGTCGATGTCGAAGGTCACCTCCACCTGCGGCACGCCGCGGGGCGCGGGCGGGATGCCGACCAGGTCGAACTGACCCAGCATCTTGTTGTCCTGCGCCATCGGGCGTTCGCCCTGGAAGACCCGGATCGTCACGGCCGACTGGTTGTCGTCCGCGGTCGAGAAGGTCTGGGACCGCTTGGTCGGGATGGTGGTGTTGCGTTCGATCAGCGGGGTGAAGACGCCGCCCAGGGT
>CAZXVO010000304.1:3125-3932 GCA_964643835.1 uncultured Phenylobacterium sp. | reverse complement strand
GCATACCTTGTAAGACCGCTCACCGCCGGACCGTTGCTCCGGCACCGAGCCCGCGTTACGCCAACGGGAAGTGTTCGCACCGGGGCCTACGGCCGACATTCAACTCCTCACCCTCAAACCTGGGGCTGGGGGGGCGGTGGGCTTCGCGTAAGGGACAAACGCCCATCGCTTTTATGGGAGGTCCAATAGTTACCCGACAACCTCTGCGGGGCCTCGCCCGATAAGGCCAGGATCGCCGCGCCGTGATAGGGCGTGGACGAGCTGTTCGGCTTGGCATGGGGAGTAACGAGATAGATGTAGTGAAGGGCGGCGCGGCCAGACTCCGCGTCCTTCTTCGGCACCGCGGAAAGGGTTCGTGAATCCGAGTCCGGTGCTTCGACCTCCATGCTGATGCGAAATAGGTTTTGCTTGATGATCGCCTTGGCCAAGACCTCGCCACTCTTGTTTTGCCGATTCCAGGAGATCACGAGATCCCAGGATCCATTGAGGTCGGGATAGATATTCTCCAATACGGGAACCAGTTGCCAGAACCAGCGCCATCCGACATAGCCGACCAGCAAAATTAAGAGCGTGAACGCAGTAAGGACGCTGCTGAAAGTCTTCAGCAGAAAGTTCAAATTCCATTGGGCCAAATCATGCTTCATGAGCCAGGCCATGAAAAACGCGCATAGAACGTAACTGGCAGCGAGCCCGCGACTTATCGCACCGATTGGTAGTAGCCCTAGCATGGCAGCCCCGTCGAAACGTCTTCGCCACTTTTGAACACCGACACTCCCGATGCTCTGCTAGCTATGCCGGTCATCTCGA
>CAZXVO010000304.1:653-2956 GCA_964643835.1 uncultured Phenylobacterium sp. | reverse complement strand
CAAAGCATCGGGCTGGGCGGTGATGATCAGACCTGTTCCAGTAAACCCAGCACCCGCCAAATCCTGAATTCGCTGCAGAAGGGAAGCAAGATTCGACCTCACCGGGCACTCGCCTTCGGTCGCAGCCATTCGGGAAGTACCCAGCTCTCCACACGCTCAAGCTTGATACACCCTGCTGTGTTGAGACCCTGGCGCCATTTGCGCGTCGTCCACATCGGTCCCTCGAGCCAGAGGTGCCCCGCTGCGGAATGAATATCCAGGTCCGCGGCTCCGTCGAACCTGCCATCGTCCGAGCCCTCGGGTTTGCGGATTATAGCCTCAAAGACGTAGGTCAGCCGGCCTCGCGCTAGGTCGGTAGCCGGGGTTAGTACGGCGGCCCGTAGCTTGGAATGCAGATACTCAGATTCCGCCGTCTTAAGGTCCATGCGTATCGTGAAAAATGTCGTGGTGATGTCGACCTCGACCGAAGTATCCAATAGTGCGGGCAAGGCTTCCTCATCAGCTACATCGAGACCTTTACGCGCCTGCCGCGATCCTTGCCGCAATGCGGCCAGCACAGGCCAGTTAGAGGATTGAACGCCTGTCCATCGGCCATCCAGGATTGGCAGCTTCTTCTTCACGCCCGGTACAAGCCAGAGTACGCGCCAAGCAGGGGTGCTAACCACAAGCAGGGTCAGCAAGGTCGCCCACGCCACGCCGTCCTTAAAGATCGACAGCCAAATCTTCCAGCCGTCGCTCAGCTTATCGTAGTGCAGAAACACAGATAGAGCTGTGCACGCCCCGCAGAGCCAAGCTACGACGGCGAGCCATTTTCGCCAATCGAGAACAACGTGCATTTTTACCCCTTGAAGCTGCGCTATGGCTCACCAGATGATGTGGAGAGGCCTGCAACGAGGCACAAGATGTATAACGCCCCCAGAGGGGGTTTATCGCATTAGTCTCCGTTCGCCTCTTGTTCCAGACTCGAGCTACCCTATCTGTAAAGCTTCGACAACGGAGGCGGTAATGGCCGCGAGCCTGAACCTGCATAGGGCCTTCACGGGCTCAGACAGCTATCTGGCTAGGCTGGAAGTGCCCGTGAACGATGCGGCTACGTTAAGCGCGGCCCGCGAGGAAATTCGCGAGAGCTTACGCGCCGCTTTTCAGGATTGGTGGCACCATTTTGGTCGCGACGAGCTCTTCGACAGCGCCGTGGTTTGGTCTGGCGCGGTCCTGAAGCTGCCGAAGCCGAAGTTCCGCCTCCAGGGCAGTTTCAAATACGGTACGGCCAACGACTGCCAGCAGAATCCGCCCCAGCAGATCGACCAGGACGATGGCGTCTTCGTTCCTGTCGGCTTCCTGGCCACCAACAGCGCCTTTCGGCCCTCCATTGCGTCGAAAGCTTACTTCAGCCTAGTCGAAAATGCGCTCCGGCCGCTCTGCGCAAGAAATGGTTGGCGTCTGAACCCCGGCCCCAGGCCGAAAGCAACGTGTGTACGGGTCGAAATCGGCCCGCGCGTGCACATCGACCTCCCACTCTACGCAATCCGCGACGAGGCATTTGAGCGCCTGCTGGAAACCGCGCTGGCCAAATCGGTGACTGCGAGCACGCCAACCCAGGACGCAGCGCTCGACCTGTTCGACGAAGTCTACCGGGGGCTAGGCGACCAAGAAATTATGCTCGCCCACCGTATCGATGGCTGGATCGCGTCTGACCCTCGCAAGCTGGAAGACTGGTTCGATGGGGCGCTCCAACATTTCGGCTCTCAGCTCGGCCGGCTTTCGCGTGCCTACAAAGGCATGCGAGATGCGGATGCGCCCGACTCTGACCTCGGCTCCATCGCAATCATGGCCGGCCTCGTGAGCGCCCTGGAAGCCTTGGGACCGCAAGATCCAAATCGCGACGATCTGGCCCTCTTGGCGACAGCTCGCGAGATGGCCGAAGTGTTCCAACACCCTGTCGAGAACCCCGCCTTCCCCGACGACGAGACAAAGAACTTTTGCTTCGGATGGTCTAAGGCCTTCCGTCAGACGGTGTGCGACATGTTCAGTCGCGCTGCCGACGAGCTGCACGAGGCGATCTACGGCACCGTCAACAAATCCGTCGCCCTCAACCATGTCCGAAGTGTATTCGGCGACCGAGTCCCGACTGACACCAACCTGGTGACGTTGGTTGGTTCCGTTGCCACGATCATTCGTTCTGAGCCCCCGCAGACCCGGGTGCAACCCATGCCGGTCCGCACAAAGTCGGGATGACCACAGCCGTACTGCAGCGACTTGTCGATGGACTGCGCGAAGACGGATTTCGCCTAAAGCACACGGCT
>CAZXVO010000304.1:0-643 GCA_964643835.1 uncultured Phenylobacterium sp. | reverse complement strand
GCGACCAGCTGCGGAAAGCGGAGATTCCGGTCCGGCCTTTGGACGCAGACAGTCACAAACTTGTTCACTACTGGCCGTGGGATCTTCCGCCGTGGTACCAGCTTGCGGCAGCGTCTCCGTTCGCGGGCGATCGATTCGACTTCGGCTGAACTATCGGCGTGACGCTTACTCGGAGCCTCCACGCGTCGTCGTGGAGAACCCGGAAGAGCTGCCAGTCGGTGTTGTCGCCCACCTTGACGAAGAAAATGAACTCTGTGTCGTCGACCGCACGGCCTACGTCGCCGACCGCTATGCCGCCGCCGAACAGGCCCGCGGGATCGTGGCCAAAGCGGCTGAACTGCTTGCGCGTGCCGGCACGAAGGCTGCCGTCAATGAGATCGCTAACGAATTTCCACGCCACTGGGGCGGGCAGGTAGTCTATCTCGACGCACCGCCCTTTGTCGGGTTCGTGAAACCGAAGCCCGGCGCGATCTGGGCCGAATTCATGCGCTCCGAGAAGCAGGTCCCCGCCCCCGAACCGGGCGGGATTTCCGTCGTGACCACCCGTCGCCTGTCGTTCCATCCGGGCCAAAATCGGCCATCTACGTTCGGCGAACTTCTGGATTGGGCCTTCTCGTGGGACGAGAAGCTTGCTGAAGTCATC
>CAZXVO010000303.1:0-3934 GCA_964643835.1 uncultured Phenylobacterium sp. | reverse complement strand
GTGAGATTAAATCAAACCCCACCCCATACACCGGGGGAGGTGGCGCCGCCAAACCCCGACGGAGGGGCCCGAGGCAGCAAGCCGAGACTGGATGGCCCTGGGGCGCATAACCCCTCCGGCCCTTTGGGCCACCTCCCCAGAGGGGGAGGAACTTCGGCGCCTAAGCCTTTGCCGCCAGGCGTTCGAGTACGCGGCGGAGGTCGATTTCGCGGAAGGGCTTTTGCAGGACGGGGGAGGCGCGGTCGACGTCGCGCAGGCCGGCGTCGCCATAGCCGGTGGCGAAGGCGAAGGGCGCGCCTTTTTCGCGCAGGAGGTCGGCCACCGGGAAGGTGGACTGGCCGCCCAGGTTCACGTCCAGCACGGCGCAGTCGAGCTCGGCGTTCTGGGCCAGGGTAAGGGCCTCCTCCAGGCGGGCGGCGGGGCCCACCACGTGGCAGCCGAGGTCGCCCAGCATGTCCTCGATCAGCATCGAGACCATCATTTCGTCTTCGACGACCAGGACCCTGAGGCCGGCCAGCTGGGCGGGGGTGGTCATTCAGTGCTCTCCACGAGGTCGAGGGGCAGCTCCATGCGGCAGCAGAGCCCTTCGGGACGGTACTCAAGTCGGACGTCGCCGGCCAGCTCGGCTGCCAGGCCGTCCTCCAGCAGGCGGGCGCCGAAGCCACGGCGGCTGGGGGCGGGCACCAGCGGGCCGCCCGTCTCGATCCAGTCCAGCACCAGCCGACGCTGGCCGTCGCGCCGTGTGCGATGGGCGCGCAGGGTGATGCGGCCGGTGGGCGTGGACAGGGCCCCGTACTTGGCGGCGTTGGTGGCCAGCTCATGCATGGCCATGCCCAGGGCCACGGCGGCCTTGGGCTGCAGGTGCAGGTCGCCGTCGCCCTCGACGGTGAAGCGGGCGTCGCGGGCGCCGCCGTGGGGCCGAAGCTCGGCGGCGAGCATGGCCAGCAGGCTGGCGGATCGCCAATGGCGCTCGGTGAGCAGGTTGTGGGTCTGGGACAGGGCCAGCAGCCGCGCCTCGAAGGCCGTCTGGAAGCCGGCCAGGTCCGGACTGGTGCGCAGGGTCTGGCGGGCGATCGCCTGGACCGAGGCCAGGGTGTTCTTCACCCGATGGTTCAGCTCGTTGATCAGCAGTTGGCGGCGGTCTTCGGACCGCTTGCGCTCGGTGATGTCCAGGGAGATGCCGGCCATGTGACGCACGCCGCCATGGTCCGCGGTCTGGGCGGCGCGGCCACGGGCGTGGATCCAGCGCTCCTGGCCGTTGGGCAGGGTGATCCGGTACTCGACGTCATAGTCCTCGCCCGAGGCGATCGCGGCCTCCATGGCGGCCTGCATACGTGGGCGGTCCTCAGCGTGGATCGCGGCCACCAGCTCGGCGAACCCGAAAGCTTGGTCCGGGCGATAGCCGTAGTTGGCCTTGCAGATGTCCGAGGCGATATAGGCCTGGGACTCCACGTCCAGCTCCCAGGAGCCCATGCGGCCGGCGTCCAGGGCGAACTGCAGGCTGGCCAGGGCCTGGGCGTTCTCGGCCGCCGCCAGCCGGGACTGCGCCTCACTGACCGCCAGGGCGGCCTCGGCGCGGGTGCGCTCGGCCAGTTCGCGGCGCGAAGCTTCCTGCAGGCGGCGGGTCTCGATGGCGACGGCGGCCTGGGCGGCCACACCGACGAGCAGGGTTTCCAGCCGCGCAGTGAACCTGCCCGGATCGGGATGGCCGAAGAACAGCCCGCCCAGCACCTCTCCGGTGCGGCTGATCACCGGGGCGGCCAGGTAGCTGCGCACCGGCAGGTGGCCCTTGGGCATCCCGAAGTGCGGAGCCGAATGGCCGTAGCGGGGATCGGCGGTGATGTCGTCGGAGCGCACAACGCCGACGCCGTCGAAGGTGGGGGCGAAGACGGCGGTCTTGCTCGGCGTGGGATAGCCCTCGAAGGCTGAGGGCGGCGCGCCGGCCAGGGTGTAGAGCATCAAGTGCTCCCCGGCCTCGTTCTCAACCTTGTAGAAGAAGGCCCCGAAGGCGGCGCCGGTCAGCTCCACGCCGCCGCTCACGACCGCCTGGACCACCTGCTCAAGGTCGTCACCAACGGCGATAGCGACGGCGATCCGGTTGAGGCTGTCGGCTCGGCGCATCTCTTCCGCCGCAGTGTCCAGCGCGGAGGTCTCCGTCATGTCTTCGATATGACGGGCGATGTCCGCCACCCATTCCCCCAAGTCCTGCCCCGGTCCCTGGATGGCTCAACGCGTCTAGGGCCGTGAGAGTTCCGGCCGCGGAGCGTTTTTTGCGGTCGTCATCACGCTGCGCCCGGAATGAGCCCTTGGCAATGGGAGCCTCAAGCCTCCTGCGAGGTCTCCAGGGGCGGGGAGATGCGCAGGGCGGTGATCTGGTTGCGGACCCGCTTGACCACCTGGAAGCGGTGGCGGTGGAAGATGAAGGTCTGGCCGATCTTGGGGATGGTCTGGGCCTCGTGGATGACGAGGCCTGCGACGGTCACCGCCTGGTCGTCGGGCAGGTCCCAGTCCATGGCGCGGTTGAGGTCGCGGATGGCCACGGAGCCGTCGACGCTGACCCCGCCGTCGGGCTGCTTGCGCACGCCGGGGAGGGAGGTGTCGTGTTCGTCCTCGATCTCGCCGACGATCTCCTCGAGGATGTCTTCCAGGGTCACCAGGCCCTGCAGGGCGCCGTACTCGTCCACCACCAGGGCGAAGTGGGTCTGGCGCTTGAGGAAGGCGTTGAGCTGGTCCTTGAGGTTCGTCGTCTCGGGGATGAACCAGGGCTCGCGGGTGATCTTGGTCAGGTCCAGGCTGTCGATGGCCCCGTCAGCCTCGGCGATGGCGTGCAGCAGGTCCTTGGCGTGCAGGACGCCGATGATGTTCTCCGGATCGTCCCGGTAGAGCGGCATGCGGGTGTGGTCGCTGTCGAGCACGGCGGCGACCAGCTCGCGAGGCGGCAGGTCGGCGTCGATCATAGCGATGGACATGCGGTGGACCATGACCTGGGCCACGTCCATGTCCGACAGGTCCAGCACCCCGCCCAGCATGCGGCGGTCGCGCTCCTCCACCAGGCCTTCGGAGTGGTGGTACTCCACCGCGCCACGGATCTCCTCGTGGGCGGCCAGGACGTCTACGGCCATGTCCAGCTTGACCCCGAACAGGCGCAGGGTGCGGCGGACGATGAACTGGATGGTGTAGATCACCGGGCCGAACAGCCGGACCACCAGCAGGGTGGGGCCTGACAGGAAGCGGGCCACGTCGTCCGAGCGCAGGATGGCCAGGGTCTTGGGCAGGACCTCGGCGAACACCAGGACCAGCACGGTCATGATGGCGGTGGAGGCCGCGACGCCCAGGGCGCCGGGGAAGGCCGTGGTCAGCACCGTGGTCGTCAGGGCCGAGGCCAGGATGTTGATCAGGTTGTTGCCCAGCAGCACCGCCCCGATCATCGTCTCCTGGTCGGAGATGAGCCGGTTGACCCGCTTGGCGGCGCGGTCGCCTTCGCGGTCCAGCTGGTGCATGCGGGCGCGGCTGGCGCCGGTCAGCGAGGTCTCGGCGGCCGAGAACAGGGCCGACAGGGCCAGAAGGCCAAAGACGATTGGGGCGAGGGCGATAAGCGCGCCCATCAGCGGGCCCCCTCAAACTTCAGGAAGGCTTCGACAGCGGCGGCGTCCACGTCCTTGGCGACGAAGGTGTCGCCCAGGCCGCGGGCCAGGATGAAGGTCAGGCGGCCGCCTTCGGCCTTCTTGTCCTGGGCCATGTGGCGGACCAGGGCGTGGGCGTCGAAGGGGACGGGCGCGACGTCGGACATCCGCACCGGCAGGCCGGCGGCTGCAATGGCGGCCTCGGCGCGGGTGGCGTCTTGGGTCGAGCAGAGTCCCTGGGACGCGGAGAAGCGGAAGGCGATGGCTGAGCCGGCGGCCACGGCCTCGCCGTGCAGCAGGGCCTCGCCATA
>CAZXVO010000302.1:0-4016 GCA_964643835.1 uncultured Phenylobacterium sp. | reverse complement strand
CGTCCAGAAGGTAAAAGTTCATTTCGATTTTCCCGCGGAAGGCGGCACCTACGACGCCTTTGTGGCGTCCATTGATGGAGCCAAACTGACGCAGGACGTGAATACGCGTGAAGGCATCAGCGAGCTGATCGCGCTGGAGCCGGTCTGCGTGTTGACCCTGGCCAACACCCTGAACGGCACACGGGCGACCGCGCTGCAGCCGTTCGGACCCGCCCTCAACCTCGGTCAGAAGGCGGCGGAAAAGGGTATCCGCCACCTGCGGGTCAAGGTTCGCGGTTGACATTTCCGGGCGTGGCCGCTGGCGCGGTCACGCCCATTTGTCTGTTGGCGGTCTGTGGACAGGCGCGATGCCCCCTTGCCGGGGTGCAGATGTTCTACTTATGTTCTCGACCTCGCCGCCTGCCCCGTGTCGGCAGGCTTTCGAGGTCTCATGCGTCCCGTTGTCATCGGTCTTCCCCTTCCCCTCCCCCTCGTGGGCTTTCGCATTTGCTGCGGATTCCCAAGCCCGGCCGATGACTGGATCGAAGACGCCATCGATGTCAGCCGGCTCGTCGTCACCAACCCGGCGGCCACCTTCCTGTGGCGGGCGTCCGGCGATTGCATGACGCCCACGATCCTGGATGGCGACTACCTGGTCTGCGACCGCTCTCTGGCGCCGGTCTCCGGCGATGTGGTTGTCGCCGTCGTAGATGGCGAACCGACGGTCAAGCGCCTCGCCTATGTCGCCGGCCGGCCGACCCTCAGCCATGACAATCCCTTGTCACCGCCCTTCGCGCCGGACCCGCACAGTGAAATCAGCATCTGGGGCGTGGTCGCCTGGTCCCTGCGCGCCCATCGGCCGACCCGATGAGGCCGGTGATCGCGCTGAGCGACGGCAATTGCTTCTATGTCTCGTGCGAGCGGGTGTTCGATCCCCGCCTGGAAGGACGACCGACCGTGGTGCTGTCGTCCAATGACGGCAACATCATCGCGCGCAGCCCCGAGGCCAAGGCCATCGGCCTGAAGATGGGCGATCCCTATTTCAAGGTCCGCGAGCTTTGCGCCCGGGAGCGGGTCGCCGCCCTGTCGTCGAACTACGTTCTCTATGGCGACATGAGCCGGCGCGTGAACGCCGTCTATGAGCGGTTCGCGCCCGAGGTCGTCGTCTACAGCATTGACGAGAGCTTCCTGGATTTCACCGGGCTTGCCGATCCGGTCGGTCATGCCCGCGCCTTGCGCGCGACGGTCCGCCAGTGGACCGGAATCCCGACATGTGTCGGGCTTGGTCCCACCAAGACCCTGGCCAAGGTGGCTAACCACCTGGCTAAGCGCACACCGGCGCTGGACGGCGTTTGCGATCTGAGCGACCCGCAGGTGCGCGCCGCCGCCCTGGACGATCTGCCCGTTGGCGACGTCTGGGGCGTGGGCCCGGCCTATGCCGCTCGGCTGACGGCCATGGGGGTGACCACGGCCGGCCGACTGCGTGACCTCGATCCGCGTCAGGCGCGCGCCGTGCTCAGTGTTGTCGGCGAGCGCCTGGTGCTGGAGCTGCGCGCCCAGACCTGTCTGTCGTGGGACGAGGTTCCGGCAGGCCGTAAGGGGTGCGCGGTGACCCGAAGCTTTGGCCAGCCGATCACGGACTTAGGCGACTTGCTGCAGGCGGTCGCGAGCTTCGCCAGCCGGGTGGGTGAGAAGTTGCGCCACAATGGCGTTGTCGCCCCGCGGCTGTCGGTGTTCATGCACACCAATCCCTTTGGCGCGGGGCCGCATCACAGCGCCAGTGGCGCCGTCACCTTCCTGGAAGCCACGGCCGACAGCACCGAGCTCGTCGCCGGCGCGCGGCAGGCGGCGCGCCAAGCCTGGCGGGACGGGTATCGCTACAGCAAGGCCGGCGTCCTCTGCGAGGGCTTGGTTCCCGCAGATCAGGTGCAGGCAAGCCTGCTGGCGGCGAAGGATCCGGCGCGATCAGAGCGGCTGATGGCGGCGCTGGACGCCTCGAACCGCCGGTTTGGGCGCGGCAGCGTGGTGATCGGGGCGACCACGGGCCGGACGCGCTGGACGCAGAAAGCCGAGTGGCGGACGCCGCGCTATACGACGCGCCTGGACGAGGTGCCTGTCGCCCGGGCCTAGGGCGCTCCAACGGCAAGATGCCAGCAGCCTCGAGGGGGTGTGATCCCCGCACGTCACCGCAACATCGAAGGTCGTCTCCCAGATGGGCGCCGCCGAAGCGGGCCTGACCCCGCACCACCTCACCACCCAAGAGCGGGCCCGTTATGGGCCAAGGCCACCACCCCCCAAGCGCGGCCGGGGCCATCGCCCATTTCCACTCTCTGCTCGGTGACCGCACGAGCGCCCGCCATTGACCGGGCGGCGCGGCGCCGCTGGGCGCCGCGTCAAGCCGGACGGGCCGGTCAGGGCCTTTGATGGCGGAGCTGTCTCGGCTTCTCGCCAAACAGACCGTTCGGTGCGAAGGACTGATAGCTTTCTTCACCGTCCCCAGCCTGCCGAAGACGACAAACGCCATGTCCCTCCTCGAACAAAACGCGCGGAAGGTGGCAGAGCTGGAGGAGGACTGGCGCGATCTTGGTCCGCTTCGGAAGATCACGTTCCATGGGCGCTTTTCTGAGAACATCGATTTGCGAGAAGGCTGCTTGCCCGCAGAGGCCGCGGCCGAGGGCGTCGCGTCGTTAGCGCGGATGGCCGGCTGTGAGAGTTCTGTCGGACCCGGTGAATTTGGCGATTGGCATGTCTGGGCCTCGAAGATGATGCAGCCAGACGTCGCCGACATTACTGAGCTGGAAGAACGATTTAAGACCTTTGTCGCGGAGCAGCGTGGCGACTTTGATGGCTGGAGCTATCCATCGAAAAAGGAGGTCCGCTTCTGGCCAGACGCGCGCTCCAACGAGAAAGCTGCGCTCTCTCGGGCGGCGGTTCTGTTTGGGGAAGCTCCGGTCTCGGATCCCCTCAAGCCATCGGGACGTGGGTTTTTCGCCAAACCAATCCCGGCGGCATGGGATCGATTTGATTTCGTGCCGTCCGAGTTTCTAAGTCGCGCCGAGTCGCTGGCGCCGGCCAAACCACAGCCGACCGCATCGGGCTTTTCGCAGTGGGTCTACTCCCTCTACGCCCATGCGCACGGCACGGATGAAGATCGCGAGCAGGGGAAGGACGCGGAGGGAGAAATACTGGTGCTGCGGATGGCGGAGCGTCGGAGGGCAGCGTCTTGCAGCACCGACAACGCCCTTCTCCGCAGCGCTCAGTCACCCTGGCAGCTGATGCACAACGGGCTGCATATCGATCGGGATCGACGACCAGATTACTTTCAACTGCCCCAGCTACGGGTTGGAGGCGAGCCTTTGAGGGTTTCACCCGATTTGCTCTATGTAAATCGTCGTGAAGACAAAGTCGCCATCGTCGAGATCAAGTATTCACAGCTGCCGATACCGAAGACACTGTGGCCGAACATATGGGCGCAGCTCTGGTGTTATTCCCATATCGACGCTGCCGCTTCGGCGAACAATGTGACCGTCATCGGCGAGATTTGGGGCGAACAATGGTCAAAAGGCTATGGCCAAGGCTCTAAGCGCGTCGACGGACAGAAGTTGATTTGCCTGAGAGCATCGGTGCGGCGAGACCCGCGCCTCCCAGCCTATGATCGATTCTTCCGCAGGCTATTCCAGATCTACAGCGGACACTGAAGACCGTGGGCGGCCGGCAGGACATATCCGTCTAGTCGTCACCCTTGGCCGGCGTGGCGTAGGCGTCCAGTCGCGCCTGACCCTCTTCGGGGGACAAGATGGCGCCTAGACCCGCACCTTGGCTGATTTCCGCAGGCGACTTGGCGACCAGTTTCACGACCCCCGGGGTGGCGTCGGCTTTGTCCGCTGGAGCTGGTGCTTTGTGCTCGGTCACAGCGGCAGGATAGCGCCTGATCTCTGAACTGTCGCCTGGCTCGATGGGCCCAGCATGGCCCGAACGCCTGGGGCCAAGACCCCCTGCCCTCCTCGTGGATTCCTTGACCGCAGCGCCGTCTGGAG
>CAZXVO010000301.1:0-4018 GCA_964643835.1 uncultured Phenylobacterium sp. | reverse complement strand
CAGGTCGGGAAAGACAAAGCGCCGGGCGCCCGCGGTCCAGGAATAGGCCATGGGGTGATGATGGCGCAGCTCTTCGTGCCCTGCGAGGGGCAGAATGGGGTGTCATCCTGGAAAGCGCGCAGCGCTTGTCCGGGACCCAGACGCGCTGGGTTTGCAGGCAGGATCAGTGTCTATCGGTCCCGGTTTTCCGCTTCACGGAAACCGGGATGACACCCTAGGAAATCAGAGCGCGCGGGCGAGACGCAGGGCGGCCGGGTTCTCGGCGGCGGCGCGGCGGCCGTTGATCTCGGCGTGCAGGACCGCCTCGGCGTCGTCCTCGGCCGAAGCGTCGAAGGGCGAGGGGATGGCGTCGTGCAGCTCGATGTCGGCGATCTGCGGCGGGGCGATCTCGAACGGATTGGACATGACGCGGCTCCCGTATCTGGAGGCTGGACTCGTCTGGCGAGGCTGCAAAAACCCTGAGGCCTGCAGGGGTTTTCCCCAAGCGGAATCGGTCCGGATGACGCTGCATTCACGCTTTATTGACCATAATTTGGCGGCCGGGATCAGCCGCCCGGCTTGGCCAGCATGAGCCAGAGAATGGCCAGCACCGCCGCAAAGGCCGGAAACCCCAGCACAAACCAGGCCCGCCACAGGCGGTCATAGGCGGGCGGCAAAGGCTCCCCGGCCGCGTGCGCCGCGCGGGCCAGGTCGCGCAGGCGGATCTGGATCCAGACCACCGGCAGCCAGCACAGGCCGGTGACGACATAGAGCCCCGCGCTGGCCAGGATCCACAAGCTCCCCAGATCCCATCCTGCGAGGTGGGCCAGGGTCAGGCCGGTGATCGGCTGCGCGACGACGGCGGTGGCGGTGAACAGGGTGTCGGCCAGGACCACGACGCCGGCGGTGTGGGCGATCAGGGCCGGGTCGCGGGTCCGGTGGGCCATCAGCATGAAGAAGGCGATCCCGGCCCCGGTCCCGAACAGGACAGCGGCGCCGATGACATGGGCGAGCTTGACCAGCAGGTAGAGGCTCATCGGTCCTCCAGGATGGCGAGGGCGACCAGGGCCAGGAGGGCGGCGGGAAGGGTCTTCACCATCGGCCCCAGTGGGTCGAGCCACAGGTCCGGCCGCCAGATCGCCGCGCCGGCCACATAGGCCAGGGTCAGGCCGATCATGCCGAGCAGGCCCAGCCTGGCCGTCCGCCGGACCGCCGCCAGCACGCCGACCAGGATATCCGCCGCCGCCCCGCCCAGGACGGCGAGGCTGGCGAGGCCTTCCGGGAAGCCGGCGCTGGTCAGCAGGCCCTCGGCCGGGGACTGGCTGATCACGCCGATGACTCCCGAGGTGATCCAGAACAGGCTGAGCCCGCCGAGCAGCAGGGGCTTCAAAAGGTAGGTGCGGGCGAACCACAGCTCCTGAACCCCGGCCGGGGTCTGGGCCAGCTGGTCGCCCAGGGTCCGTGGCGCGAGGCCCATCTCGGCCAGCAGCGGTTCGGGCCGAACGCGGACCCCGTGGGCGAGCTGGCCCAGGGTGGTCGAACGCATCGGGCTCTTCCAGCCCAGCCAGGCCAGGGCGTCGGCGACGCCGCCGGTCAGCCGGGCCAGCACCGGCGGCAGGTCCAGGACGGGCGCAGGTTTCAGCCCCATCCAGGCGCGCAGGCCGCTCAGCACCTCCGCGAGGGGGGTGGGCTCGGACGCGCCGACCTCCAGCACCAGCCGGCGCGGCGCGTCGGGCGCCAGCAGGGCTTCGGCCAGGCGGGCGATGTCGCTTGCGGCCACCACCTGGGTCACCGCCTGGGCGTGGACCGCCGGAACGACAAATGGAAAGGCCGCCAGGGCCCGGAGCAGGGCGCTGCCGCCGTAAGCCGCTGGCGCAAGCACCAGGCCGGGGCGAAGGATCACCCAGTCGAGGTCGGTGGCCGCCAGCGCCGCGTCACCGTCGGCCTTGGTGCGGCTGAAGGCGCCGGGCGCAGTGTCGACGCCCGCGGCCGAGATCTGGACGAACCGGCGGACGCCCGCCGCCTGGCAGGCCTGCGCCAGCCGCTTCAGGCCCTCAAGGTGAACGCCGGCCAGGCTGTCGGCGGGGCCGTCCTGCAGGGCGCCGGCGCAATTGATAACGGCGTCCGCTTCGGCCAGTGGCGCGGTCCAGTCGGCGACAGTGGCTGTGGCCAGGTCGATCTTCAGCCAGCGGATCTGCGGGGTGCGGCGGGCCGCGCGGTCGATATGGCGCGCGACGCCGGTGACCTGGTGACCCGTTGCGAGCAGATGGGCGCAGATCTCCGCGCCGATCAGACCGCTGGCGCCCAGCACAACTATCCGCATTCGTCCCCGGCCCCCGCCGCCAAGTCTCCAGGGTGAAGCCATCCGCCGGACCAAGTCCAGACGCCGCTTCCGCAACGAGACTCAAACATCTGTACGAATTCGGGTTGGCGCGGGCGGCATTCGGGACTTTACTGGCCTCAACGCCGCGTCGGGGCGCGCGCGAATGTCGGATGAGGGCCCGAAAAGAGGCTCCTTGCGTTCGGTTCAGCAGTCCCGGGGAAAGAGCGCCCGGGAGGAGTGGAATTGCAGCGCACCAGTACCGAGGGTCCCGACTATTTTCATAAGGTCGTGGACTGCCAGTGGGCCTGTCCGGCCCATACCCCCGTCCCCGAGTACATCCGCCTGATCGCCGATGGCCGGTACTCGGACGCCTACATGGTCAATTGGAAGTCCAACGTCTTCCCCGGCATTCTCGGGCGGACCTGTGACCGCCCCTGCGAGCCCGCCTGCCGGCGCGGCCGGGTGGAGGACGAACCGGTCGCCATCTGCCGCCTGAAGCGGGTGGCCGCCGATAACAAGGGCGACATCAGCGCCCGCCTGCCCAGTGTCGCCGCGCCGAACGGCAAGTCAGTGGCCCTGGTGGGCGCCGGCCCCGCGGCCATGACCGTGGCCCGCGACCTCGCGCCCCTGGGCTACAAGGTCGTGGTCTATGACCGCGAGGCCAAGAGCGGCGGCATGATCCGCAGCCAGATCCCGCGCTTCCGCCTGCCGGAAGAGGTGATCGACGAGGAGACCGGCTACATCGAGGGCCTTGGTCTGGAGATGCGCCTGGGCCAGTCGGTCGACAGCCTGAAGGCCCTTCTCGACGAGGGCCACGACGCGGTCTTTATCGGCACTGGCGCGCCGCGCGGCCGCGACCTGGACCTGCCGGGCCGCCAGGAGGCCGCCGCCAATATTCATATCGGCATCGATTGGCTGTCCAACGTCTCCTTCGGTCACATCGACAAGATCGGCCGGCGTGTGATCGTGCTGGGCGGCGGCAACACCGCCATGGACTGCTGCCGCACCTCGCGCCGCCTGGGCGGCGAGGACGTGAAGGTCATCGTCCGCTCCGGCTTCGACGAGATGAAGGCCAGCCCCTGGGAGAAGGAGGACGCCCTCCACGAGGACATCCCGATCCTCAACTTCCTGGTGCCCAAGGAATTCACCCACAAGGACGGCAAGCTGACCGGCGTGCTCTTCGAGGAAGTCGCGGCGGTCTATGACGAGAAGGGCCGGCGCAAGCTGCTGCCCACGGGCAATCCGGACAAGCACTTCGAGTGCGATGACGTGCTGGTGGCCGTCGGCCAGGAGAACGCCTTCCCCTGGATCGAACGCGACCTGGGCCTGGCCTTCGACGAATGGGACATGCCCAAGGTCGATCCGGTGACCTTCCAGTCGACGAGGCCCGGCGTGTTCTTCGGCGGCGACGCGGCCTTTGGTCCGAAGAACATCATCTGGGCCGTGGCCCAGGGCCACGAGGCGGCGATCTCCATCGACAAGTGGTGCCAAGGGCAGGACGTGGCCGAGCGCCCGGCGCCCATGACCACCCTGATCAGCCAGAAGATGGGCATCCACGAGTGGTCCTACGACAACGACATCTCCAATGACCGCCGCCATGTCGTGCCCATGCGCGACAAGGCCGAGGCCCTGAAGGATATCCGGGTCGAGGTGGAGCTGGGGTTTGACGACCGGCTGGGCTTCGCCGAGGCCCAGCGCTGCCTGAACTGCGACGTG
>CAZXVO010000300.1:0-4025 GCA_964643835.1 uncultured Phenylobacterium sp. | reverse complement strand
ACCAGGAGATCCTGACGGACCCCTCCTACATGGCCCAGATCGTCGCCTTCACCTTCCCCCACGTGGGCAATGTGGGCGTCAACGTCGAGGACCTGGAGCAGATGTCCGGCTCGGCCCAGACGGCGGCCCGCGGCGCGATCTTCCGCGACGTGCCCACCCCGCCGGCCAACTGGCGCTCTAGCGACACCCTCGACGCCTGGATGAAGCGCCGCGGCGTCGTCGGCCTGGCCGGCGTCGACACCCGCGCTCTGACCCGCGCGATCCGCGAGAACGGCATGCCGCACGGCGTCATCGCCCACGATCCGGACGGCAAGTTCGATATCCCCGCCCTGGTCGCCAAGGCCAAGGCCTGGGCGGGCCTGGTCGGCCTCGACCTCGCCAAGGACGCCACCTGCCTGCAAGCCTTCACCTATGAGGAAGGCCTGTACGAATGGCCGGAGGGCTACGCCAAGCCCGGCCAGCCCAAGTACGACGTGGTGGTCATCGACTACGGCGTGAAGCGCAACATCCTGCGGGCGCTCACCTCGGTCGGCGCCCGCGTCACCGTCGTGCCCGCCAAGACCTCGGCCGAGGACATCCTGGCCCGCAAGCCGGACGGCGTGATGCTGTCCAACGGTCCGGGCGACCCGGCCGCCACCGGCGAGTACGCCGTGCCGGAAATCCAGAAGCTGGTCGCCAGCGGCACGCCGGTGTTCGGCATCTGCCTGGGTCACCAGATGATGGCCCTGGCCCTTGGGGCCAAGACCGCCAAGATGGAGCAAGGCCACCACGGGGCGAACCACCCGGTGAAGGACCTGACCACCGGCAAGGTGGAGATCGTCTCCATGAACCACGGCTTCACCGTCGACCGCGACAGCCTGCCCAAGGGCGTGGTGGAGACCCACGTCTCCCTGTTCGACGGCACCAACGCCGGCCTCGCCCTCGAAGGCCGCCCGGTGTTCAGCGTCCAGCACCACCCGGAAGCCTCCCCCGGCCCCACGGACTCCCTCTACCTCTTCGACCGCTTCGCCCAGCTGATGGACGCCCAGAACGCCTGCCGCGCCCCACCCTCGCGCGTAATCCTCCGGTCGTCGCAACGCGACGATCCGGGGGACCCAAGCTGATTGTCAGAACCGGAACCACCCCATGGGTCCCCCGGCGCGCCCTGCGGGCGCCCGGAGGATGACGCATGGGTTTGATTTTGCCTCAATCCAAGCCGCCATGGCCGGGCTCGTCCCGGCCACCTATGAGTTCCGAATAGGCAGGATCAGGCGCGTATGGGTGGCCGGCACAAGGCCGGCCATGACGTAAAGGTGTAGCGAAGCCGCCCCAGATGTTCGTGTGGTTCGTGTGGTTCGTGGACGAAAAAGGCCCGCTTCACGGCAACACGCGAAAGGCGCGCGTCCCTAGATCTTCGCCAGCTTGCCGATCGCCGCTACCGGGCCGGTCGGACCGGCTTGCTTCGAGCCGCCGGGTTGTTCCACCGACACCGCGACGGACGCGCCTTCCTGGGCGAGGGTCGACAGGTCCTTGGGCATCGGCATGGCCTTGGAGGTCCCGGGCGCGATCAGGCCCAGCGAATGGGGCTGGCCGTCGGCGGGGATCAGCCAGACCTCGTGCACATGCACCGGATCGGTCCCCGGCGTCACCAGCGAGGTGACCACCAGGGCCTGGCGCACCGGATCATAGGCCGCCACGAACAGGTGCTGGCCGCCCGAGGTGTCCAGGCGCGCGTTCAACAGGGCGCCGGGTTCCGGCGGTTGGACCAGAACCGGCGGGCGGTTGGCGAACACGGCCAGGCCCACGGCGCAGGCCACCGCCGCGGCGGTCGAGCCCATGGCCCAGCGACGCCAGAACACCGCGCCGTTGTCGTTGGCCGGCAAACCCCGCTCGATCCTCGGCCACAGGGCGGCGGAGGGCGCGATAGGGGCGATCGCGTCCAGCATGGGCGCGAGCCGCGCGGTCCAGGCGTCCACCATGGCGGCGAAGGCGGGCTCGCGGGCCATGCGGGTCTCGGCCTCGCGCCGCTCTGCGGCGTTCAGCACGCCCAGCGCATGTTCGGCCGCGAAGGCCTCGTCTTCAGGGAGTTGATCCACGGGCTCGCTCATCGCTCCAGGCACTCCCGAAGCTTCAGCATTCCGCGGCGGATCCAGCTCTTCACGGTCCCCAGCGGCGTCCCCATCCGCTGGGCCAGGGCCTCATAGGTCACGCCCTCGAAGAAGGCGGTGCGGATCACCGTCTCGGTGCGCTTGTCCAGTTCGCCCATGCACTTGCCGAGCGCCTCGCCCGACTGGGCGGCCTCGATCAGGGTGTCGGCGGGAACCGAGCCGTCGGCGATCTCCAAATCCTCCACCGGCTCGGCGTAGGCCAGCGGCCCGCGGGCCCGCAGCCGGTCGATCGCCCGGTTCCGCGCGATGGTGGAAATCCAGGTTATGACGCTGGCCCGGCTCGCCTCGAAGCGGTCGGCCCGACGCCAGATGGTGATGTAGACCTCCTGCAGCACGTCTTCGCTCTCATCCCTGTTGGAGAGGATACGGAGGCACACGGCAAAAAGCTTCGACGAGGTGGCATCATATAATTGTCGCAGGGCGCCGCGGTCCCCGCCGGCGATGCGGGGCATGAGCTCGGCGAGCGGATCTGTAAGATTTGAGGCGGCCACGGGATCCTGCGTCGGCGAACTGGAGCGTCTAGCCTTGCCCTGGCTAGGGCGGCTCCGCAACCTGCCCTTTAGGGCGCCATGCGCACCATATTGGCCTCGCCCGGCGGGGTCTGGTCGATGACCAGCAGCACGACCGGCTTGCCGTCCATCGCCTCGCCCTTGTGCCACTGGTCGCGGGACTCGATGGAGAACTCCCCGGCCTTCACCACCGACACCGTCCCGGTCACCAGGTTGGTCACCTTCACCGCGCCCTCCAGGATCAGGGCGTAGCGCGCGTAGGGGTGCTTGTGGGGCGGCAGCTGGCCGCCGGCCGGGATGGTGGTGCGGGTCACCGTCACCTGCAAAGGCCCCTGGGGCGCCAGGATCTCCTGCCCGCTCAGGGTCCGGGCATAGGTTCCCACCGGTTCTGAGACCGGGGTCTGGGCGGCGGCGGCCCCCGCCGAAAGGCTTAGAGCGGCGGCCAAAGCGATGATTTTCATGAGACGGAGCCCCCTCCGAGGCCCGATTGCCCCCGGTGTCGCAACAGATCACCAGACAGGCGTCTTCGCCAGACTTGCCATCAACTGACGATTGATCCACACTGAGAGGGTCAAACTCGTAGGTTCGGCTGTATTTCCTACGCTCCTTGAGCGTTCCGGACCTGCTTCCGAAGCTCCCGAAATTTGATCCTTGCCGGCCACGCAGGTCGTCGAGGCATATCTATCCAAGGACGAACACCCCTATGTCTACCGGCACCGTGAAGTGGTTCAACGCCACCAAGGGCTTTGGCTTCATTCAGCCCGATGAGGGCGGCGCGGACGTTTTCGTGCACATCTCCGCCGTCGAACGCGCGGGTCTTCGGAGCCTCAACGAAGGCCAGAAGATCACCTACGAGCTCGAGCGCGATAAGCGCAGCGGCAAGATGGCTGCGGGCAACCTGCAAGCCTAAGCGCCGCCCCAAGGGCTTATGGCCCAAGGGTTTGCGACATTCGCGGGCCGGCCTTCGGGTCGGCCCGTTTTTGTATCTGCGCACATGGCGGGCATCCGGCCTTGCGCCTGACCGACTCCGTCTCTAAACGGGCGCCTTAACCTGCAACCTGACCGGCCAGAGCGCGCTCGTCCGCGCACGGCCCTTGCGCGCGAAGTGTTGATGCCCAAACGCACAGACATCTCCTCGATCCTGATCATCGGCGCCGGCCCCATCATCATCGGCCAGGCCTGCGAGTTCGACTACTCCGGGGTCCAGGCCTGCAAGGCCCTGCGCGCCGAGGGCTACCGCATCGTGCTGGTCAATTCGAACCCCGCCACGATCATGACCGACCCCGATGTGGCCGACGCCACCTATATCGAGCCGATCACGCCCGAGATGGTCGAGAAGATCATCGCCAAGGAACGCCCCGACGCCCTG
>CAZXVO010000299.1:2006-4038 GCA_964643835.1 uncultured Phenylobacterium sp. | reverse complement strand
GCCCAAGCCCATCGTCGGTGACAACGGCAGCGGCATGCACGTGCACCAGAGCGTGTGGAAGGACGGCAAGAACCTGTTCGCCGGCGACGGCTACGCCGGCCTGTCCGAGTTCGCGCTGTACTACATCGGCGGCATCATCAAGCACGCCCGCGCGCTGAACGCCATCACCAACCCCGGCACCAACAGCTACAAGCGCCTGGTGCCCGGCTACGAAGCCCCGGTGAAGCTGGCCTATTCGGCCCGCAACCGTTCGGCCTCCATCCGGATCCCGCACGTGGACAGCCCCAAGGCCAAGCGGATCGAAGCCCGCTTCCCGGACCCGATGGGCAACCCCTACCTGACCTTCGTGGCCCTGCTGATGGCTGGCCTCGACGGCGTGATCAACCAGATCGACCCGGGCGCGCCCCAGGACAAGAACCTCTACGACCTGCCGCCCCGCGAGCAGAAGAAGGTTCCGGAAGTCTGCGGTTCGCTGCGTGAAGCTCTGGAAAACCTCGACAAGGACCGCGCCTTCCTGAAGGCCGGCGGCGTCATGGACGACGACTTCATCGACGCTTACATCGAGCTGAAGATGGAAGAAGTGATGCGGCTGCAACTGCACCCGCACCCGGTCGAATTCGACATGTACTACTCCTGCTAACGCCCTCGGTTTAGGAAAGAACACGAACGGCCGGGTAGCACTCGGGGGCGCTTTTCATTTGCCCGGCGTCCAGCTCCGGACATGACAAAGCCCGCCGACCAGGGCCGGGCGGGCTTTGCGAAACCTTGGCAGGCGGATCAGAGCTGCTCAGAGCTTCTCAAAGCTTCTGGGCGATCCACCAGTAGATGACGAACGCCACCGCGGCCGGCGCGCCATAGGAGGCCGCAAACAGCCAGGGCGAGCCATTGTCAGGCAGCACCGACGAGATGAGGCCTCCCGCGGCGACGACGGCGAACAGGGCCAGGGCCGTGCCGATGATGTTGATGAGTTCACGCGGAACACCACGAAGCGGGTGCGCCTGCTGGCGAGTAATATCCATGCCCTAACCTTCCTTCCCGTGACGACGCTGCTACCATGTCCTGCCCCTGGTTTGTTCGGAGGGCCGCCGGTCGCTTAACGTTCATCGATCTCAAGAGGTTGCCGCAAAACGGGAATATGGCAAGCGCCCAATTGTCGCTGCGTCGCAGCACACTTGCGGCCCGAGGCGGCTGGTCCCATACGGTGGCCTCCCGAATCGCCCCAGTTTTGCGACATGCCCAAGGCCACAGCTCAAGCTTCCCTGTTCGATGACGCCTTGAACCCGGCGCCCGCCGCGCCGTTGGCGCAAAGCGTGGAGCCGCGCCCAGCACCGGCCCAAGCCGCGCAAGGCGATGACGCGCCCCAGGCCCCGTCCTCCAGCGGCTATTCCGCCGCCTCCATCGAGGTGCTCGAGGGGCTGGAGCCGGTCCGCAAGCGCCCCGGCATGTACATCGGCGGCACCGACGAGCGCGCCCTGCATCACCTGTTCGCTGAAGTCCTGGACAACGCCATGGACGAAGCGGTGGCCGGTCACGCCAAGGTGATCGAAGTCAACCTCGACGCCGAAGGCTACCTGACGGTGCGCGACGACGGCCGCGGCATCCCGGTCGATCCTCACCCGAAGCACCCGGGCAAGTCGGCCCTGGAAGTGATCATGACCGTCCTGCACTCGGGCGGGAAATTCTCGGGCAAGGCCTATGAGACCTCCGGCGGCCTGCACGGGGTGGGTGTCTCGGTGGTCAACGCCCTGTCCGAACGCGTCAACGTCAATGTCTGGAAGGACGGGTTCGAATGGCGCCAGGCCTTCACCCGCGGCCTGCCCATCGGCGCCATTGAGCGCCTGTCCCCCAGCAAGAAGCACGGCACGGCCATCAGCTTCCTGCCTGACCCGCAGATCTTCGGCGAGGGCTGCGCCTTCAAGCCGGCGCGCCTGTACCGCATGGCCCGCTCCAAGGCCTATCTGTTCCGGGGCGTCACCATCGAATGGCGCTGTGATCCAGAGATCGCCGGCGACACCCCGCCCAGGGCCACCTT
>CAZXVO010000299.1:0-1996 GCA_964643835.1 uncultured Phenylobacterium sp. | reverse complement strand
ACCCCGGCGGAAGCCGTATTCCGCTTCCCCAACGGCCTGGCCGACTTCCTGGCCGAGCGCGTGAAGTCGATCGAGACCGTGACCCCCGAGCCCTTCGCCGGGCGCTTCGAGCGCAAGGGCGAGGCCGGCAAGGTCGAATGGGCCGTCACCTGGACCCCCGCCGGATTCGGCGAGGCCGACGGCTTCATGCAGTCCTACTGCAACACCGTGCCCACCCCGGAAGGCGGCACCCATGAGGCCGGCCTGCGCGCCGCTCTCACCCGCGGCCTGAAGGCCTACGCCGAACTGACCGGCGAAAAGCGCGGCGGCCTGATCACCGCGGAAGACGTGGTGGCCCAGGCCGGCGCCCTGGTCAGTGTGTTCATCGCCAATCCGGAGTTCCAGGGCCAGACCAAAGAGCGCCTGTCCTCGGCCGAGGCCCAGCGCCTGGTCGAGAACGCCCTGCGCGACCCCTTCGACCACTGGCTGACCGCCCAACCCAAGTCCGCCAGCGCCCTGCTCCAGTTCGTCATCGAGCGCGCCGAGGAGCGCCTGAAGCGGCGTAAGGACAAGGAAGTCGCCCGCGCCTCGGCGACCCGCCGCCTGCGCCTCCCCGGCAAGCTGGCCGACTGTTCCCGCGCGGCCATCGACGGCGCCGAGATCTTCCTGGTCGAAGGCGATTCGGCCGGCGGCTCCGCCAAGCAGGCCAGGGATCGCAAGACCCAGGCGATCCTGCCCCTGCGTGGCAAGATCCTGAACGTCGCCTCCGCCTCCAGCGACAAGACCGGCGGCAACAAGGAACTCAGCGACCTGCTGCTGGCCCTGGGCGTCCAGGGCGGGACGAAGTTCAAGGAAGAAGAGCTGCGCTACGAGCGCGTGATCATCATGACGGACGCCGACGTCGACGGCGCCCACATCGCAAGCCTGCTGATCACCTTCTTCTATCGGACCATGCCCGACATGATCCGGTCGGGGCGCCTCTACCTCGCCCTGCCCCCGCTCTATCGCATCAGCCAGGGTGCCAAGAGCGTCTACGCCCGCGACGACGCCCACAAGGACGAGCTCCTGGCCACCGAGTTCAAGGGCAAGAAGCCCGAGATCAGCCGGTTCAAGGGCCTTGGCGAGATGATGCCGGCCCAGTTGAAGGAAACCACCATGGATCCGTCGAAGCGGACCCTGGCGCGGGTGACCCTGCCGCGGGCTGAGGAAGCGGTTGCGGACCTGGTCGAGACCCTGATGGGCCGTAAGCCTGAATTGCGCTTCCGTTTCATTCAGGAGAACGCTGAATTCGCGGCGGCCGACCTCGACATCTGATTGTTGAGGCCCCGCGATTCTCTAACGCGTTGACTTGATATCCCCAGCCCCTACATTCCGGCGCGCGTGACGATCGCCGTTCGCGCCGCCGCGGCAGGCCAGCCCCCATCGGGCGAACCGCCGCTCATTTAGCCGCTGATGACCGAATTTTCTGAACTGGGCCTCTCGCCCGCGACGCTTAAGGCCGTGGCCGACACGGGCTACACGACCGCTACCCCAATCCAGGCGCAAGCCATCCCCATCGCCTTGGTGGGCAAGGACGTCCTGGGCATCGCCCAGACGGGCACCGGCAAGACCGCCGCCTTCACCCTGCCGATGATCGACCGTCTGGCCGCCGGCCGGTCCCGGGCGCGCATGCCCCGGGCCCTGGTGCTCGCGCCGACGCGCGAACTGGCCGACCAGGTCGCCTCCTCCTTCGAGAAGTACGCCAAGGGACAGAAGCTGTCCTGGGCGCTGCTGATCGGCGGCGTGTCCTTCTCCGACCAGGAGATGAAGCTGGACCGCGGCGTCGACGTGCTGATCGCCACGCCGGGGCGCCTGCTCGACCACTTCGAACGCGGCAAGCTGCTAATGACCGGCGTCCAGATGCTGGTCATCGACGAAGCCGACCGCATGCACGACATGGGCTACATCCCCGACATCGAGCGCATCTTCAAGCTGACCCCGCAGAAGCGGCAGACCCTCTACTTCTCGGCGACGAAGC
>CAZXVO010000298.1:0-4083 GCA_964643835.1 uncultured Phenylobacterium sp. | reverse complement strand
ATCAAAAGGAGCCACGGGATCATAGTCCCGAAGAGCCGCTCCGGTGTCAGGAGCAGCAGCAGAGCGCCGATCAGCCCGCCGGCTAGGCTTAGGCCTAGGAGAGACCAGGTGGAGGCCACCCCCAGGGGCCGCGCCTCCTTGCGGTAGGCCCAAGAGCTTGTCAGTGTGCCAGGGAGGAGCGCGGCCGTCGTCGAGATGTTTGCGAGGGTCGGCGGCAGGCCAGCCAGGGTGAAGGCTGGGAAGGCTACGAAGGTTCCTCCCCCCGCCAGCGCATTAAGGCCGCCCGCAAGGAGGCCGGCGCCGATCAGGATGAACGCGGTGAGCATGCTTGCCCCTAAAACTAAGGTGAGACTTGGGGGATGGCGGACGGATCTAGGCGGGCTAGTGGGGCCAGACGCGGTTCACGAAGAACGCAACCCATAGGATCAAGGCCCACATTAGGCCGGAGAGCCCTACGAACGCGGCGACGCGCGTGCGTGTTGGGTACTTATTGTGGTGGCGGGCTTGGCCTTTAGGGCGCAGCAGATCTCGCAGGCGGCAGGCGTCGACCAACCGCTGGCAGGGTCTGCGGGCGATGGCCCAAAGGAAAGGCGAAGCTGACGGCTCGCACGGCGCGCCGCCGCCAGAAGGTCAGGCGCCGCCTCAATAATCTGAGCGTCAGCTAGTTCGATAGCGATCGCGCGTTGATCGCCAGTCTCGTCCAGGATCGACCAGGCCTCGCGGCCCTGGTGCACCGTCGCGCTCTTACTCCAACCCATCACAAGCCCTGAGTTGTATTACTGTTTAAAGGAAAGGGGGCGCAGGCGACTGCGCCCCCTTGAAGTTTGGCCCAGCGGGGTTTGGGCCTCGGAGGTCAGTGGGAGTTCGCGCCCAGGAGATTGTCGAGGTCCAGGCCAAAGCGCAGACCACTCTCCAGGCGGAGATCCACGCCCAGCTCAATCCTGGCGAGGTCACGGTCGAGGCCGTCGACCACCATTCGATAGACCGGACCGCCCTGCCAATCGGCGTAGGACACCCCCGCATCGGCTGCGCCTTCGAAGTCATGGCTGTACTCCAGGCGCACCCGCGGGCTGAGCTCGCCAACAGTGACCTTGCGGCTGTAGTTGGCGCGCAGGCCCAGGGAGGCCGTGAGACTGGAGACCTCTTGGCTCTGATAGGTGAGCGCCCAGAGGCTGTCCCCGACTTCCGTGCCCGCCCCAAGCGTCGAACGGGTCATAGCCACCCGGCCGTAGGGCGACAGCATGAGCCGGCCGTTCTGGTACTCCCCGCCCCCGGTGACGGAAGCGAAGAGCTGATCGCCGTCGCGGTTGGCCGTGACCATCGACCCGTTCGCCGTGACGAAGCGCCGGCTGTCAAAGCTAAGGGCGCCGTAGCCCAGCACACCATCGATGAAGCCGTTTTCAGAGACCTGGAAGCTGCCATAGACGGCGCCACTGAAGGCTTCGGCCCGGCTCTTCGTGCCCTCCTTACCGACCCGGGTGGAGTCTCGGCCGTAGCCAAGACCCGCCCCGATCGCCAGGCGAGGGTTGAGCCGATAGTCAGCGCCCACAGTCAGGCCGTCGGTGGTGAAGCGGAAGCCACGCTGGCCGGTGAAGGCCTCACGCATCCCCAGGTCTGCTGAGCCGGCCGCCCAGACGCCCCAGCGGGTCGGCTCGGGACGTTCGAGGGGCATGCCCTCTTCGCCACGATCCGAGACTCCCTGGAGACCGACATCAGACCCCAGGAGGCCGACCCGCCTGGCCAGGCCCAACTCGTCGCCGGCATAGGCGATGTTGAAGGGGCCCACCCGCCGCATACGCTCCCGGGCCTCAAAGCGGTCCTCGCCCGACACTCCGCCTTGCAGGCTGAGCATGCTGTCGGCGCCAGATCCGCCCCCGCGATGGAGCTGCTCAAGGCGGCGGCCATAGTTGAGGACCTGGGTATTGGCGAAGCGGCGGGCGGCGGCGTCCTGTGCCGCGACCAGCCCCCTCACCTGAGCATCCAAGGTCGGATCGGGACGGGGGTTTACGATCACCGTCACGGTGGAAGGCGCCGACACCGAGGTTGCGTTGGCGAGCGTGTACTGAACCACCGCCGTCCCGGAGAAGCTCGGGTTTGAGGTGTAGGTCAGGGTGTAGCGCCCCGCGGTCGGCGACTTGACCACCGCGACGCCAGAACTGGCCGGAGAGATCGAGACCACCGACGCGGCCGTGAACGGGCCTCCAGTCGCACCGATCGTCAGATCAACCGTGACCGGCTGCCCCGCGAGGACAGTGACCGTGGTCGCAGGTCCGGCGACCGCAGGCGGATCCACCGTGACCGTGACAGTGGCGGGCGCGCTGACGCCCCCCGGACCGCTCAGGGTGTAGGTGAAGGTGTCCGTCCCCGAGTAGCCTGCCTGGCCGCTGTAGGTGACCACCAGACCGCTCACCGAAGCCGTCCCGTGGGCGGGCGCTTGGGCAAGCGTGACGCTGTCGAACTCACCTGCGTCGTTGGCGGTCACCGCGATGGCCTTTGACTTGCCGCTGCCGACAAGGGCGGTGTCCGGGTTGGCCGTCGGAGCCGGGAGGGCGCCGATGATCACCCGTGCGGACGGCGACTGCCCGCCCGGCCCGATGGCGGCGTAGAGGAAGGCGTCCGGGCCAGTGTAGCCCGGGTTGCGCGTGTAGATCAGCGAGGCGCCCTTCAAGGCCACCAGGCCGGCCGCGCGGCCCGCGTCCGCGGAGGACGACGGCGCGCTGCTGGAGCCCGTCACACGGACCGTGGCGGTCCCGAACTGGGGCTGCCGGACGATGATGATCTGGGTGTAGTCGCCGTGAACCTTGTCCTCGAGGTCGATGGTGAGCGTGGGAGCTGAAGGCGTCAGCGCCAGGCTGACCGGATCGGCCACCGGCGGGGTCGCTGCAGCCACGCTGGAGGTGTAGTTGCGCGTCACCGTCAGCGGCGTGCCAGAGCTGGAGTCCGTCGCCGTCACCGAGAAGGCGTAAGTCCCCGCGGCGGTCGGCGCACCGGACAGAAGCCCAGTCGCGCTATTGAAGCTGAGGCCAGGCGGCAGATCGCCGGACAGGCTGTAGCGATAGGGCGCCACCCCACCAGCTGGCGCGAAGGAGAGGCTGACATCGAGCCCGGTGGTCAGGTTGAGCTGAACCTCCGGCAGGGTCAGTTGAGCCTTCTTGATGGTCAGGGTCACAGAGACCGAAACCGCCGCCTGGCTCGCATCCGTCGCCGTCACCGTGATCGGGAATTGTCCCTCCGCGGTGGGCGTTCCTGTAAGTGCGCCCGCGCTCGTCAGGCCCAGGCCAGCCGGGAGTGGGCCCGCCGTCAGGCTGAAGCTATAGGGCGCCTGGCCATTGGCGGCGGTGAAGCTCCCCGCATAGGCCAGGCCCACCGTACCATCTGGCGCCGTCGCATTGATCGTCAGTGTGGGGGCGGGCGGCGGCGGGGTCGCATAGGTAAAGACCTGGGCCCCACTCGTTCCGCCAGGCGTCGTCACGGTCACGTTGACGGGCCCCACAGCCGCAGCCGGCGAGACGGCCGTGATCTGGGTCGCGCTGTTGACCGTGAAGCTGGTGGCGGCCAGGGCCCCGAAGGTCACACCGGTCGCGCCAGTCAGGTTCGTGCCGGAGATGACCACCGAGGTTCCGCCAGTCGTATAGCCGGTGTTCGGCGTCAGGCCGGAGAGAACGGGGGCCGCCACATAGGTGTAGAGGTTCCCTGCCCCGCTGGCGCTCGTGCCCACTGGGGTCGTGACGGTCACATTGACCGCGCCCGCGGCCCCGGCCGGAGCCGTCGCCGTGATCTGGGTCGCGCTATCCACGCTGAAGCTGGTGGCGTTCGTGGCTCCAAACTTCACAGACGTGGCTCCGGTGAAGTTCGCGCCCGTCAGGACTACCGCACCACCCCCGGCGAGTACGCCATTGGTCTGAGACAGGGCCGTCACGGAGGGACCATCGCCATAGGTGAAGGCGTTGCCGCCTCCGGTCGCACTGGTCCCCCCCGCCGTGGTCACGGTGACATTGACGACGCCATTGGCGCCCACCGGGGCGGTCGCCGTGATCTGGGTGGCGCTATCCACCGTAAAGCTCGTGGCGTTCGTGGCGCCAA
>CAZXVO010000297.1:3746-4115 GCA_964643835.1 uncultured Phenylobacterium sp. | reverse complement strand
AGGGTCTGAGCCTCGCCGCCCTGGCTGGCGTCGACCACCAGGCTCGAGCCCGCGCAGGCGGCCAGCGACCGGCTGACCTCATAGGCGAAGTCAACGTGGCCGGGGGTGTCCATCAGGTTCAGGACATAGGTCTCGCCATCGTCGGCCTTGTAGTCCAGGCGGACCGTCTGGGCCTTGATGGTGATCCCGCGCTCACGCTCGATGTCCATGTTGTCGAGGACCTGTTCGGTCATCTCGCGCTTGGTCAGGCCGCCGGTCTCCTGGATCAGGCGATCAGACAGGGTCGACTTGCCGTGGTCGATGTGAGCGATGATCGAGAAGTTGCGGATGTGGGAGAGGGGCGTCGTCATGCTGGCCTGCCTCTAGCAC
>CAZXVO010000297.1:0-3736 GCA_964643835.1 uncultured Phenylobacterium sp. | reverse complement strand
CAGGCCGTTTCGCGAGCGGCCTGCATGCGACGCTTCGCGCCCCAGGGTGGGGTGCGGGAGCGATCATGGTTAATCTGCCATTAAGCTGAGCGCCGCAATGAAGACCAGAAGGGATGGGACGTTTGCGCCCAAGCTTCCAGGAGTCTTCGCCATGGACCGCCGCACCCTGATCCTGTCCGGTATCGCGACCCTCGGCGCCGCGGGCGCCGCCAGCGCCCAGCCCGCGCCCTCCGGCCAGACCAACATGCCGATCGCTGGGCCGACCCCGCCGCCGGTCACCCCGACGCCGGCCTATGCCGCCAACCCGCCGGCCGAGACCTTCAGCCGCGAGGAGATCGGCAACACCGTCTCCGACTTTCTGGGCGCCCCCGCCGCGACGGCTGGCGGCGCGGTGGAGCGGGTGTTCAAGGACAATGGCCGGCCCACGGCCTATATCGCCGGCGAAGAAGCCTCGGGCGCCGTGGCGCTTGGCCTGCGCTATGGCCGCGGCCTGCTCTACATGAAGGGAAAGCCGCCGGTGGAGATCTGGTGGCAGGGGCCCTCGGTGGGCTGGGACGTGGGTGGCAACGCCAGCCGGGTCTTCACCCTCTGCTACAACCTCCAATACCCGGACATTATTTTCCAGCGGTTCCCCGGCGTGGACGGCTCGGCCTATTTCATCGGCGGGCTGGGCGTGAACTACCAGCGGGCCAACGACATCATCCTGGCGCCGATCCGCGCCGGCGTCGGCATGCGCCTGGGCGCCAATGTGGGCTACCTGTCCTACAGCCGCCAGCGTCACTGGTGGCCCTTCTAGGGCCTGTCAGTGCTTCTCGGTCTTGGAGGCGAGCAGGTCCATCAGGGCCATCAGCACGCCTGAGACCACAAAGGTCAGGTGGATGCCGACCAGCCAGGCCAGGTGGACATTGTCCAAAGGCTCGCCCTCGGCGGTCTTCATGAAGGCCTTGAGCAGGGCGATGGCGGAGATCGCCACGATGGAGGCGATCAGCTTCATCTTCAGGCCGGCGAAATCCACCGTGCCCATCCAACTCGGCCGGTCCTCGTGGTCGCCGGTGTCGATCTTGGAGACGAAGTTCTCGTAGCCCGAGAAGATCACGATCAGCAGCAGGTTGCCGGCCAAGGACAGGTCAATCAGCGTCAGGGCCATCAAGATGGCCTCGTCCGGGCTCATCGAGGCCGCGTGGCTGAACTCGGACCAGGCCTCGCGGGCGAAGACCATCACCATCACCACCAGGGCGGCCACCAGTCCCAGATAGAAGGGCGCCATCAGCCAGCGAGACCGGAACAGCAGGGTCTCGAAGTGCCGTTCCAGGGCGGGCTTGTGGGCGTGGGCGGCGGAAGCGGGGGGCTTGATCATGCCCCCCACTGTTGTCGAGCGCCCCTCAGGGATCAAGCCAAGCTTTCTTAGCGCGGCGCCATGCGGATGGCGCCGTCCAGGCGGACGTCCTCGCCGTTGAAATAGCCGTTGGTGATCATGGTCTCGGCCAGCTGGGCGTACTCTTCCGACTGACCCAGGCGCTTGGGGAAGGGGACCTGGGCGGCCAGGGCGGCCTTCACATGCTCCGGCGCGCGGCCGAGCAGCGGGGTGTCGAAGATGCCGGGCAGGATGGTGTTGACGCGGATCGCCTCGCTGGACAGGTCGCGGGCGACGGTCAGGGTCAGGCCGACAATGCCGGCCTTGGAGGCGGTATAGGCCGCCTGGCCGATCTGGCCGTCCTCGGCCGCCACCGAGGCGGTGTTGACGATGGCGCCGCGGTCGCCGTCGGGCAGAACGTCTAGGGTCAGCATGCCCGCCGCCGACTTGGTGATGCAGCGGAAGGTGCCGATCAGGTTGACCTGGATGATCCGCTCGAAGTTCTCCAGCGGGTATTCCTTGATCTCGCGGGTCTCCTTGTCGCGGCTGACGGTCTTCACCGAACCGCCGACACCGGCGCAGTTGACCAGGATGCGCTCCTGGCCGTTGGCGGCGCGGGCCTTGGCGAAGGCGGCGTCGACCTCCTCGCTGGAGGTGACATTGACCTTGCAGAACACCCCGCCCAGCTCCTTGGCCAGGGCTTCGCCTTGCTCTTCATTGAGGTCGAACAGGGCGACCTTGACGCCATGGCTGGCCAGCCGACGGGCCGTCGCCGCGCCGAGGCCGGAGGCACCGCCGGTGATGACGGCGGAGATGGAGGAGTCGAGTTTCATGGGGCCGCTCGCTTGAGTGTGAATGGCGCGCGACCAACCACGCTTTCGCGCCCGCGCCAAGATTCACGCAGCGGCAGCGCTCGCACGCCCTCGCCCCGCGTGCGGGGAGAGGGTTGGGGTGAGGGGAGCAGCGGTGAGGCTCGCGTCGGCCTACCAGGGCTTGCGCGGGCGGGCCCCCTCACCCTGGCCCTCTCCCCGAGGGGAGAGGGGAGGATTTGGTTTAGCTCCGCAGCTTGCCGCCGACCGTCTTCTCCACCGCCGCGACGATCTTGGCCGACAGGGCTTCGATCTCGGCGTCGGTGAGGGTCTTGTCCTTGGGCTGCAGCACCACCTCGACGGCCAGGGACTTGAAGCCCTCCGGCACGCCCTGGCCCTTATAGACGTCGAACACCCGAGCCTCGCGGATCAGGGCCTTGTCGACGCCCAGGATCGGTCGGGACAGGTCGCCGGCCGCCACCTTGTCCTCCACCAGGAAGGCGAAGTCGCGGCTGAGCGGCATCAGGGCCGAGAGTTCCAGCGCCGGCTTGGTCTTGGTGGCCTTGCGCTTGGGCTCGGGCAGGACGTCGAGATTGATCTCGAAGCCATAGACCGGACCTTCCACGTCCAGCGCCTTGAGGATGCGCGGGTGCAGTTCGCCGAACTCGGCGACCACGGTCTTGGGGCCGAGTTGCAGGCGAGCCGAACGGCCGGGGTGCCACCAGTCGGCATTGGAGCCTTGCGCGGTCTGCAGCGGCGGGGCGCCCAGTTCGTCCAGCAGGGCGACCAGGTCGGCCTTCAGCTCGAAGAGGGCGTCCGAACCCGCGCCCGCCCAGTGCCGCGGCGGATGCGGCGCCAGGATAGCGGCGATGGTGGTCACCTGGTCCTCGGGCTGGTCGCCGCGATAGAGCGGGCCGATCTCGAACAGGGCGACATCGGCGAAGCCACGGCGGGCGTTGCGGCCGGCCGCCTCGATCAGGTTCGGCAGGGCCGAGGGCCGCATGCAGTCCAGGTCCGAGGCGATCGGGTTGGTGATCACCAGCTGTTGCTGGCCGCCGCCGAACAGGGCCGCCTTGGCCTGGCTGGTGAAGCTCCAGGTGATGGTCTCGCCATAGCCGCGCGCGGCCAGGGCCCGGCGGGCGGTGCGCACCCGGGTCTGGCGGACGGTCAACACGCCGCCGGCGGGGCGAGCGATCTCGGGGAGGGCGGTGGCGGGCAGGGCGCCATAGCCCTCGATGCGCGCCACTTCCTCGACCAGGTCAGCCTTGCCTTCGACGTCGCGGCGCCAGGACGGCGGCGTGACCCGGGCGGCTTCGACCTTGAAGCCGAGGTCAGCCAGGATCTGGTCGATCCGCTCAGGGCCGATCTCGAGGCCCGACAGCTGGCGCACATACGACCGGTCGAAGGCGATGGGGCCGGGAGCTTCCGGCGCCTGGCCCACATAGACCAGCTCCGACGGCTCGCCGCCGCACAGCTCCAGGATCAGCTTGGTGGCCAGCTCGATCCCCGGCTTCAGGCTGTCCGGATCCACCGTGCGGGCGAAGCGGTACTGGGCGTCGGAGGTGATGCCGGT
>CAZXVO010000296.1:0-4136 GCA_964643835.1 uncultured Phenylobacterium sp. | reverse complement strand
GACTCAAAATCTGCTGTCGAGAGGCGTGCTGGTTCGAGTCCGGCCTGGGGCACCATCACCTTGTGCGCAGAGATGCGCCGGCGGGTGGAAAAATCAAAGAAAATCAGATATGTTTTGTGCGTGAGGGTCGCCCATGAGCGCCGGTGTTCGCCGATAGTCGGTGGGCTCTGGGGGTATCAGTGGGGGTATCCCTCAGACGGGTTGTCGGAGATACCCCCAGCATGGCTCTTTCGGATTCGGCCATACGCGCCGCTAAGCCCGCGGCCAAACCCTACAAGATGTTCGATGAGGGCGGCCTGTTTGTCCTGATCAGCCCATCGGGCGGCAAACTTTGGCGACTGAAATTCCGCCATTTGGGCAAGGAGCAGCTGCTTTCGCTGGGGCGCTATCCTGACGTTGGCCTGAAGGACGCCAGGGCGCGGCGGGATGAGGCGCGCAAGCTGATCGCTGCTGGCGCCAATCCAGCCTTTGAGAAGAAGCGTGAGGCTATCGCGGCGTCGGTGGGCGCCGCCAACACCTTCAAGGCGGTAGCTGACGAGTTCATAGCCAAGCGTGAGAAGGAGGGCCTGAAGACCATCACCATCGACAAGGCTAAATGGCTCCTGTCGCAGCTTGAGCCGGCCCTGGGCGCTCGCCCAATCGCGGAAATCGAGCCTTATGAACTGCTCGCCGTGCTGAAGAAGGTTGAACTCTCCGGGCGGAACGAGACGGCGAAGCGCCTCCTGGCGTTTGCGGGAAGGGTTTTCCGATATGCGGTCGCCACGACGCGGGCGAACCGGAACATCGCCGCCGATCTCCAGGGCGCGCTGACCTCGCCTAAGGTGAAGCACCATGCGGCCATCATTGATCCGGCCGGGGTCGGCGGTCTGTTGAGGGCGATTGAAGGCTTTGACGGTCAGCCGACGACGCTTTGGGCGCTCAAGCTGGCGCCTCATGTGTTCGTCCGGCCCGGTGAACTACGGATGGCGGAATGGCGGGAGATCGATCTGACGGCGGCGGTCTGGCGGATTCCCGGCAGCCGCATGAAGATGAACCGAGAACACGTGGTCCCGCTATCGAAGCAGGCCGTGGCGATCCTGAAGGAAGCCCAGGAGCTGACTGGCGGTGGTCGATATGTCTTTCCGTCTGTTCGCACCCCGCTGAGGCCTATGTCGGAAAACACGCTGAACGCCGCTCTGCGCCGCCTTGGCTATGGCTCTGACGACATGACCGCCCACGGCTTCCGCTCTATGGCCAGCACGCTGTTGAACGAGTCTGGCAAATGGAGTGCCGACGCCATCGAGCGCGCCCTAGCGCATGGCGACAGCGACAGCGTTCGCGCGGCCTATCATCGCGGTGCCCATTGGGATGAGCGGGTCCGGATGGCTCAGTGGTGGAGCGACTATCTCGACCGTCTGCGCCAGTCTGGAAAGGTCATCCCCCTGAAACACACCGCCTAACCACCCACGCTCAGCCACAACCGTTCACAACCCAGGCCGAACGATGCAATCCTAAGCGTCTCTAGGATTGTATCGGAACGAAGCCTGCATGAACCCAATAGAATTTTGGCGTCTGTCGCCTTCCTTTTCGATCATCCAGGCGACCCTGCTGTTCTGCGGTCGTGATCCAAGTGAGATCGAACACAAAGTCGAGAATGACAGAAGGTTTCAGCCTCCAGGTTACATTGCAATCAGGACATCCTTGGTCAATGCCGTTCGAGAACGTCGAATAGAAGCGTATGTAAAGTATGAAGAATCTGGCTTTGGTCAGTCGTCTGACATTGATATTAGTGGAACGACTATAGATCGAGATCAGCTAGACAGGTTCTTCGACGCGTCGCCGATACCCGGCCATTTCTTCGGGCGTTGGGGAAGTGTTGGGGGAAATACTCAAGCAAGCGCCCAGCTGCCCCCAAAGCTCAATGCCGCTTTACGGGCGTGGACTGCGGTTACGAGCGACCCAGCGCTCACGCGCGGGAAGTCCCCCAAACAGGCATTGCGGAGTTGGCTTATCCAACACGCTGGAGAGCTCGGCTTGATGAACAGGCAAAACGAGATCAACGAGACGGGGATTGAAGAGATCTGCAAGGTCGCGAATTGGAAACCGGAAGGCGGCGCGACACCGACACCAGGTCCATTGCCGGCGCCGCTTCAGCCCCGGCCGCTACCGAAGCCGGATTTCTGGGATGAGATCGACGACGAAATCCCGTTCTAATGCCGCAGCTAGTCCAGGGGTAACGAGCTAACTAAGGGGTGGGTTCTCTTCAAACCATCCCTAGGGTTTGCCTAACCCTCGGGTCGGTAACGCCGCTAACCTCTCCCGACTATGGGTGCGGATGAAGTCTTTCACATATATGGGTTTTTTGCAGGCCGCCGGCTGCCCAATCGCCTGCACCGCAAGCAATATGTCGGCGTAGTTCAACAGCGGACATGCCTGAATGCAGCCGATCACAGTCTCCATCAATGACGCCGCCAAGGCTTTGGGTCTTGGGCGTACCTCCATCTACCTCCTGATCCGTGAGGGCCGGCTCGACATCGTCAAGCTTGGGCGTCGGACCTTGGTCAAGGTCGCCTCGCTTCGTCGGCTCATGGGCGAAGCGTGATCCGATTAAGCGTCTGGGATCGGCGCTAGAGGCGGGTGAATGGCCAAGACAAATCGCAAGGGCCGGTCAAGCGGAGTGGGACCATTCGTCCAGTTGCCGCACTTCATGCTGGAATCCCCGGCTTGGCGCTCATTGTCAGCCCAGGAGCAGGCGACCTACCTCGTCGTCGCGAGGGCCTACAACGGGTCGAACAACGGGCGGCTCGCGGTAAGCGTCCGGCAGATTGCCGAGCGCGCGAATGTGAACAAGGACACGGCGTCGAAGTGTCTCGCGACGCTTCAGGCGCGCGGCTTCATCGAGTGCGCATTGCCAGGGGGCTTCACTCGCAAGATCCGTCATGCCGCCGAGTGGCGCCTCACCCTCTACAAGTGTGACCTGACCCACGCGCCGCCGCTCAAAGCCTTCATGCGATGGCGGCCCGGAAATTTAGATTGCGGTCCCCTCAATTCGGACAGTCGGTCCCCTCCCTTCGGACAGTTGGCTCCCAATGAAGTCGCGACAGTCCCCGCGTTTCGGACCGGCAGTGGAGTCTAGAGAGATGGGGCGGTCCCCCCGTTTCGGACACATATACATCTACCCCATGGGGGGAGGTCCTCAGCCTATGGCGTGGGGCAGCTGATTTCCAATGGTGCTTTCCGACCGCGTAGCGGCACTGCAAGCGGGGGCCGACTGGGCTCACGGCCCGCTTTTCAGATGAGGCGGCAGGACTGGTTGCTGCTTCAAAGCGACCTGTCCAGCAAATCCGGAACTCTCCCTATTCGTCCTGTGGACATCTCTTCTGCAAGTGGCCGGCGTGAGCAACTGGGCCGGTCTTGATCATGCTAAACTGAAGGCGCAGATGGTCTGCTTCGCATGCGAGCCAGGCTCAAAAAACGGCCCTTAGCCAAAGGATTTCGGAAAATATGGGCGGCTACAGCTCTGGCCGGTATCGGACCCGCAATCGTGGAACGGTCGAGGGCGCTGTCCGCCTGGACGTAAGGGTTATGCGTCGGCAGGGCTTCCTGGTACCTGGCGCCGTCACGACTGGCATACAGAGATGGCACTGGTCGGCTACTGGCGAGGAGAGCGGCAGCGTGGGCGTGACGGTCAACCTGACCGACCCGTCTTCAGGTTTTGTGGTCATACGTTTCAGCTTCAATGGGGAGCCGCGCCTCCAGGAGATCGCGCTTGAGGGGAGGCCAATGCGGTACGGTGGCCGCCGCTACTACTTCATTTGTCCGAAGCTAGGCATTCCGTGTGAGGTTTTGCCCTCGGTAGGTGGCGGGTTTGCTTCCCGCCAAGCCCATCGGCTGACGTACCGGTCGCAGTCAGCAGACGACTTAAGCCGGCTTCGGGCGCGCGCTGACAAGCTGGAAAGGCAGCTTTGGCCCAGCGACGGCCGTTCGAAACCGAGAGGCCGAAACCGTGCCCGTTTGCTAAGCGCTTGGGAGTATGCCGATGCGGCCTCCGAGGAATTGTTCTCGGCAATAGTTTTGCGGCGTTGGGGTCATTTAGTCTGATTGACCTGCCCCCTTCCTGATCCCTCGGTTTGAGTGAGAGTCCGTCATCCAAGGAG
>CAZXVO010000295.1:991-4138 GCA_964643835.1 uncultured Phenylobacterium sp. | reverse complement strand
CAGCGCGCTCTCGGAGAACAGCACCCCGTTGTTGGCCAGGATCGCCACCGGCTGGCCCCAGATGCGGGCGAAGCCTGTCACTAGGGTGGTCCCGTACAGCGCCTTGAACTCGTCGAACTCCGAGCCGTCGACGATGCGGCCGATCACCTCGCGCACGTCATAGGGCGCGCGAACATCGGCCGGCACGATCCCGTAGAGTTCTTCCGGGTCATAAGCCGGCGGCCTGGGCTCGGCCAGCACCACGTCCACAGGCTTTGAGGTGTTCAGGTTGGCGACGATAGAGCGGACAATCTGCAGGGCGTGCTCATCGTCAGCCGCCACATGGTCGACCACGCCGGAGCGCCGGCCGTGCACATCGGCCCCGCCCAGGTCAGTGGCGCTGATCACCTCGCCGGTGGCGGCCTTCACCAGCGGCGGGCCGCCCAGGAAGATGGTGCCCTGGCTGTCTTCGCCGGCCCCGCGAACGATCACCGTCTCGTCGGACATGGCCGGCACATAGGCGCCGCCCGCCGTGCATGATCCCATGACGCAGGCGATCTGGGCGATGCCTTCGGCGCTCATCCGGGCCTGGTTGAAGAAGATGCGGCCAAAATGCTCGCGGTCGGGAAACACCTCGGCCTGGTGCGGCAGGTTCGCCCCGCCGGAGTCCACCAGATAGACGCAAGGCAGCCGGTTTTCCCGGGCGATTTCCTGGGCGCGCAGATGCTTCTTCACCGTCATCGGGAAGTAGGCGCCGCCCTTCACCGTGGCGTCGTTGGCGATGATCATCACCTCTCGGCCCGACACCCGCCCGACCCCGGCGATGACCCCGGCGCCCGGCGCTTCGTCACCATAGAGCCCGTGGGCGGCCAGGGCGCCGATCTCCAGGAAGGGCGCGGCCGGGTCCAACAGGCGCATGACACGCTCTCGCGGCAAGAGCTTGCCACGGGCCACATGCCGCTTGCGCGTATCCTCCGGCCCGCCGAGGCCGGCCTGGGCGGCGCGGTCACGCAGCTGGTCGACGAGGCCGCGGTTGAGCCGCGCGTTGGCCTGGAAGGTGTCGCTCTGGGGCTGGATCGAGGTCTTGATCAGGGGCATGTGGCAGGCATAGCCGGGTGCGGCGACGCACGCTAGGCTCCCGATCCGTGGGCAATCTGCCGGACATCCCTACCGATTCGGCCCTGGCGCGCCTGTTCGAGGACGAACGCGCCCAGGGCGAGGCTGTGTGGTTCTCGCTGCCGGGCGGCGCCACGCTCTACAAGGCCGGCGAGCCCTCCGAACAACTCTACTTCCTGCGCGCGGGCCGGCTCGGCGCCTTCCGCGGCGAGGAAGGCCAGGAGCTGCAGTTCCTGGGCGTCATCCGGCCCGGTGAACCGGCCGGCGAAATGGCCCTGATCGCCGGCGCGCCGCACTCCGGCCATGTGGTCGCCCTGCGGGATTCCGAAGTCTTCGCCCTGCCCCGCGACGTCTTCTTCGAGGCGGCGGAAGACGACCCGGCGGTGATGACCGAGCTGGCCAGGCTGATGATCCTGCGCAGCCGACAGGCCGCCACAAAGGCTTCAGTGGGCGAGCCGTCGGTCTATGGCTTCATCGGGGTTGGCGAGACCGTGCCCATCCGACCGCTGGTGGACCGGGTGGCGCGCGAGATCGGGCGGCTGGGCTACATGGTCACCGTCATCGGAGCGGAGGCGCAGCACGCCCCAACCGAGTGGTTCTCCGACGTCGAGCGGGAGTACGACTTCGTGCTCTACGCCGCAGAGCCCAGCGACCTGGGCTGGCGCCAGGTGGTGTCGCGCCAGGTGGACCGGCTGTTCCGGATCGGGCGCGGCGACCTGCCGCCGCCGGCCGCCGGGGTCCTGACCGACCGCGACCCCTTGCAGGCCCAGAACCTGGCCGACCTGATCCTCGTACAGAAGCGCGACTGCGTCCGCCCCCAGGGCTCGGAGGCCTGGATGGACGCCGCCCAGCCGGCGCGGCTGTTCCATATCCGCCGGGACAATGCAGAAGACTTCAAGCGCATTGCGCGGATCCTGACCGGCCAGGCCGTGGGCCTCGTTCTTTCCGGGGGCGGCGCCCGCGCCTACGCCCATATCGGCGCGATCCGGGCCCTGCGCGAACAGGGCACGCCCATCGACTTCGTCGGCGGGGTCTCCATGGGCGCCATCATCGCCGCCGGAGTAGCCATGGGCTGGGATGGTCCGGAAATGGACCACCGCATCCAGGACGCCTTCGTCAATACGAGCCCGCTGGACGACATCGCCTTCCCGCTGTTGGCCATGACCCTGGGCAACAAGGTCCGGGAACGCCTGGCGACCCATTTCGGCGAGACCCAGATCGCCGACCTGTGGCTGCCGTTCTTCTGCGTGTCCTCCAACCTGACCAAGGGCGCGTATCAGGTGCATCGGCGGGGCCTGCTGCGCGATGCGCTGCGCGCCACCATCTCCCTGCCCGGCGTCCTGCCGCCGGCCACCGACCACAATGACGTCCTGGTGGACGGCGCGGTGCTGAAGAATTTCCCGGCCGACGTCATGCGGATCTTCCAGCCGGGGCCGATTGTCGGGGTGGATGTCACCCGCGGCCGCTCCATCACCGCCGACGACGTCGCCCGCCCCCAGTCGGTCTGGCGCTGGATCCTGTCGGGCGAGTGGCGAAAGGGCCCGCCCATCGTCTCCTTGCTCATGCGGGCGGCGACCGTCTCGTCCTGGCGGGACCATGTTGCGGCGCGCGAGGCTACGGACGTGCTGGTCGCACCGGAAGTGGCGGGGGTGGAGATCCGGGACTGGGGCGCCTACGCCCCTGCGGTCGCGGCCGGCTACCAGGCGAAGAAGGACGCCCTGGCCAAGCTGAAGCGCCCCATCACAGAGCTGCGCCGACGCCCCGGCCGGCGCGATCCGGCGCCGCCAACCACAGCAGCCAGCTGATTTCCAGCCAGCGGCGCAGCACCGCATTTGCATGCTCGAAAAACAGGCCCATATTGAGAGTCCTGTTCAACAGCTGAAAGGAGGTGACCCAGTGTCTCATAGTTCAAACCGTAGTTCGGTGACCGTGACCTGGACCTCCGTCAACGAGGTCCGCGCCTAAGCCTTTGGGCTGGGTACGGTTCCGCGCTGCGGACCGACTATGGAAGGGGGCGGGCGCCCCCCGGCCGGCCCCCGGCCCTTGCGGGAA
>CAZXVO010000295.1:0-981 GCA_964643835.1 uncultured Phenylobacterium sp. | reverse complement strand
GGGGGCGGGCCCCTTCGCATGTCCGAAACATGCTTGAAATCCGCTAACCCCGTTTCTGAACAAAGCCTTAGCGACGGCTATGCAATCCTGCGTGGGACATTCACGGAGGCGCACATGGACGTTGTGAACGGGTACCGGTGCCGCGACAACACCGATCGAGAGTACGCCAAGCAGGGCATAGACCCGGCTTCTCCCCAGAAAACCAACAACAAGGAAAAGACGGAAAAGGACATGGAAGTCGTCGCTCGAGCCAATGCGGACACCATCCGCTTGACCACCGAAGCCCAGGAAGCCCGCAAGGCGGCCCGCCAGCGGGCGCAGTCCGAATCTGACGCCGCCGCCCATGCGGCGAAGCAGGCGGCGCAACGTATGTCTCACGCGGTGGATATTTCCGCCTGAGACCCCAGGCGCCGTCCGCAGCCCCCCGCGGGCGGCGCCCCCCTCCCCGAAATCGCACTCGTTGGGCCGCGCCACGCTTGTCGTGCGCGCGGCCTTTCATTTGGGGTCAGAAGCTGGCGCAGACCGCCTGCGAGGTCATCAGCACGCTCTCCTGCGAGAAGATGCGTCGATAGGCGTCGCGTATGGCCGCCACGCCTGCATCCGCCTTGTGCTCCCGCGCCGGCAGGATGAGCACCAGGACCTTGGACGCTTCGCTCTCGATCACACCGGCGCCGTTTCGCCACCGCCCCTGGGCGTCCAGCACCGTCAGGCCATCGGGAAAGCGCGGCGTGACCTCAGCATCCAGAAATGCAGTGAAGTCCGCTTCGCTGACCCCAGGCTGCCCGGCGATGTTGCGGCCGAGATAGAGCCGCACCTCCCGCGCCGGCGCCTGGCCCTGCGGACAGGCCGCCGAGGCGAGACCTGTTCCTGCAAGCCAGAGCGCCAGGCCAAGACTCGCGGCGATCCTCACGCGCCGATCAGCTCCCGGCCGATCAGATAGCGACGGATCTCATTGGTGCCCGCGCCGATGTCGTACAGCTT
>CAZXVO010000294.1:0-4176 GCA_964643835.1 uncultured Phenylobacterium sp. | reverse complement strand
GCCACGCTGGACCGCAACGGCCTCCGTCCGGCCCGCTTCGTCATCACCGACCAGGACCATGTGATCATGGCCTCGGAAGTCGGCGTGCTGACCGTTCCCGAGGAGCGTGTCGTTCGCAAATGGCGCCTGCAGCCAGGCAAGATGCTGCTGATCGACATGGAGCAGGGCCGGATCATCGAGGACGAGGAGATCAAGGCCTCCCTCGCCGACGCCGAGCCCTACGCCGAATGGCTGGCCCGCACCCAGTTCAAGCTGGAAGATCTGCCCGAGGCGCCGCCCGCCGACGCCCTGGAAGGCGGCGACCCGCAGCACCTGCTCGATCGCCAGCAGGCCTTTGGCTACACCCAGGAAGACCTGCAGTTCTTCCTCGAGCCGATGGCCCAGACAGGCGACGATCCGATCGGCTCGATGGGCGCCGATGTGCCGATCGCGGTGCTCTCGAAGCGCCCCAAGCTGCTGTACGAGTACTTCAAACAGAACTTCGCCCAGGTCACCAACCCGCCGATCGATCCGATCCGCGAGGAACTGGTCATGAGCCTGGTGTCGATGATCGGCCCGCGGCCCAACCTGCTCGGCCGCCAGGCGGGCACGCACAAGCGGCTGGAGGTGTCACAGCCGATCCTGACCAACGAGGATCTGGCCAAGATCCGCGCGATCAGCGAACTGCTGGACGGCGCTTTCCGGACCGCTACGCTCGACGCCACCTGGCCGGCCGAGGAGGGCGCCGCGGGCCTCGAGAAGGCGCTCGATCGCCTGTGTCGCGAGGCCACGGACAATGTCCTGGCCGACATGAACATCCTGATCCTGTCGGACCGCGCCACCTCGTCCGACCGCATCGCTATCCCGGCCGTCCTCGCCACGGCGGCGGTGCACCATCACCTGATCCGGCAGGGGCTGCGCATGCAGACCGGTCTGGTCATCGAGACCGGCGAAGCCCGTGAGGTGCATCACTTCTGCGTCCTGGCCGGCTACGGCGCCGAGGCGGTGAACCCCTATCTGGCGTTCGAGACGCTGGAGCATCTGCGGGTCAGAAACGACTACGCCCTGACCGCCTACGAGGTGCGCAAGAACTTCATCAAGGCCGTCGGCAAGGGTCTGTTGAAGGTCATGTCCAAGATGGGCATCTCGACCTACCAGTCCTACTGCGGCGCCCAGATCTTCGACGCGATCGGCCTGAACTCCGACGTGATCGCGCAGTATTTCACCGGCACCGCCACGACGATCGAGGGCATCGGTCTCTCCGGCATCGCCGAAGAAGCCGTCCGCCGCCACCGCGATGCGTTCGGCGACAACCCGATCTACGCCTCGATGCTCGACGTTGGCGGCACGTTCGCCTTCCGTCTGCGCGGCGAGGAACACGCCTGGACGCCCGAGACGGTCAGCCGTCTGCAGCATGCCGTGCGCGGCAACCTGCCGGACGAGTACAAGGCCTTCGCCGAGGGCATCAACGAGCAGTCCCAGCGCCTGCTGACGATCCGCGGGCTGATGCGGTTCCGGCCGGCGCCGACGCCGCTCAGCCTCGATGAGGTCGAGCCGGCCAGCGAGATCGTCAAGCGCTTCGCCACCGGGGCGATGAGCTTTGGCTCCATCAGCCGTGAAGCCCACACCAACCTCGCGGTGGCGATGAACCGTATCGGCGGCAAGTCGAACACGGGGGAGGGCGGCGAGGAAGCCGACCGGTTCAGGCCGCTGCCAAACGGCGACTCGATGCGCTCGGCCATCAAACAGGTCGCCTCGGGCCGCTTCGGCGTCACCGCCGAGTACCTGGTCAACGCCGACGACATCCAGATCAAGATGGCCCAGGGCGCAAAGCCCGGCGAAGGCGGTCAGTTGCCCGGTCACAAGGTCGACCGGAATATCGCCCGCGTCCGTCATTCAACGCCGGGCGTGGGGCTGATCAGCCCGCCGCCGCACCACGACATCTATTCGATCGAGGATCTGGCCCAGCTGATCCACGACCTGAAGAACGTGAACCCCAAGGCCCGCATCTCCGTGAAGCTGGTCTCGGAAGTCGGGGTGGGCACCGTGGCCGCCGGCGTCGCCAAGGCGCGCGCCGACCATGTGACCATCTCGGGCTTCGAGGGCGGCACGGGGGCGTCTCCGCTCACCTCGCTGACCCATGCGGGTTCGCCCTGGGAAATCGGCCTTGCCGAGACCCAGCAGACCCTGCTGCTCAATGGCCTGCGCACCCGCATCGCGGTCCAGGCCGACGGCGGCCTGCGCACCGGCCGTGACGTGGCCGTCGCCGCCCTCCTGGGCGCCGACGAGTTCGGCTTCGCCACCGCGCCGCTGATCGCCTCGGGCTGCATCATGATGCGCAAGTGCCATCTCAACACCTGCCCGGTGGGCGTGGCGACCCAGGATCCGGTGCTGCGCGCCCGCTTCACGGGTCAGCCTGAGCACGTGATCAACTACTTCTTCTTCGTGGCCGAAGAGCTGCGGGAGATCATGGCCTCCATGGGCTTCCGCACTGTGGCCGAGATGACCGGCCGGGTGGACCGCCTGGACATGCAGCCGGCTATCGACCACTGGAAGGCTGGCGGCGTCGACCTGTCGAAGCTCCTGCACGCCGTGCCGGTGAACGACCCCTCGACCCTTTCGTGGCGCGACCGGCAGGACCATGGCCTCGACAAGGCGCTCGACAACAAGCTGATCGCCGACTCCGCCGACGCCATCGCTGGCAAGGGTCCGGTGCGGGCTGAGTACGCCATCAAGAACATCAACCGCACTGTGGGCGCGATGCTCTCGGGCGAGGTGGCGCGGGCCCATGGCCACGCCGGCCTGGCTGAGGACACCATCCACCTGACCTTCAAGGGCCAGGCGGGCCAGAGCTTCGGCGCCTTCACGGCCCGTGGCGTGACCCTGGAGCTCATCGGCGACGGCAACGACTATGTCGGCAAGGGCCTGTCCGGCGGCCGCGTCATCGTGCGCCAGCCGCCCGAGGCCAACCGCGAGCCGACCGAGAATATCATCGTCGGCAACACGGTGCTCTACGGCGCCATCGCCGGCGAGGCCTATATCGAGGGCGTGGCCGGTGAACGCTTCGCCGTCCGCAACTCCGGCGCGGTGACGGTGGTCGAGGGCCTTGGCGACCACGGCTGCGAGTACATGACCGGCGGTGTGGTGGTCGTGCTGGGCGATACGGGACGCAACTTTGCGGCCGGCATGTCCGGCGGCGTGGCGTACGTCTATGACCCGAAGAACCGGTTCGCCGCCCTGTGCAACCCGGCCATGGTCGACCTGGAGAAGATCTCCGAGGCCGACGCGGCCAACGCCGACGACGAGGGGCGGCCCCAGCGCCGCTCGCCCTCGGTCGCCGACGCGGGCATGGGCGACCTGCTGACCCACGACGCAGAGCGTCTGAAGATCCTGGTCGAACGCCATCTGCTGCACACCGGCAGCGCGCGGGCCAAGCACATCCTGGACACCTGGGATGTGTCTCTGGGCCAGTTCGTGAAGGTCATGCCGAAGGACTACCGGCGCGCCCTGACCGACATGGCCGCCGAGCGCAAGGCGGCCGCCGCCGTCGCCGCCGAATAGCATTTCAGGAACGGAGTACAGTCATGGGCAAGCCCACCGGCTTCCTGGAAATCGAGCGTCAGGATCGCGGCTACGACAAGCCGGAAGACCGCCTGAAGACCTGGAAGGAATTCGTCCACCCGCTGCCGGCCGACGCGCTGAACAAGCAGGCGTCGCGCTGCATGAACTGCGGGATTCCCTTCTGCCATAACGGCTGTCCGGTGAATAACCAGATCCCGGACTTCAACGACCTCGTCTATCGCGACCAGTGGAAGACGGCGCTGGAAAACCTCCAGTCGACCAACAACTTCCCGGAGTTCACGGGCCGGGTCTGCCCCGCCCCGTGCGAGGCCGCCTGCACCCTGAACATCATCGACACCCCGGTGACCATCAAGACGATCGAATGCCAGATCGTCGACAAGGGCTGGGATGAGGGTTGGATCGCGCCGCAGATGTCGCCCCGCGGCACCGGCAAGCGCGTCGCCGTCGTGGGCTCCGGCCCGGCCGGTCTGGCCTGCGCCCAGCAACTTGCCCGCGCCGGCCACGCCGCCACGGTGTTCGAGAAGAACGACCGCATCGGCGGCCTGCTGCGCTACGGCATCCCGGACTTCAAGATGGAGAAGCATCTGATCGACCGCCGGGTCGCCCAGATGGAGG
>CAZXVO010000293.1:0-4202 GCA_964643835.1 uncultured Phenylobacterium sp. | reverse complement strand
CCGGTGGGGGGCGCGGGTGATGTGGTCGTGGCGGCGCGGGCGGAGCCCACGCCGGAACCCGAGGCTGAAGCCCCGCCGGCCAAGCCCGCCAGCGCCCGCCGCAGCCGCGCCAAGGCCGCGCCTGAGGCCGCCGCTGAGGCTCCGGCCGAGGTCGCCGCCGAAGTTGAGGCCCCGCCGGTCGTCGCCGCAGAGCCTGCGCCTGCACCCGTGGTGGAGACCGTCGCGGTCGAGCCCGCCGCCCCGGCCGAGCCGGATCCGGCGGAAATCACCGCCCCGCCACCGAAGCCCAAGAAGGGCTGGTGGCGTCGCGGGTGACGCATTAGGGTCGGGTCGGGGAGCTGAGGTTTGGAGTTCTAGACACGCATGGTCTCCCCGACCCGCCCGCTCATTTCGAGGTTTGCGCAGACCGCCCTCGCGGCTGTCCTGACCGCAGGCCTGACCCTGCCCGCGGCGCCCGCCGCGGCCCAGGGCGAAGCGATCTCGCTGCTCCGTGACACCGAGATCGAGGCCATCCTGCACGATGACGCCGCGCCGCTGTTCGACGCGGCCGGCCTGGACGCCAAGTCCATCAACATCCTGCTGATCGGCGGCTCGGACCTGCAGGCCTTCGCCGCGCCGGGCACCATGGCGGTCTATACCGGCCTGATCCTGGAATCGAAGACGCCGAACGAGCTGCAGGGCGTCATGGCCCACGAGATCGGACACCTGGCCGGCGGCCACTCCGCCCGCTCGGGCGAGATGAACAGCGCCGGCATGAAGCCATTCCTGCTGACCATGGGCCTGGGCGTGCTGGCGGCTTTGGCGGGCAACGCCACCGCGGGCGCCGTGCTGGCGGGCAATGCGGGCTATTTCGGCACCCTGGGCGCCATGGGCTATAGCCGCGAACAGGAAAGTCGCGCCGACCAGGCGGGCGCCACCTATCTGGAGCGGGCCGGCCTGTCAGGCAGGGGCCTGGCCGAGTTCTTCGACAACTTCCGCTACCAGGAGGTCTTCCAGGAGGCCAAGCGCTACCCCTATTTCCGCACCCACCCCCTGTCCTCGGACCGGATCGAGGCGCTGCGCGCCCGGGTGGAGAAGCAGGCCCACTATGCGGTGACGGACAGCGCCGAAGCCCAGGCCAAGCACGAGATCATGAAGGCCAAACTGCAGGGCTTCATCAATCCGAACATCGCCATCGTGAAGTGCGGCGACAAGGTCCAGGACTACCCGACCAAGTACGCCTGCGCGATCGCCTACTATCAGCTCAAGGAGCCGGAAAAGGCCCTGGCCCGGATCGACGCCCTTCTGCAGGAACAGCCGGACAATCCCTATCTCTGGGAACTGAAGGGCCAGATCCTGTTCGAGTTCGCTCGGACCGCCGAGGCCGAGGCCCCGCAACGCAAGTCCGTGGAGCTGAAGCCCGACGCCCCCCTGCTGCGGGTCAATCTGGGCCAGACCCTGATCGCCCTGCCTGACAAGGCCAAGGTCGAGGAAGGCGTCCGCGAATTGAAGCGGTCCCTGGACCAGGACGGTGACAATGCCGTCGCATGGCGGCTGCTGGCCGAGGCCTATGCCACACAGGGCCATGATGGCCTGGCCCGCTACGCCACCGCCGAATACAACGACCGCATTGGCGACAAGCGCCAGGCCCTGATCTTCGCCATGCGCGCCCGCGACATGCTGGACAAGGGCTCGCCGGAATGGCGGCGCGCCACCGACATCGCCCACACCTCAGATCCGGACCGGGACATCTCCCGCGGCCTGGATAAGGACGACCGGCTCTAGAGCCGCCGATTTCATCAGACGGACGCCCATGACCCTTTCCAAACGCGCGGCCCTGTTGGCCGCCTGCGCCCTCCTCCCCCTCTCCGGCTGCCAGAAGGCCAGCGATGACGCCTTCGGCCAGAAGGTGCGCGCCTACCTGCTGGAACATCCCGAGGTGATCGAGGAGGCGGTCACCGCCCTGCAGGCCAAGAAGCAGGCGCAGGCCGAGACCGCCGCCAAGGCTCAGTTGGCCCGCTATCGCGAGGCGCTGGAGCGCGATCCCCGCGACTTCGTGGCCAACCCGAATGGCAAGCACACGGTGGTGGAGTTCTTCGACTACCGCTGCGGCTACTGCAAGTCGTCGGCCCCGGAGATCCTGGCCCTGATCAAGCAGAACCCGGACATCCGCTTCGTCTTCAAGGAGTTCCCGATCTTCGGTGATGAGTCCGACGAGGCCGCCAAGGTCGCCCTGACGCCGGAGGGCAAGGCCAAGGGCCTGGACCTGTTCCGCAGCTTCATGACCGAGCGCTCGCTGGACAACCCGGCCATCGACCGCCATCTGGCCGCCGCCGGCCTGAAGCCCGCCGCGGTGCGCGCCGCCGCCGAGAGCCCGCAGGTGGCCAAGCACATCGCCGACACCCGCGCCCTGGCCAAGGCGCTGAACCTGGAAGGCACGCCGGCCTTCATCGTCGGCGACCGGCTGATCCCCGGCGCCGACATGGCGGCGCTGAATGCGGCCATCGTCGAGTTGAAGGCCCGCGACGCCAAGCCCATGGGTTGAGGAAAGCACCCAGGCTTACCTTGGGTCGGGCTTTCCAAGACCGACGTTCCCTGACTAGACTCCCGGCAAATAGGCGTTGGGAGGCGTCATGACCGAACGGGTTCTGGTGATCGGGGCCGGCATGGCCGGGCTTTGCACAGCGCTTGCGCTCGCCCCGACAGGCCGCGAGGTGGTGCTGTTGGAGCGCGACCCGTCGCCGCCGCCCGGTGACGCCGACGAGGCGTTCCGCGACTGGAACCGTCGGGGCGTCGGCCACCTGCGCCACAGCCACGCGTTCCTGGCCCGGCTGCGCTCCCTGATCCGCGACGAGCACCGCCCGCTGTTGGACGACCTGCTGGCCGCCGGCTGCCGCGAGATCACCTTCGCGGAGATGCTCACCGACCTGCACAAGCCCCGCTACCAGCCCAAGCCCATCGACGCCGACATGGTGGTGCTGACCAGCCGGCGCACGACGCTGGAGCTTATCATGCGCCGCTATGTGGAGCGCCTGCCCGGCGTCACCATCCGGCCGGAGACCTTCGTGCGCGAGCTGGTGGTCGAGACGCCCGCCGACCGTCCGCTGGCGGTCACCGGCGTCCGCCTGGAGGATGGCACGGTGCTGTCCGCCGATCTGGTAGTCGACGCCGCCGGCCGCACCTCCGGCGCCTGCGAACAGCTCCGGGCGCTGGGCGCGCCAATCGCCGAGGTCTCGGAGTCCGCGGGCATCCTCTACTTCACCCGTCACTACCGGCTGCGGCCGGGCCAGGCCGAGCCGCCGCGCGGCAAGAGCCCGGCCTCGGGCGATCTGGGCTACATGAAGTTCGGGGTGTTTCCGGCCGACAACGGCTGCTTCTCCATCACCATCTGCGTGCCGGAGATCGAGTTTGAGATGCGCAAGGCGATCCTCGACCCCGAGGTGTTCGACCACCTGTGCCGCGAGATCCCCGGCCTGGTCCCCTGGCTGGAGCCAGAGCGCACCGAAGGCGTCAGCAAGGTGTTCGGCATGGGCGACCTGCACAGCCGCTGGCGCGACCTGGTGACCGACGGCAAGCCCGCGGTGACCGGCTTCTTCGCCCTGGGCGACGGCCTGGTGCGCACCAACCCGCTTTATGGCCGGGGCTGCTCCTTCGCCGCCGTCAGCGCCTACCAGCTGCGCGACACCCTGGCGGAGAGCGCCGATCCGGCCGCCCGCGCTGTGCGCTACCACGAGCGCATCCAGGCCGAGATCCGGCCCTATTACGACAACATGCTGGAGCAGGACCGCGCCGCCGTGCGTCGCGCGCGCCAGACGCTGACACCCAGCTACAAGCCCAGCTTCCGCAGCCGGATGACCAAGAGCTTCCTGGAGGACGGGCTGAACATCGCGGTCCGCTCGGACCCCGAACTGATGCGCGAAGCCCTGCGCAGCTTCCACATGCTGGAGCATCCCTCGGCCTGGCTGCGCCGGCCGAAGAACCTCGCCAAGGTCGTGGGCTACTGGGCCAAGGGCAAGCGCGCCAACGCCGCCGCCTACCCGCCCAAGCTCGGCCCGGAGCGCGAGGCGCTCTACACGGCGCTAGGCGTGTCACCAACGGCGGACATCGAACGTCTGGCGTCGGAAGCCGCCTAACGGCTTAGTTTGCTTCTACTTAGCGACGGTTGACCGTGTCCAGCGGATAGCTAGGTAACAGTTCAGACCGGATAGCTAGGTAACACTTCC
>CAZXVO010000292.1:0-4222 GCA_964643835.1 uncultured Phenylobacterium sp. | reverse complement strand
CGCCGGGCGAGGGGCCGCCCGCGCCGCCCGGCATCGGCTCGCCGGCCTGCAGGCGCTTCAGCGCTTCCTCGGGGCCGGGCAGGTCGGCGGCGTAGGCCAGCCGGATCAGGGCCATGTCCACCGCCGCGGCGGCGTCCGGGGCGCGGCGCACCTCCTCGTGGGCGCGCAGCAGCATCTGCCAGATCCGCGACAGGGAGCCGGCCGACACCGCCGCCCCCACAGCCGCCAGCCGGGCGGCCTGTTCCTTGGGCATGACCAGGGCCTGGGGGCCGATGGCCTTGGCCACCGAGGCGCCGTGGGCGTGGTCCAGCAGGTCCAGCATCACCTGGCCAGGATCGGCGCCATAGCCGTAGAGGGTTCGGAAGGTCTCGATGGCCGGGCCGGCCTCGCCGCGCATCAGCTGCTCGAACAGGGCGATGGTCTGGGCCCGGTCGGCCAGGCCCAGCATGTCGCGGATCAGGGTCGCCGGGATGGTCTGGCCCGGATCGCCCTGGACAATGGCCTGGTCCAGCATCGACTGGGCGTCGCGCATGGAGCCCTCGGCGGCCCGGGCGATCAGCATCAGTCCCTCGGCCTCGACCTTGGCGCCCTCGCGCTCGCAGATCATCTCCAGGTTCTTGACGATGACCTCGGGCTCCACCCGCCGCAGGTCGAAGCGCTGGCAGCGGGACAGGATGGTCACCGGCACCTTGCGGATCTCGGTGGTGGCGAAGATGAACTTGGCGTGCGGCGGCGGCTCTTCCAAGGTCTTCAGCAGGGCGTTGAAGGCGCCCGTGGAGAGCATGTGCACTTCGTCGATGATGTAGACCTTGTAGCGCGCCTCGACGGGGGCGTAGCGCACCCCATCCAGCAGCTCGCGCATGTCGGCCACGCCGGTGCGGCTGGCGGCGTCCAGCTCCAGCACATCCATGTGCCGGCCCTCGATGATGGCGCGGCAGTGCCGACCTTCCTGGGCCAGGTCCAGGCTGGGCTCGTGGATCGTGTCGGTCTCGTAGTTCAGCGCCCGGGCCAGCAGGCGCGCCGTGGTGGTCTTGCCGACCCCGCGCACCCCGGTGAGCATGAAGGCGTGGGCGATCCGGCCCGAGGAGAAGGCGTTGCGCAGGGTGCGCACCATCGCCTCCTGGCCATACAGGTCCTCAAAGGACCTGGGCCGATACTTGCGGGCTATGACGGTATAGGCGGCCGAGGCCTCGCTCCCCTGCCCCGCGACAGGCGCAGGCGCTGGCGGCGGCGCAGGCGGCGCGCCGAACATGTCGGTGGTGTTGGGATCGCGCTCCGGCGGCTCGTCGCCGGGTTCAGACCAGGGCGGAATGTCTTCGTCTGCCATGAACGCCCGGGGGGTAAGATAGGGTGGAGACCGGACAACGACCCGAAACGTGACTCGTTACGGCTGCTTCCTTCCGGACCTGACCGGGTTGGCGAGGCGTCCGCCCGTCGCCGATCTCCACCCCCTATATCGCGAGCTTGAGGGTCGCGCGCAAGCTTGGGCTCGATTAGAACGGTGGACATGTCCCTGACCGCCTTCCAGAACACCTTCGCCGGCAACCCGCTGAACCGGGCCAGCGAGCGCCGAAACGACGCCGCCTGGCTCACTGAACAGCTCCGCTCCCAGGACGCCCTGGCCATCGCCGTCTGGAACGGCAAGCCTTTTGTCGAGACCGCCAAGGACGGCGGGATCCAGATCGCCTACCTGCCCGCCCGCATGGCCGAGGACCTGGCCGGCGGCGGCGAACGCCTGCTGTTCATGGGCCTGTGGAAGGACACCCCGATCTTCGCTGTCGACCTTGAGGGCGCGGCCGATCCGGGCGACGGGCCGCTGAACGGCCTGGGCCGGTTCGAGGACCTGCGGGCCATCGCCCTTCGCCTGCCGGCCACCGACGCCGCCATCGTGGCCACGGCCAAGGGGATGTTCGAGTGGCGGCGCAAGCACAAGCACTGCTCGGCCTGCGGCGAACCCAGCCAGGTGGCCGAGGGCGGCTGGAAGCGTATCTGCCCGGCCTGCAACGCCGAGCACTTCCCGCGCACCGACCCGGTGGTGATCATGTTGGCCGTCCACCAGGACCGCTGCATGCTGGGCCGCCAGGAGATCTGGCCCAAGGGCATGTTCTCGGCCCTGGCCGGCTTCCTGGAGCCCGGTGAGTCTATCGAGGAGGCCTGCGCCCGCGAGCTTGAGGAAGAGGCCGGCCTGAAGACCCTGTCGGTTGCCTATCACTCCACCCAGCCCTGGCCCTACCCGTCCTCGCTGATGATCGGCCTGATCGCCCAGGTGGCCGACGATGACGCGACGCCGGACCAGACCGAGCTCTCCGAAGTGCGCTGGTTCACCAAGGCCGAGGCCCGCGCCCTGATCGCCGGCGAGGTCCCGGCCACTTTTGCTCCGCCGCCGATGGCCATCGCCCACCAGCTGATCAAGGCCTGGGCGGAGAGCTAGAGGCAGGTTCCCCAGCTCGGCTTGCCTGGAGCGGCGGTCATCTGGTCGATGGCGTTGGTGAGACTCTGGGGCCTTGATTGGTGGCTTGCCTGAAAGCTGTCGTGCAACGCGACTGCGTCGGTGTTCCTGCAAACGGCCTCGTCCGGCGCGCTTCCAAACGCCTGGTCATGGCGGAACCGTTGGAGATCGCTGTCAGTCGCCGCACCGTTGGCGCGCGCATAGTCTTCCAGCCGGCTGATCCCGCTGCGAACGTCAGCGACGAACTGGGGATCATCCTCCTTGTTACAACGCCGCCCGACTTCATCTACGGCTTCGAGGATGGCGAGCAGACAGTAGAGTCCATTGCCGGCGACGCCCTGTTGCATGGCTTGAGGTGGGGCGGCGCGTTCGTCTGGGCTGGCCGCTCCAACGGCGAGCGCCCAAAGCGCCATCGACAACGAGATCATTTGTAGTCTCAAGACCGTCCCCCGCCCGCCTACCGTGTAGCGGTGATGTTTACAGGGAGCAGGGCCGAAGACACCTGGCGATTGTGGGGACAGGAGAGCTCCTCTTGCCAAGCTGCTGACAGGAAGCTGTCAGCAGCGGGGGCCTAGACCTCTCCGCACACCTTGAAGCGGAGATCTCCCATGTCGAACGACCTCGTTTTCTACACCCACCCCATGTCCCGCGGCCGGATCGTCCGCTGGATGCTGGAGGAGGTGGGCCAGCCCTATCGCACCGAGCTCCTCGACTTCGCGACCAGCATGAAAGCGCCTGAGTTCCTGGCCATCAATCCGATGGGCAAGGTGCCGGCCCTGCGCCATGGCGAGACGGTGATCACCGAAGCGGCCGCCATCTGCGCCTACCTGGCCGACGCCTTCCCGGACGCCGGCCTCGCGCCGACCTCGGGCGCTTCGGACCGGGGCGCCTATTATCGCTGGCTGTTCTTCGCCGCCGGTCCGTTCGAAGCGGCGGTCGCGGCGAAAAGCATGGGCTTCGACGCCACCGGCGATCAGACGCGCAGCGCCGGCTGGGGCGACTTCGCCACCGTGGTGCATGTCCTGGAAGATGCGCTGAAAGACCTGGAGTTCGTCGCCGGCGACCGGTTCACCGCCGCGGACCTCTTCCTAGCGTCCCACATCGGCTGGGGAATGCTCACCAAGACCCTGCCGGAGACCCCGGTCTTCCAGGCCTATGTGGACCGCTGCCAGTCCCGTCCGGCCCACCAGCGCGCGGTCGAGATCGACGACGCCCTGATCCCCACAAGCTAGGGCCAGCTAAGGCGCCTATCGCCGCAGCTGGATCATCACCTCGATGTCCTCGCCCGCCTGCTTGCGCCTTTGCATGCGGGCGTAGCCGAGGGCTTCGGAGAGGTCCTTGACGAACTGGGCGATGGGCCCGCCGTTCAGGCCGCGCACCCGGATCACATAGGGCGGCGGCAGGGTGCTCATCGTTCCCCAGATCATCGAGTCCACGAAGGACTCGATGGAGTTTCCATGGCCCGGCAGGGCGCGGATCTCGTCCTGCAGGACGGCGCAGAAGGCCTTCACGTCCTTGCAGGCCGCGCCGTCGATCTCAATGGTGCGCATCAGACGCGGGTCCTGAAAGGGTCGGCGGGATAGACGCCGAGGATCTCGAAGCGCTCCGAGAAGAACTGCAGTTCCTCGAAGGCCAGGGCCATGCCGCGGTCCTCGGGCCGGCCGTCGACCTCGGCATAGAAGAAGGTCGCCGTGAAGGCGCCGTTCTCCATGTAGCTCTCCAGCTTGGTCATGTTGACGCCGTTGGTCGCAAAGCCGCCCAGCGCCTTGTAGA
>CAZXVO010000291.1:3796-4249 GCA_964643835.1 uncultured Phenylobacterium sp. | reverse complement strand
GCTTCGAGGATGCGGGGCTTGGTGACGCGGCCGAGATAGTTGCCGACCGTCGGCCGCCAGCCCGCCGCCACCATGTCGAGGCCAGTGGCGCGCGCCAGCCGGTCGGCCTGGGCGAGGCGGACATCCAGCCCATGCTGGCTGACGCCCGATCCGTAGGGGTTCGGCCGCTCGAACAGCGCGTTCACGCCGAAGCTGACGCAATGGGCGAGCAGATCGAGGCGCGTGCCCGGATCGAGATCGGTGAGCCAGTCCCACAGCGCCTGGTCGTCGGCGGGAACGTGATCGCCCCAGCGCCCGTGCCGCTCGGCGATCTCGTGCGCCGTGCCGCTGTCCTTCAGCTCCTCCGGTTGGGCGGAGAAGAAGACGTGGCGGACGCTGGCCTCGAGGCAGCCCGTCGGCGCGGGTAGCCGGAAGGTATCGCAGACCAGCTTGTGCAGCAGCATGGTCATGGCG
>CAZXVO010000291.1:0-3786 GCA_964643835.1 uncultured Phenylobacterium sp. | reverse complement strand
GATGGCCTTGGTGAGCCAGTCGACATGGGCGACCACGCCAGGCCTGAACGCCTGGTGCACATGGCCCAGGCGCAGCTTCTCGGCGGTGCGCATGGCGACGAGCTGGCGGCGGCGGGTGACGAGTTCGATCAGCGCCTGCCGTTGCGCATCGGGCCGCGGGCGTGGATCGGGGCGGACGCTGGCCGCGAGGCAGCCCGTCGGCGCGGGTCGCCGGAAGGTATCGCTGACCAGCTTGTGCAGCAGCATGGTCATGGCGACGTCGGGATGCTCGGCGAGCGCGTTACGCAGCGCCAGCGTGCGATGCGCGGTCAGCTCGATGACGAGGCGCTCGGGCAGCGGCTTGATGCCGTCCTCCTCGTCGTCTTCCGGCTCCGCGGCCTGGCCGCCGACGGTGACGACGGCGCGTTGAACGGCGGGCGTGGCCGAATGGCCGGTGTCGCCGTCCGTCTCCGTCGTGTCGTCTCCTTCGGGGGCGACCGGGCGCTCGTCCTCGGGGCGGACATAGCCACGGTCGACCGACAGCGAGCCGTCGGCGTCGAGGCTGACGAAGACGCCGGCGGTGGGGATGTCGGCCGGATCGTAGATCGCCGGGCGCTGCTCGAAGGCGTCGAGCGCCTGCTCGATCTCTCCGAGACGCGCGTCGATCTCGTCTGGCAGCTCGTCGGCTTCGGCATATTCGGCCTCGAGCCGGTCATACTCGTCACGCAGCGCCTCGCGAGTGGCGCGCTCCTCGTCGGTCAGGTCGACCGCCGTTCCGGCAAGCTCCCGAAGCCCGTGCTCGTGGCCGTAGGGAAAGCTCAGGGCGGCCTCGACCCACTTCCAGCCTTCGCCCGCGATCTCGTCGGCGGCGGTCTTGAGCTTCTCGGCCACCAGGCGGTCGAGCAGGGCCGGGTCTTGCAGCCAGCCGCCGTCGTCGGACTGGAAGAGGTCGCGCAACACGATGCCGCCGGCCGCTTCATAGGCTTCGACGCCCACGAAGACGGCCCGCCTGTCGGAAGCCCGCACCGTGGTCTCGGTCAGCATCCGGCGGATGTGATAGGGCTCTTTCTGCCAGCCATCCTTGATCGCGTCCCAGACCTGCTCCTGGCGTGCATGGTCGGAACTGACGGTGAAGGCCATGAGCTGCTCGAGCGTCATGCCGTCGTCGGCGTAGATCTCGAGCAATACCGGCGAGACGGAAGCGAGGCGCAGGCGCTGCTTCACGATATTGACGCCGACGAAGAAGGCGGCGGCGATGGCTTCCTCGGTCATGCCCTTCTCGCGCATGGCCTGGAAGGCGCGGAACTGATCGAGCGGATGCAGCGGCGCGCGTTCGATGTTCTCGACCAGCGAGACCTCATCGACCAGGATGCCGCTGTTGGCGTCGCCGACGACGCAGGGCACCGGCGCGGTCTTGGCCAGACGCTTCTGCTTCACCAGCAATTCGAGCGCGCGATAGCGGCGGCCGCCGGCGGGCACCTCGAAGATCCCGGTTTCGGCGCCATCGGCGTCGAGGACGGGACGGACATGCAGGCTCTGGATCAGGCCGCGCCGGGCGATGGACTGGGCCAGCTCCTCGATCGAGACGCCGGCCTTGACGCGCCGGACGTTGGACTGGCTCAGCACCAGCTTGTTGAAGGGGATGTCGTGCGCCGACGACAGGGTGATCTTCTGAATGGCAGTCGCCATGATCGTTACTCCGCGACGGGCGGCCGAGAGCCTCTCTCTCGACCTCCGACCCGTCACGAAGCGAAGCGCAGCCCTCTCACTCTCAGGAGGGCCGCGCCGGGCGGGCGGAAAAGCGTGAAGCCGGAAGCCCGCCTCTCCGCCTTTCCGGTTTTCAGGATCATCACACGCCGCACAGGCCCTCGCACTCGTTGGGCCAGAGATCGAGCTGGCCGCGATCGCCATCGGTCGACAGGTCGACCTGGTCGAGCGGCACCGCGGAACGGTGGAGATAGACGTCACCACGAATCCCCCGGAATCCGGTGCGAATGGCGGCGTCGACCGATACGGCGTCGGCCCAAGCCTCGGGATCGCGGTCTCGCATCCGCCGCCAGTGATCGTCAGAATGGAACGGGCAACCGATGCAGGCGCTCTTGGGTGGCAGGGGGTAATCGTGCCGATCCAGCCAGCGCAGGCAATCCAGACGGGTCATGCCTTGCTCGATGAGCGGCCAGCGGTTGATCTGCCACGGCTCGAACGAAGGCTTCATGCGTAGCACCTCGTCGAGCGAGATCCCGATCCACTGTTCGGCGATGGGAGCCTTTGGCGAGCGCCGGCCGGCGATGCCGAGCAGCTCGCGGACCTTCCGGCGGATTGGCGCGATCTTGTAGTCGCCGGTGCATTGGCGGCGGATCATGCCGACTCCGACCCGTTCGGTCGGCACGATGCGGGAGCCGATGGCGACGAGATCACCGTTCTCGTCCTCATCATAGACGGGCAGCTCCGCGCCTGCCGGCGTCACGGTGCGGGTGAAGGCCGGGATCGAGGCCCATCGCTCGCCGCGCGCGCCGGCGAGAAGGTCGGCGCGCAGGTCTCCGGCCGAGACGATATGGACCGGGAAGGGCAGGACGTTGGGCGATCGCAGCCAGGCGAGATGCTCATAGACGGCCCTCGGCTCCCAGCCGGTATCGGCGAAGATCGCGCAATCCGGTATGGGGCCGATCTCGCCATGCGCGGCCATCAGGGCGAGCGTGGTGGACTGGACGCCGGCGCCCAGGCTGAGAACACGCAGGCGGATGGACGCCTGCTGTTCGGGGGATGGCGCCAGTGCGGGGAAGACGGGGGCGTTCATCACGCCGCCTCCCGTTCGTCGTCGGCCATGCCGACGTCGGCGTCCGGCAGGAAGCCAAGCAGCCAGTCGGCCGCCCTGCTGGCCTGGGACGCGGCGCGCACGATGGCGCGATTGTCCTCGCGCAGCACTTCGAGCCAGGAGCCGATGTAGTCGGCATGTCGGACGGTGGGCGTGATGCCGAGCGAAGCGCAGCAGAAAGCGGCGTTGATCTCGGCGACCAGCTCCTCGAAGGCGTATTTCTTCGAGCCGAAGCCGCCGGTGAGGTCACGGCCGAGCCGGGAGGCATGGCCGGTCGCGTGCCCCAACTCGTGCAGGGCCGTGCGGTGCCAGTTGATCGGCTCGAAATATGCCTGGGGCGGCGGCACCTGCACAAAGTCGTGCGCCGGCACATAGAAGGCGCGGTCGCCGCCGATGCGGAAGTCGATGCCGGTCGCCCGGATTAGGGTCTCGACCCGTGGCTCGATGAGGCCGGGCGGAGGCGGTGGGGCCACAATGGCGACATCCTCCGGCAGTCCGTCGCATTGCGCCGCGTTGAACACCGTGAAGCGCTTGAGGAACGGGATCGCGGCGGCTTCCTCGCCGGTCTCGCGGGCGCGGCGCTTCTCGTCCTCCGGCGTGAAACGGTCGGCATAGACGACGGTGGTGCCGCGTTCGCCCCGGCGGACATTGCCGCCGAGTGACAGGGCCTGGCGGAAGGTGAGCCAGCTCTGGCCGGGAAAGCCGTGCTGGATCACCGCGCCCCAGAGGATCAGCACGTTGATCCCCGAATAGTGCCGCCCGGTCGCGGCGTTTCTCGGCATGGCGAGGGGCGCCTTGACCGAGGCCGATCCCCAGGGCTGGACCCAGGGGAAGCGGCCCGCCTCCAGCTCGGCGATGATCTTGCTGGTGATGTCGTCGTAAAGGTTCGTCCGGCCGGAGCCGGCACGCCCGTTGCGGTCGTTCCTGAACATCGCGGTTCTCCGCGACGGGCGCCGGAGACCTCTTCTCCAGCCCTCAACCCGTCACGGAAA
>CAZXVO010000290.1:893-4260 GCA_964643835.1 uncultured Phenylobacterium sp. | reverse complement strand
CTCCGCGACAGCTCCCCCAGAGGGGGAGCAACTTCAGGCCTCAGTCCTCGGTCTCGGCCCGCGCGGCGGCCGCCGCAGCGCCGGCGCCCCAGGCTTCGCCGGCGGCGTCCTGGAACCAGAAGGGTTTGCGGGCCGGGCCGCCCAGCTCGGTCATGCTGAGCGCGTCGAACACCCGCCCATTGGCCACCGTGTACTTGATGGCCGTGGTGTTGCGGATGTTCTCCAGCGGGTTCGCATCCAGCACCAGCAGGTCGGCGAGCTTGCCCGGCTCCAGCGAGCCCAGGTCCTTGTCCAGGCCCAGGTACCTGGCCCCCGACAGGGTCGCGGCGTTCAGCACCCGCATCGGGCTCATGCCGCCCTGGGCCATCATCCACATCTCCCAGTGCGCGCCCAGGCCCTCGCGTTGGCCGTGCGCGCCCAGATGGACGCCGACGCCGACGTCATCGAGGGCCTTCACGCCGCGGGCGATGTCGATGTGGTTGTCCTCGTCGGCCGGGATCATGGTCCGGCGGCGCGCGCGGCTGTCCAGGATGCGGCGCGGCACGTATTGCGACAGGCGCGGATCGGCCCAGACGTCAGAATGCTGGTACCAGTAGTTCTCCCCGAACGAGCCGCCATAGGCGACGATCAGGGTGGGCGTATAGCCCACGTTCGACTGGCCCCAGAGCTGCAGCACGTCGTCATAGATCCTGGCCGGCGGGATCGAGTGCTCCACACCCGTGTGGCCATCGACCACCATGGTCATGTCGTGCTCGAACAGCGAGCCGCCCTCGGGCACCACCATCATCTTCAGCTGGCGGGCCGCCTCGATGATCTGCTGGCGCTGCTCGCGGCGGGGCTGGTTGTAGCTCTTCACGCTGAAGGCCCCGAGCGCCTGCATGCGGCGCAGGGCCGAGAGCGCGTCGTCCAGGCTGTCGACCTGGGTCGTGTAGGGCGCTTTGGCCCCGTAGAGGATGGTCCCGGTCGAGAAGATCCGCGGGGCGACGATGTCCCCGGCCTTGGCCAGTTCGCTGGCCGCGAAGATCTCGGCGCTATCGTTTGACGGGTCGTGAAGGGTGGTCACCCCGAAGGACAGGGCGGCGTAGTTGATCCAGCTGCGCTGCGGGATGATCTGCTCCGAGCCCATGGAACCGTGCCAGTGCACGTCGATCAGGCCGGGCATGATGGTCTTGCCGGCCACGTCCACAACCTTGGCTCCGGCGGGAACCGCGACGCCGGCGCGCGGGCCGACCGCGACGATGCGGTTACCCTCGATCACCACCGTGCCGTCCTCGATCACCTGGTCGCCCTTCATGGTGATGATCCGGGCGCCGGTCAGGGCGAGCTTGCCGGTGGGCGCGGCGTACGGGACCGTGAAGCCGAGGTCGGTCCCATGCTCCGCCGGCTTGGGCAGATCCTTGGGCGCCCCGTCGGCGAAGGCGAAGGCGTCCTTCACGTCGCGCGAATAGAGCTCCGAGCCCAGCGACCACCACAGGCGCGAGGAATCGCCTGCCCAGTGCAGGTAATTGCCGGCGTCTCGGGTGACGCGCGCCACCGGGAAGGCCGTGGTCTTGGGCGACAGCTCCACCGCCTTGCCGGTGACGACCAGCGGGCTGACATAGGCGTTGAACCGCTCGGTCCAGGCCACCCACTTCTGGTCGGGCGAGACCGCGTATTCGGTGGCGAAGTCGCTGGTGAAATGGGTCCGCTCGTCAGCGCCGTCCAGGCTGATGGACTTGAGCGACCGCTTGTCCTCCGCCTCGTGGGTCACGAAGAAGACGCGGTTGGCGTCCGATCCGAACTCCGGCTGCTCGCCGTCCTTCCGCAGGCGGACGGGTTTGGAACCGCCCTTGGCCGAGGCCACATAGAGCCCAGTGTCCTGGCCCCAGACGGCCGACAAGAGGTAGCCGTCCGTGGTGGCGCGATAGACCACCTTGGCCCCGTCCGGGCTGAAGGCGGGCTCCAGATAGTGTCCGGGCTGGGACGTGATAACCCGGCTCTCGCCGCCGGTGGCCGGAACCACCCGCACCGTGCCGAACGCCTCGTCGTTCCAGGTCGTGTAGACGATGGACTTCCCGTCGCGGGACCAGGCCGGATAGTACTCGTCGTCCGTGGTCTGCTTCGTCAGGCGACGGGCTGCGCCGCCCGCCAGGTCCTTGATCCACAGCTTGCCGAGCGCCTGGTAGACCACCTTGTCGCCCTTGGGCGAGACGGCGGTCCAGCGCAGCATGCGCACCTTGAAGTCCTTGGGCGCGACCTCGACGGGGAAACGCACGGCGTTCTCGATCCGCCGCGTCGCCTTCACATGGAACGGGATGTTCGAAACCGTCTTCGAAGCCACATCGATCCGGTTCAGCTTGCCGCCGGCCCATAACACGATGGCCTTGTCGTCCGGGGTCCAGGCCATGGCCGGATAGACCCCGTGGATGGCCCATGTCTCCTGCATGTCGCGGTCCAGCCCGTCATAGAGCGGGATCTCGCGGCCCGAGGCGATGTCCATCACATAGAGGGTCGATTTGTAGCGGGCCCGCCGGATGAAGGCCAAAGACTTGCCGTCATGGCTGGGGGTCGGACGGATCGAGCCGCCGGGACCGTTCAGGTATTGGCTGATCTCGCCGGTCTGCCGGTCCAGGCGCTGGATGACATAGATCTGGCCGTTGACGTCCTTGGAGTACTGGAAGGTCCCGCCCGGCGTGACGTCGTCGCTGAAATAGAGGTAGCGGCCGTCCGGCGAGAAGGCCGGCTCGTTGGTGTCCTTCTCGTCCGTGCGCTTCTTGGTCAACTGCACGCCGTCGCCGCCGGAGCGGTGATAGAGCCACATCTCCCCGGCCCCCAGGGAGCGGGTGTTGGTGAAGTGCTTGCGCGCGACGATGAACTCGCTGTCCGGCGACCAGCTGGGCTGGTTCAGCAGGCGGAAGGTCTCCTTGGTCACGGCGCGCAAGTCAGAGCCATCGCGGTTCATCACCCAGATATTGTCGCCGCCGCCCCGGTCCGAGGTAAACGCGATCCAGCGGCCGTTGGGCGAATAGCGGGGCTGCATGTCCCAGGCCACGCCCGTGGTCAGGGCCTTGGCCTCACCGCCCGCGATCGGGATCAGATAGAGGTCGCCCAACAGGTCAAAGACCACCTCCTTGCCGTCCGGGCTGACGTCCAGGGACAGCCAGGTGCCGGAGGTCACATCGATCTTGGCGTCCTTCGCCGGCCCAGGCGGCGCATTCACGTCCCATTTGGGTGGGGTTGGGGGAGCCTCGGCCAAAGCCGGCCCGGAAAGCGCGACCACCGCAACACAGGCGGCGAACAGACGTCGTAACATGTGACCCCCAAAGAGAACGGCATATCCATAACACAACCGTCATGGCCCGGCATGTCCCGGCCACCCATACCCGCC
>CAZXVO010000290.1:0-762 GCA_964643835.1 uncultured Phenylobacterium sp. | reverse complement strand
AACACGAACACATGCATAGATCGCTCTATGTCGTTCCACTCGACCACCGCCGTCTACATGATGGCCAGCCGTCGCCACGGCACGATCTATATCGGCGTCTCAGGCCAGTTCCTGAAGCGCATCGGCCAGCACCGCGAGGGCCACCACGACGGCTTCACCCGACGCTACGGCGTGAAGCGTCTGGTCTGGTACGAGATGCACGAGGCGATCGCCGACGCTATCCGGCGCGAAACCTCGCTGAAGAAGTATCCCCGCGACTGGAAGATCAACCTGATCGAACGCGACAACCCCCACTGGGAAGACCTCTACCCGTCCCTGCTCTGAACAACCCCACTCTCAGACGTCATGGCCGGGCTTGTCCCGGCCACCCATGAACTCCGTGGCGGACGCAGATCCGCGAACTGAGCCGCCGCACCCCAACCCCATTGATCAGGCGCGTATGGGTGGCCGGGACAAGCCCGGCCATGACGTCTGTTGTTTGGGTTTGCCTCCTGCCACCCTGCTGACAGTATGCTGGCGCCAGCAGGAGCGCAGAACCATGTCCATGCGACGCGCCGACAGACTGTTCCAGATCATCCAGATCTTCCGCCGCTCCCGCCGGCCGATCACCGCCGACGCCATTGCGCTCGAGCTCGAAACCTCCAAGCGCACCATCTATCGCGACATCGCCGACCTGATGGCCCAGCGGGTGCCGATCCGGGGCGAGGCGGGCGTGGGCTATGTGCTGGACGGCGGCTATGACCTGCCGCCCCTGATGCTGAC
>CAZXVO010000289.1:0-4267 GCA_964643835.1 uncultured Phenylobacterium sp. | reverse complement strand
CTGCACTACCGGGCCGAAGGCGCCATCGAATACACCGCGCTGCTGTTCATCCCGGACCCCGGGGTTGCTGGGGGCCCGCATCACCCCCCGGCCCTGCACGGCGCAGATTGAAGCTACAGTCACCTAAAGGGAGAAGGGCTCCGATAGGAGCAGCCTTCATCGGAGCCAACCGCGGTCGTATCCCTACCGGGCCAGTCGGAACAGGACCTGGTCGGTGTAGGTCTCCTGCACCAGGCTGAAGGCCTGGCCGTCGGGCGTCGACAGCACCGCCCGGTGCCGCAGGATTTCCGGCGGAATGACGAAGCTCGCCCCCGGCGTCTCCTGCGGGCGCGGCAAGGTGTCCCAGTCCCCCGGCAGCGGCCGGAACAGAACCTCCGACGACAGGGTGCGGCGGTGATAGCCCAGGCCCTTCACCACCACCCCGAATGGCGTGTCCGTGGTCTCCAGGAACCGGTTCATCTCCGGCGTCAGGCGGCTGGGCCGATACCAGTTGTCGGCCCGCGACAGCACCCGCTCGCCACAGGCCAGCTCGACCCGCCGATAGCGCAGGGGCTCGTCCGCGCCGACGCCCAGCTCGGCCCGTTCGGCCGCGCCGGCCGGCTTGTCCAGGCTGATCCGGCGGGCGGTGATCTTCAGGCCGGGGGCGCTTCCATGGGTGTCGCACCAGTGCTGCAGGGTCTGGGTGGCGCTGTCGTGGCTGAGCAGTTCAGCGTTGAACGCCTGCAGCTGCGCCCAGGCCTCCAGGCGCGCCTCATGGGTGTCCGGCCAGACGCCGCCAAAGGCGCCGGCCACCAGGGCCGCCGCGGCGGCCAGGACGGGGGGGGAACTCATGGGCCTCGTCTCGCACTCCGGTGCGCCGCGCGCAAGTTACCGCTAAAAGGCTCGGCATGGCCAAGACCACGCCCGCCACCCTCGCCCTGAAAAAGGCCGGGGTCGCCTTCGACCTGCACGCCTATGACTACGACCCCGACGCCCCCCGCGTCGGCCTCCAGGCGGCCGAAGCCCTGGGCGCCGATCCGGCCCGGGTGCTCAAGACCCTGATGGCCGAGGTGGACGGCAAGCCGGTCTGCGCCGTGCTGGCCTCGGACCAGGAGGTGGCCATGAAACGCCTGGCCGCCGTCTTCGGGGGCAAGAGCGCGGCCATGATGAAACCCGCCGACGCCGAACGGATCACCGGCTTCAAGGTCGGCGGGGTCAGCCCCTTCGGCCAGAAAAAGCGCTGCCCCACCGTGGTGGACGAGGCGGCGCTCGCCCATGCCCGGGTGTTCATCAACGCCGGCCAGCGCGGCCTGCAGGCCGAACTCGCCCCCGCCGACCTGGTCGCCGCATTGGGGGCGAAGGTGGCCTCGATCACATAGCGCCCAGACCGCGACACAATGGGCTGGCAGCTTGGCCATAAGTTCCGATCCGTCTCGCCATCGCCGCTGGGATGGCTAGGATCGGATATTCCTGATTTCGGAAGAGTCGAGATGGTCGTACGCGCTTTCGTCGGCGGTGTGGTCGCCGGCCCCATGATCGCCCTGTCCCTGGTTTCCGCCGCCGCGGCCCAGGAGCTCGCCCCCGCCGCGCCGCCAGCGACCGCGGATGTCCAGGCGCCGCCCATCGAGGCCCCGCCCGCGCCGCCGCCCCTACCCTTCGCCGCCGAGATCGCGCGGTTCGCCGAGCTGGACGCCGCCAGCCCGCCGCCGACCTGCGGCTATCTGTTCGTCGGCTCCTCCACCATCCGGTTCTGGAACACCCTGGGCCAGGACATGGCGCCCTATCCGGTGATCAACCGGGGCTTCGGGGGCTCGAAGATCGAGGACGTGGACTTCTATTTCGACCGCGTGGTCGCGCCCTATCACCCGCGCGCCATCGTCTTCTATGCCGGTGAGAACGACCTATCAGCCGGCCAGACGGTCGACCAGGTGGTAGCCAACTTCCAGCGCTTCCTGGACCTGAAGACCGCCCAGCTGGGCGACGCCCCGGTCTATTTCATCTCGCTGAAGCCGTCGAAGCTGCGCCTGGCCCAGATGCCCCTGCAGGCCGAGGTCAACGCCCGCATCCGCGCCCTGGCCGAGGCCCGCCCCGACCTCGACTATATCGACGTCACCCCCGCCATGCTGGACCAAGGCCTGCCCAAGGACCTCTATGTCGAGGACGGCCTGCACATGAACCCGCAGGGCTACGCCCTGTGGACCCAGATCGTCCGCCCCGCCCTGGACCGCGACGCCCAGTCCGGCCGCATGTGCGCAGGCCAGACCGTGGCGACCGCGCCCTAGGGCCGCCTTCCATCGCGCCATCCTTTGCGGCGGAGCCTGTAACCCTTCTCCCCTCGCAAAACGCGCGCTCCTCCAGACCGTCATGGCCGGGCTTGTCCCGGCCACCCATACGCGCCTGAGGTTCAGGCCTGGGCGCGGTGGCCCCGCCGCGTTCTATCCGCTGACACGGTGTTCATGGGTGGCCGGGACAAGCCCGGCCATGACGACACAGGTTTGACCTCGCCCTATTTCGCAACGGTCCCTCAAGGGACAGGGGCCCCTACAACTAGACCGGAACCTCGAGACTCCGCTTCACGGTGGCCAGGGGCACGTCGGTCTTCACATTGCGCACATTCGGCATGCGAGTCAGCCGGTCGGCCTGGAACCGCCAATAGGCGTTGAGGTCGGCGACCATGATCCGCAGCAGGGCGTCGCAGTCGCCGACCATCAGGTGACATTCAACCACCTCCGGAACCTTCTCGATGGCGGCGATGAAGCCCGCGGTGCTCTCGGCGTCCTGGGCCTTGAACCAGACCCGGGCGAACACGGTCAGGCCCGCGCCCACCGCCGCGCCATCGACCACGGCGACATAGCGCTCGATCACCCCGGCCTCTTCCAGCAGCCGCACCCGGCGCAGGCAGGGGGAAGGGGACAGGCCGACGGTCTCCGCCAGTTCGTTGTTGGCCATCCGGCCGTTGCGCTGCAGGGCGCGCTGGCTGATCTTGTCGATCTCGTCGAGGGTCATTGGCTCAGGATTGCGTCGAATGGCCAAAGTGCGGCCCATGGCGCCAATACTTCTCTGGAACCTGGCGCCTTCGCAAGCCGATTGCGTGGGTCGCGGCATAGGCTGCCTTGGCAACAGGGAGCTGCGCCATGTCCGTCAAGAAAGTCGTCCTCGCCTATTCCGGCGGCCTGGACACCTCGATCATCCTGAAATGGCTGCAGACAGAATACGGCGCCGAGGTCGTCACCTTCACCGCCGACCTCGGCCAGGGCGAGGAGCTGGAGCCGGCGCGGACCAAGGCCCTGGCCGCCGGGGTCAAGCTGGAGCACATCTTCATCGAGGACCTGCGCGAGACCTTCGTCCGCGACTACGTCTTCCCCATGTTCCGGGCCAATGCGGTCTATGAGGGCCAGTATCTGCTCGGCACCGCCATCGCCCGCCCCCTGATCGCCAAGGCCCAGGTCGAGATCGCCCGCCGCGTGGGGGCGGACGCCGTCTCCCACGGCTCAACGGGGAAGGGGAACGACCAGGTCCGCTATGAGACCGCCTATGCCGGCCTGGCCCCGGACCTCACTGTCATCGCCCCCTGGCGCGAATGGGACTTCAAGTCCCGCGAGGCCCTGCTGGACTTCGCCGAGAAGCACCAGATCCAGATCACCAAGGACAAGCGCGGCGAGGCGCCCTTCAGCGTCGACGCCAACCTCCTGCACTCCTCCTCCGAAGGTAAGGTGCTCGAAGACCCGGCGGTCGAGGCCCCCGAGTTCGTGCACATGCGCACCATCTCGCCCGAGGCCGCGCCCGACCAGCCGATCGTCTTCACCATGGACTTCGAAAAGGGCGATCCCGTCGCCATCGACGGCGTGAAGATGAGCCCGGCCACCCTGCTGACCAAGCTGAACCAGCTCGGCCACGACAACGGCGTCGGCCGCCTCGACCTGGTCGAGAACCGCTTCGTCGGCACGAAGTCCCGCGGCGTCTATGAGACCCCCGGCGGCACGATCCTCTTGGCCGCCCACCGCGGCATCGAGAGCATCACCCTGGATCGGGGCGCCATGCACCTGAAGGACGAGCTGATGCCGAAGTACGCATCGCTCATCTACAACGGCTTCTGGTTCGCGCCGGAGCGCGAGATGCTGCAGGCGGCCATCGACTATTCGCAGCGCAACGTGACCGGCCAGGTCCGGGTGAAGCTCTACAAGGGCAATGTCACCGTCATCGGCCGCACCAGCCCCTATTCGCTGTACGACCAGGACCTGGTCACCTTCGAAGAGGGCAAGGTCGCCTACGACCACCGCGACGCCGC
>CAZXVO010000288.1:0-4272 GCA_964643835.1 uncultured Phenylobacterium sp. | reverse complement strand
GCGATTAAACCGGCCCGAGCACAGCCGCAGGAAGGCGATCCGGTCCCGGTGGTTCGGGTCCATGTTCGCCAGGACCTTGAAGACAAAGCCGGTGACCTCGTTGTCGCCGGGGACGATGTGGGTCGGCTCGCCGCCCTTGGTCGCCTTCACGGCCTTGGGCGGCGGCGCATAGGCGCCCAGGCCGGCCAGCAACTGGTCGACGCCGAAGTGGCGCAGGGCCGAGCCGAAGAACACCGGCGTCATGTGACCTTCCAGGAAGGCCTGCGTATCAAACGGCTTGGCGGCCTCGGTCACCAGCATGGCCGCCTCTTCCAGCTCGGCCTGCTCGTCGGGATCCAGGTAGCTGACCACCGCATTGCCGCCGAAGGCGACCGGATCGGGATGGCCCTCCTCCTGGTCCGAGCCCTTCTTGGCGTAGGGCAGGAACTTCTGGGTGCGCAGGTCCAGCATGCCCTTGAACCGCCCGCCCGACCCGGCCGGCCAGTAGAGCGGCGCGGGGTCGAGGGCCAGCTTGGACGCGATCTCGTCCAGCAGGGCGAAGGGGTCCTGGGCCTCGCGGTCCATCTTGTTGATGAAGGTGACGATCGGAATGTCGCGCAGGCGGCAGACCTCGAACAGCTTCAGCGTCTGGGGCTCGATGCCCTTGGCGGCGTCCAGCACCATGACCGCGGCGTCGGCGGCGGTCAGCGTCCGGTAGGTGTCTTCCGAGAAGTCCTCGTGGCCCGGGGTGTCCAGCAGATTGAACATCAGGCCTTCGTGGTCGAAGGTCATGACGCTGGCCGAGACGGAGATGCCCCGCTCGCGCTCGATCTTCATCCAGTCCGATCGCGTCCGCCGGTTCTCGCCCCGCGCCCGCACCGCGCCGGCCGCGCGGATCGCGCCGCCCGCCAGCAGCAGGTTCTCGGTCAGGGTCGTCTTGCCCGCGTCAGGGTGCGAGATGATGGCGAAGGTGCGCCGGCGCGCGGCCTCGGCGGCGGGAGAATTGCTCATGCGCGGGCGATAGCGCGCCACGGCCCATCAAGCAAACTGTGCGCTTACTTCATCCTCCCCCGCAGGGCGGGGGAGGGACTACGCCGCCAGTCGGCGCCAGACCTGGCGGTCGGTTTGCAGGGTGTCGAGTTCGCCCTCGTCCTGGGCCTCGAACAGCTCGTCCATCACGCTGGAGGAGACCTGGCGGAAGCTGACCAGCACCTCGTGCGGCGCGCCGCCGAAGCGGGTCGCCACGAACTGGGCGGCGTTCAGGGTCGGGGCCTTGGCCCGGATCAGGGCCGCCAGCCGCCTGGCCCGGCCCGGCTGATTGATGTGCAGCAGCGGGTCTTCGGCATAGAGCTCCTGGCCCATGCGCGTCACCGCCTCGAAGCTCAGGGCCTCGAACCGCTGGCCGAGCGAACTCGGCGCGAACTTCGGGGCCTCGAGATCCAGGACGACGTCGTTCATCAGAAACAGCAAGCGGACACCTGGGACTAGGGGAATGACCCGTCCCCTATGCGCCCCCGACGCTTTCAGTCCGGTGAGCAAAGGCGGTAAACGCGCACTTCACCCTGCCGCTCCTCCGCACATCCCGGCGATGGAACCTCACCCCTCCTCAACCGGCTCGGTCAGGAAGTGGCGGCCCTGCTTGTCCTCGATCTCCACCACCCAGACGTCCGGGTCGATCTTGATGGCGCGGTCTATATAGCGGTCCAGATCGCTCTCCTGGTCCGACAGGGCCGGCCGCATCCAGACCCGCTCGCCGTCGCCGCGGGTCGCCTCGCCATAGAGCCGTACGCTCTTGTCGGCCAGGTTGAGGGTCTTCACCAGCACCGACCCGGCCCGGGCATCGCCCTTGCGCACCACCATGCCAAAGCCTCCGCCCAGTTCGGCGCGGCGGATCAGGGCGGCCACCCAGATATCGGTGGAAAGCATCATGGAACGAACGGGTGCTCCGCTAACGGATGGGAAAGGCGCGAGGCCTAAGGTCACGCTCAAGTTCTCGAAGCATACGAGAAAAGAACAGAGCATGACGAGTACGCGCACATCCGCGCGGCCCGGCGTGCGTCGATGGATGGGATTGATCCTGGGCGGCCTGATCGTGGCCGCGCCGGGGATCTCGGCTGCCGCAAGCAGCCTGGACCTGTTCTACGAACGCACCCTGATGGTCGCCGCCGACACCCGCTGCGGGCTGCTGCCCGATGACGTGGGCTCGGCCCTGGTCGCCGCCCAGGTCCAGGCGCGAGGCGCCGCCATGCGCGCGGGCTTCGACAAGATGACCATCAAGGCCACGCAGTCGCGCGCCGCCGCCAAGGCGGGGTCGGTGGCCTGCACCTCGCCGGACCTGGCCATGGCCTCGGGCCGAGTGCGCGCCGCCTTCGACGGCTACGCCCGCCTGCTGCGAATGGAGTATCCGGGCGACAGCGCCATGTGGAAGGCTGACCGCGGCTCCAGCGTCGTCGCCGCCCGCTGGCGCCTGTTCCAGAATGTGAAGTTCGGCGACAGCCGGATGGTCTTCGGCCTCGCGGGCCGCAAGGGCGCCAATGTCGTCCTGGCCCTGGCCCAGTTTCCCAAGGGCGAAGCGCCCTACGCCGCCAACCTGGTGCTGCGCGACGACGCGGTGACCAACGGCCCCTATCTCGACCAGCGCGGCGCCACCCTGGCCTCGACGCCCCTGCCCCGGCGCCTGCCGCCGGTGACCGCCCAGGTCACCTTCGCCGCCGAGGCCCGCAGCACCGCCGGCCTCGATCTGCTGCCCAAGGACATGAAATCCGGCTGGGCCTTCCGCTTCCCGCCGGAAGCCGCCCGCGCCATGGCCCAGTTGGACCCGCGTGAGGTGGTGGCTGTGGACTTCATGTTCCCCGGCGACGTCACCCGCCGCGCCTATGTGGAAGTCGGCGACTTCGCCGCCGGCCGCGCCTTCCTGCAATACGCGGCGAAGTAGCCCCCAACACGTCATGGCCGGGCTTGTCCCGGCCACCCATACGCGCCTGAGGCCCAGGAGAACGCGCAGCGGCGCAGCTCGCGCCCCATCTGCCTGCCCGGTGTCCATGGATGGCCGGGACAAGCCCGGCCATGACGGCCAGAATGGGTAGGCGCTTACGCCCGCTCGACCTCGGCCGGCAGCACCACGGGCATGCGCACGATCACCGTCGTGCCCTCGCCCAGCCGGCTCTCCATGACCATCTCGCCGCCGTGCAGCTCGGCGAAGGAGCGCACCAGGGACAGGCCCAGGCCCGTGCCCACCGAGCGCTGGTCGTTGCCGCCGGCCTGCTCATAAGGCCGCCCCAGGCGCTGGATATCCTCGGCGCTGATGCCGGCGCCGGTGTCGGCCACCACGAGCTCCAACACCGGTCCGGCGGCCTGGACCGTCAGGGTCACCGCCCCGCCCTTGGGCGTGAACTTCAGGGCGTTGGAGATCAGGTTCAGGGTGATCTGCTTGATGGCCCGACGGTCGGCGTCGACCTCCAGCGGGTCCTTGGGCAGCAAGCCGCGCAGATTGACCCCGGCCCGGTCGGCCTGACCGCGCATCAGCCGCAGGACCGCATTGGCCGCCTCGCGGACGTCGAACTCTTCGCGATGCAGCTCGAACCGCTCGGCCTCGATCTTGGAGACGTCCAGGACGTCGTTGATCAGCTCCAGCAGGTGGCCGCCACTCTCGTGGATCAGCTCGGCGTACTCGCCGTACTTGTCCGACAGGGGGCCAAACAGGCGCTGCCGCATGATGTCGGAGAAGCCCATGATGGCGTTCAGCGGCGTTCGCAGTTCGTGGCTCATATTGGCCAGGAAGCGGGACTTGCCGGCATTCTGGGCCTCGGCCTCCTCGCGGGCGTGGATCAGCTCGGCCTCGCGGGCGTGCTGGACGCGGGCGTCGCGCAGGACGCCCATGATCCGCGTGGTGTCGGCCCGGCGCAGGGCCAGCTCCAGCCAGACGCCAGACTCGCCAGCCAGGGTGAAGCCGACCTCGGCGCGGCCCTCGGTCATGGCGCGGCGCAGGGCCTCGTCCAGCACCGGGCGGTCGGCGAGCGCGGCGAGTTGGGTGAGCTGGCGATTGACGAAGATCTGCCCACGCAGCTCGCGGGGCGGCGTCCCCCAGACTGAGGCCAGCTTGCCGTTCGGCCAGACCGACAGGATCAGATAGGGCTGGTCGGCAAGCGCTGCCCGCAGGCGCGCCTCGATCAGCCCGCGCCGCAGGGCGTCCTGCTCCACCTGCCGCTGCAGGACCACCAGGGCCACGGCGACGGCCGCCGTGGGGGTGGCGAGGCCGAGCGCGCCCCGGGCCTGGGCGCTGGCCGGGGCGGG
>CAZXVO010000287.1:1173-4293 GCA_964643835.1 uncultured Phenylobacterium sp. | reverse complement strand
GCCGCGCCCTGGTATTCGGGCCCGCCCCTGATGGCCCTGCTGGAGACCCTGCCGGTCGAAGACGACCTGCGCGACAAGCCGTTCCGCATGCCGGTCCAGTGGGTCAACCGCCCCAACCTCGACTTCCGCGGCTTCTCCGGCCTGATCTCGTCCGGGTCCATCAAGCCCGGCGACAGGATCAAGGCCCTGCCCTCGGGCCGCGAAAGCACCGTCGAGCGCATCGTCACCTTCCGCCAGGATCTGCCGCAGGCCGTCGCCGGCCAGTCGGTGACCCTGACCCTGACCGACGAGATCGACATCTCGCGGGGTGACGTGATCTCGGTCGCCGACGCCCCGCCCGCCGTCGCCGACCAGTTCGAGACCACCCTGGTCTGGATGGACGACGAGCCCATGCTGCCGGGCCGGCCCTACCTGCTGAAGATCGGGACCCGCACGGTCGGCGCCTCGATCACCGAGCCCAAGTACAAGGTCAATGTGAACACCCTCGAGCACCTGGCCGCCAAGCGCCTGGAGCTCAACGAGATCGGGGTCTGCAACCTCTCCCTCGACGCGGCCATCGCCTTCGACCCGTACGAGGAGAACCGCGACCTGGGCGGCTATATCCTCATCGACCGGATGACCAACCGCACGGTCGCCGCCGGCATGCTGCACTTCGCCCTGCGGCGCAGTCAGAACATCCACTGGCAGGCGTTGGACATCGACCGCAAGGCGCGTGCCGCCCAGAAGGGCCAGAAGGGCCGCGTGGTCTGGTTCACCGGCCTGTCGGGCGCGGGCAAGTCCACCATCGCCAACCTGGTGGACAAGAAGCTGTTCGCCGAGGGCCGCCACACCTACATCCTCGACGGCGACAATGTCCGCCATGGCCTCAACCGCGACTTAGGCTTCACCGACGAGGACCGCGTCGAGAACATCCGCCGCGTCGCCGAGGTGGCCAAGCTGATGGCCGACGCCGGCCTGATCGTGCTGGTGTCCTTCATCTCGCCCTTCCGGGCCGAGCGGCGGATGGCCCGCGACCTGATGGCGCCGGGCGAATTCATCGAGGTTCACGTCGACACCCCCCTGGCCGAGGCCGAGAAGCGTGACGTCAAGGGCCTCTACAAGAAGGCCAGGGCCGGCGAGCTCAAGAACTTCACCGGCATCGACAGCCCCTATGAGGCGCCCGAAGCCCCCGAAATCCGGCTGGACACTACGGCCGTGACGCCGGAAGAGGCGGCAGAGTCCATCACCGCCTGGCTTTCGAAAGACGCCCAATGACCGACGCTCAACTGGCCCTCAAGCTCGCCGAGACCGCGGGCCAGCTGCTGATCACCCTGCGCCAGTCCGGCCTGGTGGACGGCAAGGCCCTGGGCGCGGCGGGCGACGCGGTCGCCCACCAGTTCCTGGTCCAGGCCCTGGCTCACCAGCGGCCCGAGGACGGCGTGCTGTCCGAAGAAGGTGCGGCTGACCCGGCGCGCCTGGCCAAGTCGCGGGTCTGGATCGTCGATCCGCTGGATGGCACGCGGGAGTACTCGGAAGCTCGCCCCGACTGGGCCGTGCATGTGGCCCTGGCCATCGACGGTGTCGCCGCCATCGGCGCGGTGGCCCAGCCGGACCTCGGCGTCGCCTACTGCACCGACGCCGCAGAGCTCGGCCCCTGCCCCGGCGCCTTGAAGATCCTGGTCAGCCGCACCCGCCCGCCGCAAGAGGCCGAACGCGCCGCCAAGGCCCTTGGCGCTGAACTGGTCGGCATGGGCTCTGCGGGCGCCAAGACCATGGCCGTGGTCCGTGGCGAGGCCCACGCCTATGTCCACTCGGGCGGCCAGTACGAGTGGGACAGCTGCGCCCCCGTCGCCGTCGCCCAAGCCGCCGGCCTGCACGTCTCGCGCCTCGACGGCTCACCGCTCGTCTATAACTGCGAAGACCCCTACCTGCCCGACCTCGTGGTCTGCAGGAAGGAACTCAGCACCGACCTGCTCGCCGCGCTGCGCTAGACCTTGGCGCTGACCAGCCGGTCGGCCAGCAGGTTCCAGTTCAAGGTCGACTGCAGCTGGGCGTAGATCGCCTTCAGCCAGCCCTTGCGGCGGAACTCGAGGAAGGCCTCGTCGGACAGGGTGCGCAGGCGCGCCTCGTCCAGGGTCGCAAACCCCGCCAGCCGGACCTCGCCGCCGTCCGGCATCGCGATGGTCGCCACCCGCGCATCCAGCAGGTCGTGCTCGATCAGCGCCTCGATGAAGGGGCCGGTCGCGGCCTCCATCGCGCGATAGGACTGGCAGAACTCGAAGGCCCGCTTGACCAGGCCCGTGGGCTCCTCGCCCTGGAACAGCGCCTTGCCGCGCCCCTCGGTGACCAGCACCCGCGGACAATGGTCGATGCACAGGGTGACGAACTCGCCGCCGTCCTGTTCGCCCAGGATGAAGGGATAGCGCCGCACATAGGCCGGCACATAGGCGTTGTCCGCCCAGCGGCCGCGGGGATCGACGAACAGGTTCTCGTCGTCGCGCACGCCGACCACCGCCACCGGCCGCACGCCGCCGTCGATGGTGAAGGCCACCGGATAGGCCTGGGCCGCCAGCGGGATCTCGTTCAGGCTGATCGGGATGATGTTGGTGTCGCGCGCGAATCCATAGTCGAGCGGATCCGCCAAGGCGGCGCCCGCCAGCGTCTGCGGATGCAGAGCAACCGGATTCTCGTAGAACAGCGGCTTCATGCGGCCCGAACAGCTCCCCCAAGCCATTCTCGACACGGATCATTCCGGGTCGAATTAGCGGCTAGTTCACCACGGTTGCACAATTGGCGCCACAGGTGTCGCGAACCCACGTTACCCGATTGGGTGCGGTCTAGCGCCTCAGGCGCTGGCCACTTCCCGCGCGCCGCCGACCCCGGCCGCCTCCAGCGCCGCGATCAGCTCGATCACCGTCGCCGCCAGCTCCTCCGGATCTCGGCCCCGTAGCACCAGGTTGGAGCCATAGATCCCGTCGCCGAAGAAGGGATAGCTGCCCAGGCTCATGGTCGGGTGGGCCCTGGCGACAGCCTCCAGCGGCGCAGCCATCGCGCCCTCGCCAGAGCCTTCCACCCGCACGGTCGCGGTCAGCACCACCGCGCCGGAGCGCAGGCGCGGGCCCACATCCTCCAGCATGCCGC
>CAZXVO010000287.1:0-1163 GCA_964643835.1 uncultured Phenylobacterium sp. | reverse complement strand
CCTGGCCGGTGTAGGTGCTGTCCAGGCCCGCGGCCTTGAGGCTGGCGGCGATGACGCCTTCGCCGGAGCCTTCCACGCGCACCGTACGGCTCAACACCACCGCCCCGCCCTTGAGGCGGTGACCCACGTCCTCCAGCATGCCGCGCATGATCTGCGGCACGCCGGCCAGGACGAAGACATTGCCGATGGTGAAGCCGGGCGGGCCCTGGACCGGGTTCTTCACCAGGTCGCCGCCCACCGGCACGCGGGCCATCCGCCGGCGCGCGGCGTTCAGCTGGTCGCCCCAGCGCGCCGTCATCATGCCCAGGATCTCAGGGTGCTCGTACAGCTCGACGCCAAAGGCCGCCGCCACCGCATCGGCGGTGATGTCATCGTGGGTCGGCCCGATCCCGCCGGTGGTGATCACATAGTCGTAGCGGTCGCGCAGCGCATTCAGGGCCGCGATGATCTCTTCCATCACGTCCGGCACCGTGCGCGCCTCGGCCAGGTCCACGCCGTGGACGCCCAGGTATCGGGCGATGTCGCGCAGGTTGGTGTCCTGGGTCCGCCCCGACAGGATCTCGTCGCCGATGATCAGCACCGCCGCCGTCACCACATCCCCGCCCGTCGGACTACCCATAGCTTCCGTCTCCGCCTACATGCCTCTGGTCTCGCCCCAGGACTTGCCCTCTCGATGGACTTCCCGCAACCGCTCATCCGCGCCCAGCTGGTCAGCCGCTATAAGCGCTTCTTCGCCGACGTGGTGCTGGAGGACGGGACGGAGCTCACCACCCACTGCCCCAACCCGGGCGCGATGCTGGGCCTCAACATGCCCGGCCTGCCCTGCTGGATCTCCACCTCCGACAACCCCAAACGCAAGCTCGCCCACACGCTGGAGCTGGTTGAGGTGGACGGCGGCCTCGTGGGCATCAACACCCTCGCCCCCAACCGCCTGGTCGCCGAGGCCCTGGCCGCCGACGCCATTCCGGAACTGACCGGCTACGCCATCCATCGCCGCGAGGTCCGTTACGGCGAGGCCAGCCGCGTGGACTTCCTGCTGCAGGGCGCCGACGGCCCAGACTGCTGGCTGGAGATCAAGAACTGCCACCTGCGCCGCACCGGGACCCTCGCCGAGTTCCCCGACTGCGTCGCCGCCCGCTCGGCCAAGCACCTGCGCGAGCTGG
>CAZXVO010000286.1:0-4310 GCA_964643835.1 uncultured Phenylobacterium sp. | reverse complement strand
GGCCATTGGGCTTGGGGGGGCGGTTCGTGTACGGCGGCGTGGCATAAATGTGTTACGCGCCTGCGCCTGAGGGGATGCGAGGGACTTGGGGGGGCGGGGGGCTTCAGCCCGGCGCCGTTCGTCTTTTCCGGCCTGGGTAGGACGTCCGGTTCTGGCGCAGACGGGGTCTAGGTAGACCTCGCCTCCAGCCCCGCGCGACGTTCTCCACAGGCTGGTCGGAAACCTGTTGAAGGACCTCTCGCCGCAGTGCCTTGGCCCGTCGCGTTAAGATATCGGTAACCTCATGGCTCTGGTTCCCGCCCTCGATCTCCGTCCCGCGCACAACGACACGGACATCCCGCACGCTCCCGCCAACATCGAGGCCGAGCAGGCCCTGCTGGGCGCGGTCCTGTACGATAACGCCGCCTTCGAGCGGCTCGGCGACTTCCTGCAAAGCCGGCACTTCTACGAGCCCTTCCACCAGCGCCTGTTCCAGGCCATCGAGACCCATATCCGCAAGGGTCAGCTGGCCGAGCCCATCTTGCTGGCTGAGCAGTTCAGCCGCGACCCGGCCTTCGACGAACTTGGTGGGGTTCGCTATCTCGCCGACCTCGTGGACCGCGCGCCCCCGGCGGCGAACGCGCCCGACTATTCGCGGGTCATCTATGACCTGGCCCTGCGCCGCGACCTGATCCGGATTGGCGGGGATATCGCCACGACCGCGGCGGCGCCCGAAGAGGACCGTTCGGCCCGCGACCAGATTGAGTCCGCCGAACAGCAGCTCTACGCCCTGGCCGAGTCCGGCACGACCTCGCAGGGCTTCGTCAGCTTCGCCGACGCCCTGCACGGCGCGGTGACCATGGCGGCGGAGGCCCACAGTCGCGAGGGCGGCCTGGCCGGCATCTCCACCGGCCTGATCGACCTCGACCAGAAGATCGGCGGCCTGCACGGGTCCGACCTGGTGATCCTGGCGGCGCGTCCGTCGATGGGGAAGACCTCGCTGGCCTGTAACATCGCCTTCGACATTGCTCGGCACTATGCCTGGGAACCGCAGCCGGACGGTACGCGCAAGACCGTCTCGGGCGGTGTGGTAGCCTACTTCACGCTCGAAATGTCCGCCGAACAGCTGGCCCTGCGCCTCCTGGCGGAAGTCTCCGGCGTCTCGGGCGACCGCCTGCGTAAGGGCGAGATTGACGCCGTCGAGTTCGGCCGGATCCGCGACGCGGCCCTGGAGATCCAGGAAGCGCCGCTGTTCATCGACGCCACCGGCGGCATCACCCTGGCCAAGCTCACCGCCCGGGCGCGGCGCCTGAAGCGCCTGCATGGCCTGGACGCCATCTTTGTCGACTACCTGCAGCTGGTCACCGGCGGCGAGGGCAAGAGCGACAACCGGGTTCAGGAAGTCAGCATGATCACCCAGGGCCTCAAGGCCTTGGCCAAGGAACTTTCGGTGCCGGTCATCGCCCTGTCGCAGCTGTCGCGCCAGGTGGAGAACCGTGAGGACAAGAAGCCTCAGCTGTCCGACCTGCGGGAATCCGGCTCGATCGAACAGGACGCCGACATGGTCATGTTCATCTACCGCGAGGAATACTATCTGGGCCGCGCCGAGCCCCGCGAGGGCACGCCGGAGCACTTGGCGTGGCAGGAACAGATGGACCAGGTGGCGGGCGTCGCCGAAGTCATCATCGGCAAGCAGCGTCACGGCCCCATCGGCACGGTGAAGCTGTCGTTCAATTCCGACCTGACCAAGTTCGGTAATCTGGCCCGCGATCACAGCCGCTACGAGCAGCACTGACCCTCGGGCGGCTCTGGCCCTTACGTCGGAAGCTGGGCTGCGCTAACAGGCGGGCATGGCTCTCCCCTCCTCCGCGCGCCTGACCATCGATCTCGAGGCGCTGGCGCACAACTATCGCGTCCTCAAGGCTGAGGCCGGCGGCGTCGAGGCCGCCCCGGTGCTGAAGGGCGACGCCTATGGCCTGGGAGCGGGCCCGGTGGCGCGCCGGCTGTGGGCAGAGGGGGCGCGCAGCTTCTTTGTGGCCCGCGTCAGCGAGGGCGTCCTGCTGCGGGCTGAGCTGGGGTCGGAGCGCCCCGCCCGCATCCTGGTGCTCGACGGCCTGCCGCCCGGCTCGGCCGAGACCTTGGCCGGCGCCGACCTGACCCCCGTGCTGACCAGCCTGCCCCAGGTAGAGGCCGCCGGCCTCTACGCCGCCCAGGCGTCCCGGCCGTTGAAGGTGGGCCTGCATCTCGACACCGGCATGAACCGCCAAGGGATGACCGCCGCGGACACGCGCGCCCTGGCCCAGTCCCCTGATCGGCTGCGCGGCCTCGATGTCGAGCTGGTGATGAGCCACCTGGGTACGGCGACCGACCCGTCGAGCCCGCGCAGCGCGAGCCAGTTGGCGGCGTTCGAGCCCCTGCGGGCGCTCTTCCCCGAGGCCCAGGCGAGCCTTGCGGCCTCGGCCGGCATCTTCCTGGGCGCGCCCTACCGGTTCGATCTGGTGCGGCCCGGGGTCAGCCTCTATGGCGGCGGCCCGTTCGAGGTTACCCATCCGGCCCTGAAGCAGGTGGCGACCTTTGAGGCGCCGATCCTGGATGTGCGGGTGATCGCGCCCGGCGAGACCCTTGGCTATGGCGATGGCCTGGTGATCGAGACGCCGACCCGTGTCGCCGTGGTCGCCGCGGGCTATGCCGACGGCCTGATCCGGGCCGGCAAGGCCGGCGGCAAGGGCTGGTTCGCCGGCGCCGCACGGCCCTTCCTGATCATCAATATGGACCTGATCGTCCTCGACATCGGCGATGCGCCAGCCCGGCCAGGGCAGATGGTGGAGCTGATGGGGCCTAACGCGCCCATCGACGACCTCGCCACCGCCTCCGGCACAGTGGCGCACGAGTGCCTGGTGCGGATCAGCGAGCGCGCTGAGCGGGTCTATCTCGGGGGAAGCTAGTCTATGGGCTTAGAGCATTTCTCAATCCGATAACCGTTTCACACTTATCGGGAAACGCTCTAGCGGGCTGCGGCCTGCAGCTTGTCATAGTCCACCAGGGCGGCGGCCTTGCGCACAGCCTCCATGCTGAGCCCTTCGGCCTGGGCGTGGACCATGAACCGGTCGGCCACCATGACGGAATATTCAGCCTTCCGCGCCGCGGGCTCCCAGCTCTCGGCGGTCATGCGCCCGTCGACCTTGCCCACCTTCTCGAGGCGGCCGTCGCGCTCGCCGCCTGATTCGACATTGAAGGCGCCGGCCAGGGCCGCCAGGGCGCCGGCCGCACCCAAGTCGGTGACGGACAGGCTGATACTCTGGCCGGAATCCGCATAGTCGGCCCGAACCGTGGGGCCGGACAGGTCGTCACCCTCCGGCTGCTCGCGGCTGAGGCTGACGCGGGCCAGGCCGTTCACTGTGGCGGGCAGATAGGCCTCAAGGGCGTCGGCGGACAGCACCGTCTTGCCCTTCATGGACTGGGCGGCGGCGTCCAGGCTCTTGGTCGCGGCCTGGAGCTTTTCAATATCGACGCCTTCGCGGCCCCGCAGCTCCGTCGCGGGCTTGGCGGCATGACGGCCGGCGACGAAGGTCCCGACCAGCAGGATCAGGACGACAAGGCCCGCCAGGCCCGCCCAGTAGATCCGACCGCCCAACGGCGCCCGCGTTGTCGCACCCTGATCTTCCATCGCAGATCCGGCTTGAACGGCCGGCCTCCTCACCCCACTTGCGCGAGCCTAATCAAACGCGCGGATGAGGCAAACAGGCGCCCGAAGAAGGGTAAGCTCTGGGCCTCACCGAATCAGGAGTCCGCATGGCCCGCGACGGCGCCGTCTATGTCTGCCAGGCCTGCGGCGCGGCCCAGACCAACTGGGCGGGCCAATGCCCGGCCTGCAACGCCGGGAACTCCCTGGTCGAGGAGGTGCAGTCGCGCCCCCCCGGCGCCCTGGCGCCCAGTCGGGCCAGCCGCGCGCGGGGCCTGGATTTCCGCACCCTGGAGGAAGAGACCCCCGCCCCGCCGCGGATCATCACCGGCGTGGACGAGTTCGACCGCGTTTGCGGCGGCGGTGTCGTGCCGGGCTCGGCCATCCTGCTGGGCGGCGATCCTGGGGTGGGCAAGTCGACCCTGCTGCTGCAGGTGGTGGCCTGGGCGGCCCGCCGGGGCGTGAAGTGCGCCTATATCTCCGGCGAGGAAGCCGTGGAGCAGGTCCGCGGACGCGCCCAGCGCATGGGCCTGGCGGACGCCCCGGTGAAGCTGGCGGCGGAGACCTCGCTGCGCGAAATCCTCGATGGCCTGAAGCGCGACAAGTTCAACCTGGTGGTCATCGACTCCATCCAGACCATGTGGAGCGA
>CAZXVO010000285.1:0-4330 GCA_964643835.1 uncultured Phenylobacterium sp. | reverse complement strand
CGATGGCGTTGTCCACCACCTCATAGACCATGTGGTGCAGGCCCGAGCCGTCGTCCGTGTCGCCGATGTACATGCCCGGGCGCTTACGCACCGCGTCCAGACCCTTCAGCACCTTGATGGAGTCCGCGCCGTATTCCGCCGCGCCGCTCGTCTCGTGTTCTTCGCTCATTCGCCGTCCAGCATGGTCAGGGCCTGGCCGTCCACACGGACGCCTTGGGCGCGACCTTTCAAATCCTCGAACAGGTGCTCGTCCGTGCCGGTCAGGAAGGCCTGGAGCCCGAGCGCCTCGATTTCGTCGAACAGTGCGGCCCGCCTGCGGCGGTCCAGATGCGCTGCGACTTCGTCCAACAGCAATATAGGGTTTGGCGCTGATTCTGCACGCGAAAGACGCGCGCCTTGGGCCAAAACAAGGTTCAAAATCAGGGCTTTCTGCTCGCCTGTGGAGCATTCGGCGGCGGGACGGTCCTTTTCGGCGTGGATCACCTCCAGATCGCCCCGATGGGGGCCGGTCAGGGAGCGTCCCGCAGCGGCGTCGCGCTCCCGCGCCGAGGCCAGCGCCCGGGCCAGCCGGCCCTCGATTTCAGCGAACTCCAGGCCCTCGGCGGCCATCCGTTCCCAGTCGCCGGTCAGCGTCATGCGGGCCTGCGGAAACGGCCGCTCGCCCCGGCTGTCGATCTCCGCCTGGAGGGCGGCCAGGGTGCGCGCCCGCGCATTGGCCATCAGCGTCCCGGCCTCGGCCATCCGCGCCTCCAAAGCCGTCAGCCAGGCCGCATCGGCCGGGCCATCGGTCAGCAGGCGCAACCGCTCGCGCATGGATTTCTCATAGGCGCTGGCATGGGCCGCATGGGTCGGCTCGGCGGCGAACACCAGCCGGTCGAAGAAGCGGCGGCGATCGCCCGCGCCCTCCAGGAACAGCCGGTCCTGGGCCGGGGTCAGCCAGACCTGGCGCTGATGGTCGGCCAGCCGGCCCGGCGGCACGGTCTCGCCCTCCTGCCGCACCACGCGCCGCGCCGCGCCAGTGCTCTCGACCCCCGTGCCCAGCCGCGTCGGCTCCCCGTCCTGGTCGACGACCGCAGCCACCGCCCAGGCCCGCCCCGTCCGCTCGCCCGGCTGCCGGCGCCCCAGCTCCACCTGCGCCGCCCCGCGCAGGCCACGCCCGGGGGTGAGCAGGCTGAGCGCCTCAAGGAGGTTGGTCTTACCGGCCCCGTTCGGCCCTACCAGCCATACCGGGGCGCCCGTGAGCGCAATCTCGGCCCGCTCATAGGAACGGAAATCCGTCAGGGTCAGATGGGTGATCGCCGTGCGCACGGGCGGTGTTTAGCGGGTTTCGCGCAGCAGGTCGAAGCCCGGTGAGATCCCTTCGAATACCCGCGTAATATCCTTGCCTTGGCGGACGATGCGCCCGCATCTGGACGGCTTCCTTTCCGGAGTCCGCCCTTGCGCAAGATGCTGCTCCTGGCCGCTGTGGCCAATGTCGCCCTGTCTCTCGCCCTGCCCGCCTTCGCCGCCGCCGCGCCGCTGGCGGACGCCGCCGCGGTCACCACGCCGAAGCAGGCCCTGGGCCATGACTTGGGCGAGGACTACTTCCTGGCCAGCTATCGCCAGCTGCAGACTTATTGGAAGACCCTCGACGCCCAGTCCGACCGCGCTCAGCTGGTCGAGATCGGCAAGACCTCCGAGGGGCGGCCCCAGTACATGATGGTGGTCTCCTCTCCGGAGAACCTGAAGGCCCTGGACCGCTATCGCGACATCGCCGCCAAGCTCGCCAAGGGCGAGGTCAGCGAGGCCGAGGCCCGCAAGCTGTCATCCCAAGGCAAGGCCGTGGTCTGGATCGACGGCGGCCTGCATGCCTCAGAGGTTGAGCCCGCCCAGGCCCTGATGCTGGCGGTCTACAAGGCCGTCACCGACAACGACGCCGAGTGGCTGCGCATCCTCGACGACACGGTCATCCTGTTCGCCCAGGTCAACCCCGACGGCCAGGACCTGCTGGCCGACTGGTACATGCGCAATCCGGACCCGAAACAGCGGGTCGCGGGCGCCTCGACCATCCCTGATCCCCGCGCCCAGACCCCGCAGCTGTACCACAAGTACATCGGCCACGATAACAACCGCGACTTCTACATGTCGGCCCAGGCCGAGAGCACCAACATCAACAAGGTGCTGTTTCGACAGTGGTTTCCGCAGATCGTCTACAACCACCACCAGACCGGCCCGTCCGGCTCGGTGGTGTTCATGCCGCCCTTCCGCGACCCCTTCAACTACAACTACGACCCGCTGATCATGACCGAGCTCAGCGAGGCGGGCGCGGCCATGCACAGCCGCCTGGTGGCCGAGGGCAAGCCCGGCTCGACCATGCGCAGCGGGGCGACCTATTCCACCTGGTTCAACGGCTCGCTGCGGACCATTTCCTACTTCCACAACGCCATCGGCATCCTGACCGAGATCATCGGCAACCCGACACCCATGCCCCTGCCCCTGGTGGCCAGGAACCAGCTGCCCCGCAACGACCTGCCCTCGCCGGTCGCGCCCCAGACCTGGCATTTGAGCCAGTCCATCGACTACTCCCTGTCGATGAACCGCAGTCTGCTGGACTACGCCAGCCGCAACCGCGAGCGGCTGCTGTTCAACATCTGGAAGATGGGCGCCAACCAGATCGCCGCCGGCTCCACCGACAGCTGGACAGTCACCAGCCACGACATCGAGCGCCTGGAAGCCGCCGCCAAGGGCAAGCCTGTCCCGCCGCAAGGGGGCATTGATCCGGCTCTCTACGCCCAGGTGCTGCGCGACCCGGCCAAGCGCGATGCGCGGGCCTATGTCATCCCCGCCGACCAGGCCGACTTCCCCACGGCTGTGAAGTTCCTGAACGCCCTGATCAAGACCGGGGTCACGGTCCAAAAGGCCGACGCCCCCTTCCAGGCCGGGGGCAAGACCTATCCGGCCGGCTCCTTTGTGGTGCTGACGGCCCAAGCCTACCGGCCCCAAGTGCTCGACATGTTCGAGCCTCAGGACCACCCGCAGGACTTCGAATATCCCGGCGGCCCGCCGGTCCGGCCCTATGACACCACCGGCTACACCCTGGCCTTCCAGATGGGGGTGAAGTTCGACCGGGTGCTGGAGGGCGTCTCCGGCCCGTTCACGCCCATGAACGACCTGATCGCCCCCCCCGCGGCCAAGGTGGCGGGCTCTGGCGCCGCCGGCTGGCTGGTCAGCCACCGGCTCAATGACAGCTTCATCCTGGCCAACCGCCTGACCAAGGCCGGCCAGAAGGTCTACTGGGTCGATGGCGCCGCGAGCGCCGAAGGCCAGGACCTGGGGACCGGCGCCCTGTGGATCCCCGCCACGCCCAAGGCCAAGGCCCTGGTCGAGACCGCCGCCGCCCAACTGGGCGTCCCGGCCTATGCGCAAAGCTCCGCGCCCACGGCCCGGCTGGTCCAGGTTAAGACCCCGCGCATCGCCCTGGCCGACGTCTATGGCGGCTCCATGCCTTCGGGCTGGACCCGCTGGCTCCTGGAGCAGTTCGAGTTCCCCTACACCGTGGTCTATCCCCAGCGCCTGGACGCCGGAAAACTGGCCAAGGACTTCGACGTCCTGGTCCTGCCCGAGGGCCTGGGCGTCGAGGCCCAAGGGATCGAGCGCCGCCGTCGCGGCCCCGGCCAGCCGAAGTCTCAGGACATTCCGGCCCAGTACCGGTCATGGCTCGGCGCCATCACCGCGGAAAAGACCGGCCCGCAGATCGCCGCCTTCCTGAAGGCCGGCGGCGCGGTGGTGGCGGTGGGCGAGTCCACCGGCGTCGCCGACATGGTCAAGGCGCCCGTGACCAATCCGCTGACCGAGATCGTCGACGGCACGGTCAAACCCCTGCCAGGCACGAAGTTCTACATCCCTGGCTCGGTGGTCAGCGCCCGCGTCAACACGCAGGCGCCCCTGGCCTGGGGCATGGAGGCCGACACCCCTGTGTTCTTCGATTCCAGTCCGGTGTTCCGCATCGACCCCGCCGCCAAGGGGATCAAGCCGGTGGCCGTCTTCGCCTCCAAGACCCCGCTGATGAGCGGCTGGGCCTTCGGCCAGGAGCGCCTGGAAGGAACCACCGCCGTCGTCGACGCCTGCGTCGGCAAGGGCCACCTGTTCCTGATGGGCCCGGAAGTGAACCAGCGCGGCCAATCCCACGCGGCCTTCAAGCTGCTGTTCAACGGGCTGTACCTGGGGGCCGCGCCGGGCGCGGATCCTTGCGGATGAGGTCTTACGCTGCTCCCCCTCTGGGGGAGCTGGCGCGGAGCTGTGCAGCCCGGATAGAGTGGTGACAGAACAGCCCGGATAGATGGGTGACAGT
>CAZXVO010000284.1:0-4367 GCA_964643835.1 uncultured Phenylobacterium sp. | reverse complement strand
ACGGCGTCTGGCGAGATCATGTCCTGTTCGGTCTCATCTCGACGCTGCGTGTCCATGAGGGGCCGGACTTCGGAGTATCGGTCTAGGACCTGCGCTCGCGCGCCAGCGGGTGAAGGGTCGGATTAGTCGAGGCGATGGCGAACGACCGTTGGATCTGGGACGCCACCACGACGCTTGAGGCGTTGGGGGCCGCGGACGTCGCTCTCTGGCTCTGGGAGCCGGAGCGTGATCGGCTGCGTGTCACCGGAGCTTCGCGCGCCCTGGGCCTGGGACCGCTCGCCCCCGAATGCTCGTCCGCCGCCATGCGCGCCCTGGCCATGCCCCAGGACCGCGCCTTCGCCGAAGACATCCTGCGCGTCCAGCCCCCCGGCAGTGAGATCGCGGTCCGCCTGCGCATGCGCGGCGCCGGCATATGCATCTGGCGCGGGGTCTGGCTTGAGGAGGGTGTCCGCGCCGCCGGGGTGATTGCGCCGGAGACCAAGTTCGCCGCCTCCGATCAGGACAACCTGACCGGCCTGCTGGACCGCAAGAGTTTCGTCACCCGCGCCCGCGAGCGGCTGCAAAGCCCCGGGGCGCATGAACTGGTGGTCGCCGACCTGGACCGCCTGCGCCGGCTGAACGAGGCGCTGGGCCACGAACGCGCCGACCTGGTGCTGGCCGCGTTGGGCTCGCGCCTGGCCGCCGCCTTCCCGCCGGGGGCCCTGATGGCCCGGGTGGGCGAGGACGAGTTCGCCGTGCTGGTCCCGGCCAGCCGGGTGAGCGCCGCCGATATCCTGCGCGGCGCCCTGGAGCAGCCCCTGCGGATTGCGGGCTTCGACATCCATCCGACCCTGTCCATCGGCGCCGTGGAGGCCCAGGGCGGCATTGACGCGCCGGAAGCGGCCGAACTGCTACGCCGGGCGGAACTGGCCGTGGAGGCCGCCAAGAGCGGCGGGCGCGGCGGGGCCGCGGCCTATGGCCGGACCATGGAGAGCGACGGCCTGTCGCGCCTGGCCATGGAAAGCGACCTGCGCGGCGCCATCGGCCGCGGCGAGCTGACCCCCTTCTACCAGCCCATCGTGCGGCTCTCGACCGGGGCGCTGTCCGGCTTTGAGGCTCTGGTCCGCTGGCGCCACCCGCGCCGGGGCCTGTTGAACCCCGACCAGTTCCTGCCGCTCTGCGAAGAGATGGGCCTGATGAGCGAGGTCGGCGCGATGATGATGCGCGAGGCCGCCCTGCAGCTGGCCATCTGGCGGCGCAATCACCGGGCGGCCGGCGAGCTGACCGTGGCGGTGAACCTGTCGACCGGCGAGATCGACCGGCCGGACCTGGTGGCCGACGTGAAGCGCATCCGGCATGAGACGGGCCTGCCGCCGGGCGCCCTGAAGCTGGAAGTCACCGAAGGCGACGTCATGCGCGACCCCGACCGGGCTGCGGTGATCCTGGGCGAGCTGCGGGCCGCGGGCGCGGCCCTGGCCCTCGACGATTTCGGCACCGGTTTCTCGTCGCTGAGCTACCTGACGCGCCTGCCCTTCGACACCCTGAAGATCGACCGCTACTTCGTGCGCACCATGGCCACCAACGAGGGCTCGGCCAAGATCGTCTCCTCGGTCGTCAAGCTCGGCCAGGACCTGTCGCTGGAGGTGGTGGCCGAGGGCGTCGAGAACGCCGGCATGGCCCGCCAACTGCTGTCGCTGGGCTGCGACTACGGCCAGGGCTTCGGCTATGCGCCCGCCCTGTCCCCGCAGGAGGCCGAGGTCTATCTCAACGAAAGCTATGTGGACGGCGCGGCGCCGGTGAAGGCGCGGGGCTGAGGGCTCAGGCCCGTCCGGCCGTCGTCGTCAGAAGGCTGGGGTCGATCCCGAGCTTGGCCAGGGCCTGGGACCATTTGTGTGCGTGGTCGTCGCCGAACAGCAGGGCCTCATCGGGCTCCACGGTCAGCCAGACATTCTCGCGAAGTTCCTGTTCGAGCTGGCCGGCGCCCCAACCGGCGTAGCCAAGGGCCAGGACGGCGCGGCGGGGCGGCTGGGCCTTGCGGCCGGCCAGGGCCTCCAGGGCGTCGCGGGTGGCGGTCAGCGCCACGCCCTCGACAATCGGCACCGTGCCGTCGGCCGAGGCGTAGTCGTCAGTGTGCAGCACGAAGCCGCGCTCGCGTTGGACCGGGCCACCCATCAGCACCAGGTTCTCCGGCGCCGCGATGACCGTGTCGATGTCCAGGCGACGCAGGAGGTCGGGCAGGGTCAGGCCCTCGACCGGCCGGTTCACCGCCAGGCCCATGGCGTGCTCCTGGTCGTGGGCGCAGACATAGATCAGCGCGCGCTCGAAGCGGGGATCGCCGATGCCGGGCATGGCGATCAGCAACTGGCCGGTGAGGAAGGCTGCGTCGTCCATCACCAGAGAATTGTCCCGGCTTGCGGTGCTTTCAAGGCCAACGGGCCGCTTTGGGCGTTGAAGCTTCGTCCAGCGCTGTTATCTCACCATCAGCAACTTCCGGAGAGACGCCCATGACCATCAAGGTCGGAGACAAACTGCCCGCCGCCCAACTGATCGCCGGCACGGCCGAAGGCCCCAAGCCGATGAGCACCGACGAGATCTTCGCCGGCAAGAAGGTCGCCTTCTTCGCCGTCCCCGGCGCCTTCACCCCGACCTGCTCGGCCAAGCACGTCCCAGGCTTCAAGGAGCACGCTGGCGAGATGAAGGCCAAGGGCGTGGACGCCATCGTCTGCCTGTCGGTCAACGACGCCTTTGTCATGAAGGCCTGGGGCGAGAACCAGGGCGTGATGGACACCATCCTGATGATCGCCGACCCGGCCGGGGACTTCACCAAGGCCCTCGGCCTGGAAATGGACGCCTCCAAGTTCGGCCTGGGTCTGCGCTCGCAGCGCTATTCCATGGTCGTCGACGACGGCGTGGTGAAGGAGCTGAACGTGGAAGCGCCCGGCGAATTCAAGGTCTCCGCGGCCGACTACATGCTGGCCCAGCTCTAGGACTTCGGGAACGGCCGGCTCAGATAGCGTGAGCCGGCCGCGCCAAACCGCCAGGGGGTCTCGACCCCCTTGGTGATGCCGATGCGGGGACCGGCGACGATCTCGACCCCGCCGGCCCGGTCGCTGAGCGCGAAGGGCGCTCTTCCCAGATCCAGGCCATCATGGGCGCGGGTGATCGCCAGCGCCTGGCAGAGCTTGCCCGGCCCGCTGCACAGGGCGCGGGGATCGGCGAGGCCGCGCCGCTCGGCCATGATCTCCAGACCGTGGAGGGGTTGCACGGCCCGGATCAGCACCGCGGCCCCCGGCTGGTCGCCGCAGACCAGGTTCAGGCACCAGTGCATGCCGTAGGACCTGTAGACATAGGCCCGGCCCACCGGCCCGAACATCGCCGCATTGCGCGGCGTCTGACCCACAAAGGCGTGGGAGGCCGGGTCCTCGCGGTCATAGGCCTCGGTCTCGACGATGATCCCGCCGACGCCGTCCACGGTCACGCTGACGCCGATCAGGTCGGCGGCGACCACCGGGGCCGGGCGGGCGAAGAAGTCCTGCGCCTTGACGCTGGGGCGAGACGGGTTCGAACTGGCGGCAAAATACGACATGCGGGAGGACGACCATGGCTTATGTCGAGGGACAGACGATCCACGACGCGGATTCCCATGTGATGGAGCTGCCCGGCGCCATCAACGCCTATGTGGATCCGAAGCGACGAGAGGCGTTCGCGCAGGCCGTGGGCCTGAGCCGCGAACTCACCCCCTGGGCTGAGCAGGCCAAGGCCCTGCATGACGATCCGGAGTTCAGGGCGGGCGATGAGACCAACCTGCTCACCCGCAAGAACTACCAGGCGCTCGGCGCCTTCCGGAACCAGGACCGGCCGCGCGCGCTGGACCTGTTGGGCTTCACCAGCCAGCTGGTCTTCACCACCGCCGCCCTGGGCAATTTCGGGCTGGAGGAGCGTGGCGAGGTCGAACTCGCCCTGGAGGGCGCGCGGGCCCACAACCGGATGATGGCGGACTTCTGCTCGGTGGACCGACGGCTGCTGGCCACCGGCTATGTGCCCCTGATCGACTTCGAAGACGCGCCCCGGATCGCCCGCGAGGCCATCGAGCTCGGCTGCAAGGGCCTGATCGTGCCGTCGCGCCATCCGCCGGGTCATTCGCCCAGCCATGTGGCGCTGGACCCGCTCTGGGCGATCGCCCAGGAGGCGGGCCTTCCGATCCTGTTCCACGTGGGCGGTGAGGAGAAGATGCACCCGGCCTATTTCGAAACCGGCCAGCCGCGGGTGCTCGACTTCCACGGCGGGGCGGAGAACTTCACCTCAACCAGCTTCATGACCATTCCGATCTCGATCTGGCAGACCCTGTCGGTGCTGGTGATCGACGGGGTGTTCGACCGCTTCCCGCG
>CAZXVO010000283.1:0-4374 GCA_964643835.1 uncultured Phenylobacterium sp. | reverse complement strand
CGGCGTCGCCGCCCAGGCCCTTTGACGCCAGGGCGAGCGACGGTGCGGCCACCGCGCCCAGGGCCAGGCCGATCAGCGCCGCCGCCGCCCATTTCAACCGCCGACGCGGCGCCGGCAGGAGCTGGGCTTCGATCAGGCCGCGCAGCACCTCACTGGCCGAAACCCCCTCGTCCCGGCAGCGCGCCATGAAGGCCTGCTTAGTCGGATAGGGGATCCGGATCTCCAGGCTTTCGCTTTTCTTCGGGGGCCGGGGCTCGGTCATGATCGCAGTTCAGCTCATTTCACGTCTGCTGGACACGGAAATCATGTCCGGACAAGGGCGACCTATCCCAGGAAGAAGGCCCTCAAGGCCGCAAGGGTTTCCACCGGCTTCTCCTCCGGGATGAAGTGGCCGCAGTCGATGGCCTGGCCGGTGACGTCGTCGGCCCATTCCCGCCAAAGGCCCAGGACGTCGTACCAGGCCCCGAGCGCACCCTTGCCGCCCCACAGGATCTGCACCGGGCAATCGATCTTCTTCTTGCCGCGGTCAGCCTCATCGGCGGCGATGTCGTAGGAGGCCCCGGCGCGATAGTCCTCGCACATGGCGTGGATGACGGACGGACGCCGGGCGGCGGCCTTGTAGTCCTCGAACGCGTCGTCGGCGAAGGGTGGGGTCTGGCCGCGCATCATGCCCTCGAACAGGAACCATTCGGCGTTACCGGCGATGGCGGTCTCCGGGAACGGCGCCGGCTGAGCCAGGAATGACCAGTGCCAGTAGCCCAGCGCGAACGCCTTGTTGGCCCGCTTCCAGACGTCCGCCGTGGGAATGATGTCCAGGATCGACAGCTTCTGCAGCACGCCCGGATGATCCAGCGCCAGGCGATACCCCACCCGGCCGCCGCGATCGTGGGCCGCCAGCATGAACCGCTCATGGCCGAAGTGGCGCATCAGGGCGACGGCGTCGCGGGCCATGGCGCGCTTGGAATAGGTCTCGTGGTCCTTGGTGGCCGCAGGCCCAGTGCTCTCGCCATAGCCGCGCAGGTCCGGAGCGATGACCGTGAAGTCCTTGGCCAGGTCGCCGGCGATCTTGCCCCACATCATGTGAGTCTCCGGATAGCCGTGCAGCAGCAACAGCGGCGGGCCAGAGCCCCCATGGCGCACCCGAAGCGTCGCCTCGCCCACATCGACACGGCTGAGCGCGAAGCCCTCGAACCCCATTTGTTCTCCTCCCGTCTTGCTCTCGGACCGCCGGTCGCGCGACAACAGGCCCATGAGCACAGAGCCGACTCGATGCGCCTGGCGCGGCATGCAGGGCGACGCCCTCTACGAGGCCTATCACGACACGGAATGGGGCGTGCCGGAATACGATTCCCGCGCCCTATGGGAGAAGCTGGTGCTCGACGGGTTCCAGGCGGGCCTGGCCTGGATCACCATTCTGCGCAAGCGCGACGCTTTCCGCGCCGCCTTCGCCGACTTCGATCCGGAGAAGGTCGCCCGCTTTGACGAGGCCGACCGCGCCCGGCTGATGGCCGACGCCGGCATTGTCCGCTCCAACGCCAAGATCGACGCCGCCATCCAGAGCGCGCGGATCTATTGCGACATGCGCGACGCGGGCGAGGACTTCAGCCAGTTCCTTTGGAGCTACACCAACGGCCGGGTGATCCAGAACCGCTGGACCGAGATCTCCCAGGTGCCGGCCCAGACCAATGTGGCCGAGGCCATGTCCAAGGGTCTGAAGGCCAAGGGCTTCAAGTTCGTCGGCCCGGTGATCGTCTACGCCTTCATGCAGGCCACCGGCTTCGTGAACGACCACCTGGTCACCTGCCACCGGCATGAACCGATCCGGCGGATGAGCGCCTGATGCCGCACTACGAGCTGGAGCTGGAGCATCCCGGCCCGGTCTGCGGCGTGGACGAGGCCGGACGCGGACCCTGGGCCGGGCCGGTGTCGGCGGCCGCCGTGATCCTGGATCCAGCGCGGATCCCGGTCGGCCTGAACGATTCCAAGAAGCTCAGCGCCAAGGCCCGCGACGCCCTGGAGATCGAGATCAAGGCCGTCGCCATCGCCTGGGGCGTGGCCTTCGGCAGCGTCGAGGAGATCGCCGAGCTCAACATCCTGCGCGCCACAGGCCTGGCCATGCGCCGAGCGGTGGAGGCCCTGACCATCCCCGCCGCCTTCGCCCTGGTGGACGGCAACTACCGCTTCGACCTGCCCTGCCCCATCCGCACGGTGGTCAAGGGCGACGCCATCAGCGCCTCGATCGCGGCGGCCTCCATCCTGGCCAAGACGGCGCGGGACCGGCTGATGGTCGAGGCCGACAGCCTCTATCCCGGCTACGGCTTCGCCGCCCACAAGGGCTATCACGCCCCGATCCATGTGGAGGCCCTGCGCACCCTCGGCCCCTGCCCCATCCACCGCCAGGGCTGGGCGCCGATCCGCGCGGCGCTGGAGGGCGGTGCGGCGCAAATTGATCTGCTGAATCAAGATTGACCCGGCTAGGGACCGGGCGCGTTCTGGTCCCATGACCGCCAATCCAGACCTCGTCCGCAATCTGCACCTCCAGGCCAAGGCCTGTGAAAAGCTGGGCTCGCCGTTCAACGGCGCCCTGCTCACCGCAGCGGCCCACGACCTTGAGGCCGGCGGGCCCGTCGCCGACCTGCTGGCCCCCTGGTCCAAGGCGGACCTGAAGAAGGCCTTCGACGACGCCGTCGCCCTGCGCCTGGTGGGCGGCCTGCACGACTTGGTTCTGGACGGCGTGGCGCCGGACCTTGCGAGCGCCTATCCGGCCATGGATCGGCCAGGTGATCCCGCCGCCGCCTGGAGCGCCGCCCGGACGGCGATGGTCGAGCATCGCGAGCGGCTGGCGGACTTCCTGGGTCACGAGCCCCAGACCAATGAGGTCCGGCGGGCCATCTGCCTGGCGCCGGGCTTTCTCACCATCGCCCGCGAGACCGGCCTGCCGATCCGCGCCTTCGAGATCGCCGCCAGCGCCGGGCTGAACCTGAACTGGGACCGCTTCCACTATGACTTCGGCGAGGCGCAGTGGGGCGCTGCGGCGGCGAGCGTGCGGCTCGACACCGACTGGACAGGCCCCGCGCCGCCGGTCGACGCCCAGGTCCGGGTCATCGAACGCGCCGCCTGCGACCGCCGGCCCATCGACCTGAGCGATCCCGCCGAGCGCCGCCGCCTGCTCGCCTATGTCTGGCCAGACCAGCTCGAAAGGCTCGCCCGCATCCGCGCGGCCATCGCGCTGGCGCTGGAGTTGAAGGTCGAGGTGGAAATCGCCGACGCCGTGGCCTGGACCTCAGCTCGGGCCACGCCGCGCGTCGGCGCGGTGACCTGCCTCTATCACTCGGTCTTCTGGCAATACATGCCGGCGGAGAGCCAGGCGGCCCTGACCCGCACCCTCCAGGCCCTGGGCGCACGCGCCACGGCCGAGGCCCCCTTCGCCTGGCTGCGTATGGAGCCGTCGCCGGAAAACCTGACCGTCATGGAGGTTCGCCTGTCCCTCTGGCCTGGCGGCGAGACCCGGATCCTGGCCGAGGTTCACCCCCACGGCGCATCGGTCGCATGGAAAGAATGAATCCTTTCCCGGATTAACCACGTTTGCTCACCACTGCTTCACCACGAAGATTCAGGATTCCGGTCTGGTCTTCGTGAGGCGGACATGGGCGTTACCCCCGACACCATCATTCTGGGCGACTGCATCGAGTCGCTGCGCAAGCTGCCGGACCGGTCGGTCGACCTGGTCTTCGCGGACCCGCCGTACAATCTGCAGCTGGGCGGTGATCTGCTGCGTCCCGACAACTCCAAGGTCGACGCGGTCGACGACGACTGGGACCAGTTCGAGAGCTTCGAGGCCTATGACAAGTTCACCCGCGCCTGGCTGGCCGAGTGCCGCCGCGTCCTGAAGGACGACGGCGCGATCTGGGTGATCGGCAGCTACCACAACATCTTCCGGGTCGGCACGGCGCTGCAGGACCAGGGCTTCTGGGTCCTGAACGATATCATCTGGCGTAAGTCCAACCCGATGCCGAACTTCAAGGGCACCCGGTTCACCAACGCCCACGAGACCCTGATCTGGGCCTCCAAGAGCCGGGGCGCGCGCCGCTACACCTTCAACTACGACGCCATGAAGATGGCCAATGACGAGCTGCAGATGCGCTCGGACTGGACCCTGCCGCTCTGCACCGGCGAAGAGCGCCTGAAGGATGAGACGGGCGCCAAGGCCCATCCGACCCAGAAGCCCGAGGCCCTGCTGCACCGGGTGATCCTGGCCTCCACCAAGCCGGGCGACATCATCCTCGATCCCTTCTTCGGCACCGGAACCACGGCCGCCGCCGCCCGCCGCCTGGGCCGCCGCTATATCGGCCTGGAGCGCGATCCGGGCTACGC
>CAZXVO010000282.1:3506-4406 GCA_964643835.1 uncultured Phenylobacterium sp. | reverse complement strand
GTGTTTAGGTGAAAGCCTAACGAGGGTTCGAATCCCTCTCTCACCGCCAACGCCCCTCGCCACAAATCTCTCTGCGCCTTGGGCGAGGCCGGAAAATCCCGTGATATTACAGGGTTTGCCCAAACGGGCTCCGCACTGCGCGTGCCGGGAAATGGCCGGATTTCTCTCTGAAGCGGCGGATTATCTCCAGACCTCCGCACCATGGCGATTTAGTGCGGAACTCCAAACATGAGCCGCGTCAGATAGATACGAGACAGCGAAACCGAGTGGTTTCAGGTCGCCCTGGCAGCCGAGACCAACCCGTAGCGAAACGGGTCAGATGACCAGCCTGAAGTCATTAATCCCGAACGAGGCAAAAAACTCCTCGGCCCGGTCGTCATCCTCTAGGAGATATCCGTATACATCGCGAAAGGACGATATATCGTCAATCTCACTGGCTCTAGAAGTCCAAGTGTCGTAGTCTTCGCTACCTTCTTCTGGAATATCGAACCCTAGCCATTCACTCAATTCTGAGTGAAGCGCGGACTTCATTTCTTCCAACTTATTCGTCATTTTTTGCAAAACCCTATAGTGGTGCGTATCTTTCTGGCGTCCTGCGATATTCGACCGGTTTCAATTTCCGCCGGTTTCTGAAGTTCGATTTTTGATGTGATGGGGATGTAGGCGCAAAGCGGCCAGGCCACCGCACTCGGCGACTACGACGGCATTCTGCCCGAACACCTCCATCCAGCGATCAAGCTGTAGGTCTGTAGGGCCGAGTATCGCCAGGCTCGGTTCGGGCGGCCAGTCCCCCTTGGCGTCCTCACCAGTGGCATGGAGCCACTCCAAGCCTGCGCGCTCAACCGCATCGATAAGCTGAGCTTGCCTTTCAGCATTCTGGGCGGCCCCCAGGGTCCGACG
>CAZXVO010000282.1:1517-3496 GCA_964643835.1 uncultured Phenylobacterium sp. | reverse complement strand
GAACGGATTGTAGGCCGTAACAATGGCCAGCCGGTTGAGGCCGGGAACTCCATCGATACCAACGAACGGCTGGCCGATTTTTAGGACCATTTTGCCGGCAGGAGCTTCTACCCAGTAATCGGTGGCTTCGTAGGCACGGATCAGGTCCGCGGGGATGATGACCTCCATCCATTGAGCATGCCGGTCATCAGCCTTGGATTGCTCGCCGCGAGTCTCCGTCCACCATGTCTTCACCCGCGACCGCACAAGGGCGTCGAAGTCCGGGTAGAAGGCCGATTCCCCGCGAAAGAACGCAAGGGCGTCGTCGAGAGAGCTATCTCCCTGGCTGAAGTTCATCTCCAGGACCTGGAATAGATCCCATGCCCCCAAGAGGAAGTCTGTTAGCTCGCCAAGCGTCAAAGGCAGTGATGAGGTGCGTCGGACGCGCCCCTGCAGGCAATCGCCGTCGTACTCGTCGACAACGCGGTAGCGGAGGCGGCCTCGACCCTGAAAAGCATAAACGCAGGTCACATCCTGGGTGGTGGACTGGATTGTGATCCGAGCGATCTCAAGCTCGCGTCCTCGACGATCGGGTAGATACTCGCCGCCCATCATCGACGGATGAATAGCCCCCCACGACACGCGAGCGTCGTCCGAAAGACTCGGCTCAGCCAGGCCGACGGGCAATGGAACGTCGCCATCGCGCAATATCGTCGCGACCATGTCTCGTCTCTCGGAACCCTTGATGGTGCTGCGCAGGTGAGACTCCAGGCGGGCCGGTGCGAAATAGCGGGCGGGTCTGTAGCCTTGGTCGATATGCCGATCTTCAGAGATGGTCACCTTGTTGTTCTCCTCGCTCGCTGCCAAGCGTGCAGACGCGAATTCCTGCGCGTGTTTTACTCGACGCTTCGCTTGTCGAAGCATTCCCGCTGCCCGCTTTTCAGCACGTCGGCCTTCAACGGCCTTTGGATCATTACGCTCATCGTGGATCTGCCTGGCAGTTTGACCCGCTGCAAAGTTCTCACGCATCGAGCGCAGAATCTGCGCGGCAGGACCGGCGTGGAAACCCGGTGCGAACTCTTCGCCGAACGCGGCATCACCGTTGAAGTCGTACAAGCGCATAGCCATCGATCGAACCGCAGGTTCATCCCGTCGCGATATCGCTGGCAGCTTGGCCAGTGCTCGGGCGAGATAGCGCAGTGTCCCGCTCGTCCACCCGCGCGCCGTCCGATCAATGCCTGAGGCTGATCGAACGGCCCGCAGGAGCTTCAGGCTGAACTCAGGGCTTCCACAAGTCGTGCATTTTCGGGCGACACACAGCCCCTCGGCGGCGGCTTAGTCGAGAAACTCCTGTAGCCAGAACCTCTGGTTTGCCGAGTTCATCCTTCCAGGCTTCCACGTTCGGGCCGCACTGTATGCTTGGGCTCAGCTAGTCCGGAATGGTCACGACCGATGGATCGCCAAGCAGGGTCTCGGCTGGCAGCAAAAGCGAGGGTGTAGTAGCGCGTGGTGGTCCCGGCGGGTCGTTGGACCGGCTCCTCGAACTTGCAGTAGGCGTGCTGCGCGGCAGCCAAGGGATAGATCCAGGTTTTGAGCATCAATTCGGCAGCCTCTGCTCGCTGCATGGCGGCGGAAATCTCGTTCGGCCGCTCGAGTTCGGTCAGCTTGGCTTTGCGCCAAAGCCTCGGGAAGCACCGGGAACACCCGCAAGCGTCGAAAGGTGCCTGACAGTCCCATAGCCCCGCGAACTCGGTCCGACGCGAAATCAGCTGGGTGACGGCTATGACGTGAGCGGGGGTTGGAGGGCCACGGAAGACAAGATCGTGCACCTCGATATAGGCGAGAAGTCGAGAATGAAGGGCGCGGCCACGAGCCAACTTTTGGGCAGCTCGCGCCATGCCACAACCGTTCTCCCATTGCCTGAATTTCTCAGAAGCGGCGCATTCCGCCGTGTCGATCGCCGCCTGCCTCGATCCAAACTCAGGCCGAAGCTGTGCCCG
>CAZXVO010000282.1:0-1507 GCA_964643835.1 uncultured Phenylobacterium sp. | reverse complement strand
GTGATGCGGCGGCCCGTACCGGGCTCGCCCAAACCCCGACGCCCAACGCAGCCCCAAGGACCGCACGACGATCAAAGCTGATCATGCGATCCTCCCTCAAGTCCGGCAACGCAAGCCTGCACCTGACCGCACAGCATCGGGAAATCACTGTCCAGAACGCAGGGGCTCGCCGGTTTCTTCTCACGTCCGTCCGTGGGTATGAAATCGATCATGAGATCCGTGGCTGACGATAGATGAGTGACTGTCGGCCACGCGCCGTGCGTCTCCCTGTACCAGTCAAGGTAGGCGTGCACGCGTTCGGACAGATGGACGGCTCGCCCTTCCTTGAAGCCTCCCGGCGCGGCCCAACCGCTGCGGTGGTAGAGGATCAAGGCCGCGATAAGGAATTCTCCAGCTTCGGGTCTGGAGCAAAACTGCGGCAGAACCTGCGGGGTCATTGAGCCTGGACCCCAACGGGTTGGGCTGCGACGCCGAACGTGGATCTACGTGACGGTTTCTGATCACCCAGCAGCGTATCGACCGCCGGCTGCTCCCATGAGAACTGCGGCCGACCAAAATGTCCGAAGGCCGCAGTCGGCAGGAACCCGGGCGCGGTCAGCCCCAGCCGATCGATAATGGCGCGCGGTCGCAAGGCCTCCAGCAGTCGGGCAGCGGCGCCTGGATCGAGAGAGAGGGTTCCGTCGCCCTCGAGGTCCAGGTGCCCCGCCCCTGGCTCAGCAACGCCAAGGGCATAGGCGAGACGGACCTCGCAGGCGGTCGCGAGCCCTGCGTCTACGACTGTCAGAGCCAACTGCCGGGCGGCATAGGCGGCGGAGCGATCGACCTTGGTGCCATCCTTGCCGGAGAAGGCTCCACCCCCGTGGCGGGCGAAGCCGCCGTAGGTGTCGGCGATGATCTTTCTTCCGGTCAGGCCCGCGTCGGCAACGGGGCCGCCTTCAATGAATGTTCCGGCAGGGTTCAGCAGAAGCTCGGCCTTATCGGCTTCTGCCCCCAGGACGGGGCGTATGATCTCGTCGCGCAGTATCTCACGGACTTGGGACAAGCTGACGTCGGCCAGATGCTGACTGGACAGCACGATTGTCTGGAGCCCTGAGGGTTTGCCGTTCTCATAGCGAACACTGACCTGGGCCTTGGCGTCGGGCCCGAGAATGCCCAACCGATCGCGGACCTCTCGCTGGCGACGGATGAGGCGATGGGCCAGTGCGATCGGGGTTGGCAGGCGCTCGGGGGTATCGAGGTCGGCATAGCCGAACATCATGCCTTGATCGCCAGCTCCGGTTTCGGCTCCGCCGTCAACGCCTTGTCGTATTTCGCTCGATTGGAGGGTAATGGAAGTCCGGACATCGAGGCGACCGAGATCCAGTCCCCAGTGACCATCCCCATGGCCAATGGAAGAAAGCACATCGCGAACGATCTGGTCGTAGTCGAGCTTGAGATCTTGGCCGCTCAGCTCCCAAAACAGCAAAACCGATGATCCCTTGATCGCAGCGTCGACCGCAACTCGGGC
>CAZXVO010000281.1:0-4440 GCA_964643835.1 uncultured Phenylobacterium sp. | reverse complement strand
CGCAAATCGAACCTTCGCCCCGCGAGCGGGGCGAGGGTGAAGAGTGCGCCCCAAAAGCAAAAGGGCCGCCCCGAAGAGCGGGCCTTTCGAAATTCGCTAAGAACGCTTCGGCCTTAGGCCGCGGCGGTCTCGGCCAGCTTGGCCTTCAGGGCGCGCTTGATCTTCAGAGCGCGGGCCGAGAGCTGCTCGTCCTTGGCCTTCACGAGGAAGGCGTCGAGGCCGCCCTTGAAGTCCAGGGTGCGCAGCGCGGCGTTGGTGACGCGCAGCTTGAAGGTCTGACCCAGGGCGTCGGACTGCAGGGTGACCGGAGCAAGAGCCGGCAGGAACCGACGCTTGGTCTTGATGTTCGAGTGGCTCACATTGTGACCGATCATCGGACCGATACCGGTGAGTTCGCAACGACGCGACATGGCTTTCAGACCTACGCGAGAAAAGATGTGAGCGGACGGGGGTCCGCAACGGAGCCGGCGATATAGGCGAAGGCCTGGGCCGACGTCAAGGCGCGCCTGTCCCCGCCGGACGGAAAGAGCGCCGCACACCCTGCGGCACAGCTCAGCGATTGTGGTTAACGGCGGATCAGATACAATACCTTGTAGGGAACAAATCCCGAATCGGCGCGAGTCACCGATTCGGTCATGATTCGTTTTGCGCCTGTTCCGGGCCTTAACCTTTGGCGTCCCGACCTTGCCCCCCAGCCTTCACGCAGATCAGGTTTCACTGGACGAGACCCAGGTGCGCGGCCTCCTGGCGGCGCAGTTTCCGCAAGGCGCAGGCCTTTCCCTAATGGAAGTCGCCGCCGGCACGGACCACGCCCTATGGCGGCTGGGCGAGGATCTGGCCGTCCGCCTGCCCCTGCGCGCCTCCGCCGCCGCCCAGGCGCAGAAGGAACAGCAGTGGCTGCCCCGCCTGGCCAGGGGCCTGCCCCTGCCGATTCCCGAGGCGATCTTCGCCGGCCAGCCCAGCGGCACCTATCCCTGGGCCTGGAGCGTCTGTCGCTGGATCGAAGGCCGGACGCCCGTCGAGGGCGACGACCTCGTGGCGACCGCGCGCGACCTCGCCGAATTCGTGACGGCCCTGCGCGCCCAGGATCCCACCGGCGGGCCCGCGGCGGGGCGCCACAACTTCGGCCGCGGCCTGCCCCTCGCCACCCGTGACACCGCCACCCGGCAGGCCATCGCCGCCTGCACGGGCCTGATCGACACCGATGCGGCTATGGCGGCCTGGACGCGCGACTCAGCGGCGCCCGCCTGGACGGGGCCGGCGCTCTGGGTTCATGGCGACCTCTGCCGCGGCAACCTGCTGCTGCGCGAGGGCCGGCTAGCGGCGGTGATCGATTTCGGCGGCCTTGGCCTGGGGGATCCGGCCTGCGACCTGCTGCCGGCCTGGAACCTGTTCGACCCGAACGCCCGCGCCGCCTATCGCGCAGCGCTTGCCCCAGACGACGCCAGTTGGGTCCGCGGCCGGGCCTGGGCGCTCTCCGTGGCCCTGATCCAGTTGCCCTATTACCGCGAGACCCTGCCGGCCCTGGCCGCGGACGCGGTGCGGACCATCGAGGCGGTGCTCAGGGACACGCCCCCTTAGGCGCCAGCCGAAGCCTGACCTTGCCGATCAGCAGGTCCTGCATCGCACGCTCGGGCGGCGCGAGGGCCACCTGACCGGCCTTCAGGCCGTCATCAAGGCCGCAGGTCTGGCCGGCGAGCTCGCCGAGCTTCACCCAGGCCCCGTTCGACAGTCCGTAGAGGCCGCGCGGCCCGCCATAGGCGAAGACCGCGATCTCCGCCTCACCGTCCCCGTCCAGGTCGCGGATCGCCGCCCGGCAGTCGCCCGTATCGCGCCCGCAGTCCGAGAAGGGATCCTCATCGGACTTCCAGCTCTGCCGGATGAAGGCCTCCGGCAAGGTTCCGCCGCCCATCACCGGCATGACGCCGGCCCGCTCGGCCTGGGGCAGGGCCTTGGGGCCGAAGCGGTTGTCGTCCTTCTGGGCCATGCGGGCGCGTTCGGCGATGTCCAGGGCGCGGGCGTCGCCTTTGCGTGCGGCCAGGGCGGCGAGCGCCTTGGTCCCGGTGCGCCCGGAATCGAACTTCAGGAACCGGTAGTCGAAGTCCTTCGGCGACACCTTGCCCGTATCCAGCCGATGGATCTGGTCGCTCACCGACAGGCGCGACGGATCGGCGATGGGGCTGAAGATCGCCAGCAGCACCGCCAGCACCAGGTGGGCGGCGACCAGGTTGGTGCGCTCGACCGGAACCATCCAGCCCTTGGGCCAGACCGCCGCCGCGGCGTAGCCGCCGCCATAGCACAGGCCTACCAGCACGCAGGCCAAGCCCACCACCCGGTCCGGCGTCAGGCCGTGCTGGCCGATGCGCAGGGCCACGCCATAGGCGGCGATCAGCACCAGGGGCAGGATCAAGAGGCCCGTCACCCGCGCCGTCCAGCGCAGGGCCAGGGGCGGATGGTCCCGCCCCTCCCCGTCCTGATAGGTGGCGTTGGTCAGGATGATCAGGGCCGCCGCCGCGCTCAGCAGGATGCCCGCCGCGCTCTTGGTGGCCCAAAGGGGCGCAAGGCCCGTGAACGGCAGGGCCAGCAGGAAGCCGACCCCGATCAGGGCCATCACCGGCGACAGCCAGGACAACAGGGTCAGGGCCACGGTGCGGATGCCGCGCACGAGGCCGGCGCGAACATCGGTCAGGTGGACGGCGATGGCGAAGAAGGTCGCCGTGGCCGGGAAGGCGAACCACGGCTTGCCGATCACCTGTCCCACCAGTTTGATGCCGATCAGGTTGAACAGGGCCGCGCCCAGGGCCAGCAAGACCCACAAGGCGCCCACGAACAGCACCGACAGGGCCAGCCGCACCCCGTCCTTCCAGGCGCCGTCGAAATAGCGGTCATAAGCGGCGAACCAGCGCCGCTCGGCGTCGGCGGCGGCCACCAGCTCATGGGCGATGAACAGGCCGACACCGGTCATGACCACCAGCAGCGGCTGGGGCAGGTGCTCGTGGGCCAGGCGCGCCTCGGTCAGGGCGTCATAGACCCCGAGCAGGGCGAGGACCGCCGCGGCGGCGGGCAGCCAGATCCGCAAGGTGGGGATCTTGATGCGGTTGATCCCGCCCAGGGCCGCCACCGGCAGGAACAGGCAGATCATGAACAGGGCTTCGTAGAGGGCGGAGACCGCAAGGTTCTGGCCGACATGCTTGTCCCAGATGGTCAGGCCATAGAGGGCCAGGCCCTGACCGAAGCCGACCGCCACGCGGACCAGCCCCTCCTCCCGCGTCGCCTCGGCGCCCTCGGGATCATTGAAGATCATGGTCATCGGCGGCCCCTCCCCGTCGGCGACAGTGAAGCGGCGCCTTTGGGCGGATGACAAGCACCTTGCTAATAACTGACCAGTCAGTTATTTATTCGCCATGCTCCCCGCCGGCGAACCCAAGTTCCGACGCCGCAAGGCCGATCGTCCTGACGAGATCCTCCAGGCCGCCCTGGACGTCTTTGCGCATAAGGGCTTCGCCGCCGCCCGGCTGGACGACATCGCCGCCCGCGCCGGGGTGTCGAAGGGCGCGCTCTATCTCTACTTCGCCACCAAGGAGGACCTGTTCCGCGCCGTGGTGGAGCAGAGCCTGGCCCCCAACCTCGCCTTCATCCAGGCCGTCGCCGCCCAGCCGCGGCCCTTCGCCGAGTTGGCCCGTAATATCGCGACGCTGCTGCCGGCCCTGGCCGAACGCCTGCCCATCGCCGCCATGGCCCGCATGGTCATCGGCGAGGCGCGCAACTTCCCTGAACTGGCCAAGGTCTGGCACGACCGGCTGGTGGGACCGATTGTCGGGACCCTGGCCGGGGCCATCGCCGCCGCCCAGGCGCGCGGCGAGATCCGCCCAGGCGACCCGCGCGCCTACGCCCTGTCCCTGGCCTCGGCCATGCTGATCGGCCTGATCTGGAACGAAACCTTCGCCCCCGGCGGCGCCCCACCCTTCGACGTCCCGGCCCTCGCCCGCCAGCATGTGGAGACCGTGCTGGCCGGCATGCTCACCGCACCCGGAGCCGCCTCATGAGACAACGCCTGCTCGTCCTGGCGCTGCTGGCCTGCGCCGCCCTGCTGGTCACGGGCCTGGTGCTGGCCCCGCGCCTCGCCCCGCCCAAGGTGCTGTCCGGCTATGTCGAGGGCGAGGCGCTTTATATGGCCGCCCCCGTCTCGGGCGCCCTCGCCAGCGCCGCCGTCCAGCGCGGCGACCGCGTGACGGCGGGCCAGGACCTGTTCGTCATCGACCCTGCCCAGGTGGACGCCCAGCGCGGCCAGGCGCAAGCCCAGGTCGCCGCCGCAGCCGCCCAGGCGCAGGACGCCCGCAAGGGCCAGCGCCCGGTGGAGCTCGCCGTCTATGACGCCAATGTCGCCGCCGCCGAGGCCCGCGCCCGCGACGCCCTGGCCAGCCTCAACCGCATCCGACC
>CAZXVO010000280.1:3548-4453 GCA_964643835.1 uncultured Phenylobacterium sp. | reverse complement strand
ACGTGTACGCGAAATACGGCACCAACTTCGGCACCCGCCTGCTGGTGATCGACAAAGTTGCGCCGGCGGTCGGGCATGTGCCCATTCTACCCGAGGGCGAGCGCCAGCTTGCCGACGCGCTCGAAATGCTGAAGGAGGTGCGCGATGCCCGACCCGACGCCCAGCAACGGCCGGATGGTGGCGCCGCCATCGCCGGTGAACAGCCGGCCGGTGAACCGGGCGGCCAGGACGGTGCTGGAGGAGATGAAGGTCGGCCTGGACCCGTCCCGACCGCACCTGCTGACGCTGCTGGTGGAGGCGATGGATCTCGCCGACCCCGGCCCGGGCGTGCCACCGGCGGAGTGGGCGGATCTCAAACTGGACCTCGCCCCGCTGTTGCAGGGGACGCCCCAGCAGGTGATGCGCTGGTGGCTGAGCAACCCGAACCTGTCGCCGCAGGAACAGGAGGACGAGATGACGGCAGCCCTGCGCCGGGCGGAGAGCCCGCAACAGGCGATGTGGAGCCTGCTGGAAATGACGAGGGACCGGCTGCGAGCCCAGGCGACGTAGCCGAGGAGGAGCCGCAGGAGGCGGAGCAGGGCGAGGTCTACGAGGCGTACAAGCCGGCCCGCCTGTCGATCGAGGGCGCGAAGCCCCACCCCGGCGCGCTGGTGCAATCGGCCGCCATGGCATCGGTCATGCCGCCGCCGGTCGCCTACAAGCCGAAGATCGACAAGCCGCTGATCGCAAGCGGCGGGCTGTCGGCTGCGCAGCTGGAGGCGATCACCTACGCCGGCCAGGCGCACGCGAAGATGCTGCCGGCCGCGAAGGACGAGACCGCGCGCCGCCGCGGGTTCTTCATTGGCGACGGCACCGGCGTGGGCAAGGGGCGTGAGATCGCCGGCATCATGCTCGACAACTGGAAC
>CAZXVO010000280.1:740-3538 GCA_964643835.1 uncultured Phenylobacterium sp. | reverse complement strand
ACCAGGGCCGCACCAAGGCGGTCTGGATTTCGGAGAAGGGCCCGCTGCTGAAGGCCGCCCAGCGCGATTGGAAGGGCGTCGGCAAGAACCCCGATGAGGTGTTCGACCTCAAGCGCACCGGCGCATCGGACAGTGTGAACGCGCAGCGCGGCATCCTCTACACCACCTACGACACGCTGCGGTCGGGGCTGAAGACGGCGCAGGCGGCGGCGCAGGGGAAGATCACCAAGGGCACCCGCGTGCGCCACGCCCAGGATGGGCGCCTGGGCACCGTCACCACCGCGCCGAAGGGCAATGCCGCCTACGGCTACACCCTCAACGTGCGCTGGGACGGCACCAAGGCCGCCGAGAGCGTCGCCTTGGGCGCGCTCGATATCCTGGAGAAGGCCGGCGCCAAGAAAACCCGCGTCGACCAGATTGTTGAATGGGTGGGCGCGGACTTCGATGGCGTGATCGCCTTCGACGAGGCGCACAACATGGCAAATGCGGTTGCCACTAAGGGCAAGCGCGGCCTGAAGGAGGTCGCCGAGAAGGCGCTGGCTGGCATCGAATTGCAGGCCCGGTTGCCCAACGCGCGCATCGTCTACGTCTCCGCCACCGGCGCCACGGAGGTCTCGAACCTCGCCTACGCCGACCGGCTCGGGCTCTGGGGCTATGGGACCGCGTTCGCGGATCGGACCAAGTTTCTGTCCGAGATCGAGGCCGGCGGCGTGGCGGCGATGGAGTTGATCGCCCGCGATATGAAGTCGCTGGGCCTCTACCTCGCTCGCAACCTCTCGTTCAACGGGCTGGAATACGGCCGGCTTGAGCACGAACTGACGCCTGACCAGCGCGAGATCTACGACAGCGTTGCGCGCATGTGGCAGAAGATCCTCGCCAACATCGAGGACGCGCTGGAGCAGACCGACGCCTCCAAGAACAAGCACGCCAAGACGGCGGCCTACTCGGCGTTCTGGAGCACGCAGCAGCGGTTCTTCCTCCAGGTCATCTCCTCGATGAAGATGCCGAGCGTGATCCGCGCGATCCGCGAGGACATCAAAGCCGGCCGCCAGGTCGTGATCCAGCTGACCCAGACCAACGAGGCCGACACCGAGCGGGCCGCGGCGAAGCTGACCGAGGACATGAGCCTCGAGGATCTCGACATCACGCCGCGCGAGCAGGTGGGCCAGATGCTCATGCGCTCGTTCCCGGTGCAGGCGTACGAGGTCTACTTCGACAAGGAGACCCAGACCGAGAAGTCGCGCCCGGTGGTGGATGCCGACGGCAATCCGGTTCTGGACCCTGCGGCGGTCGCCATGCGCGACGGGATGATCCGCGAGCTTGCGCATCTGCGCATCCCCGACGGGCCGCTTGACCAGATACTGAACACCTTCGGGACCGATGAGGTGGCGGAGGTCACGGGGCGCAGCCGGCGCTTCGTATACAAGGAGGATCCCGCCACCGGCGAGCGCAAGCGGGTGGAGGATAAGCGCCCGGCCTCGGCGAACATCGCGGAGGCGGACGCCTTCAATGCCGGCGAGAAGCGCGTGCTGGTGTTCTCCGAAGCCGGCGGCACCGGGCGCGACTACCACGCGGGCAACGATTTCAAATCCAAGGATCGGCGCCGCGCGCATTATGTGCTGCAGCCCGGCTGGCGCGCTGACAAGGCGGTACAGGGCCTCGGCCGCACGCATCGCACGAACCAAGCTTCCGCGCCGATCGTCCGACTGACCGCCACCAACCTCGGCGGCGAAAAGCGGTTCATCTCCACGATCGCCCGCCGGTTGGCGCAGCTGGGCGCGCTCACCAAGGGGCAGCGGCAGGCCGGCGAGGCGGGCATCTTCTCCGCTACGGACAACCTCGAAGGCGACGTGGCGCGCGATGCGGTGCGCAACTTCTGGGGCGACGTGATGGCCGGCCAGGTGCCGGCGCTGTCCGTTGCCGACGCCGAGGAGAAGCTGGGCCTCAAGCTGCAGCAGTCCGAAGGCGGGTTCCGTGCGAACCTGCCCGAGATCACCACCTTCCTGAACCGCATCATGGTTCTGCCGGTCGACGAGCAGAACGCTGTGTTCGACGCTTTCATGCAGCGGATGGAAGCGCAGATCCGCGCCCGCGCCGACCTGGGCACACTCGATCGCGGCATGGAAACGGTGACCGCCGACAAGATCCGCAAGGACGAGGAGAAGGTCATCTTCACGGACCCGGAGACCGGGGCCGAGACGAAGTATGTGAAGCTGACCCTGCTGAAGAAGCCCAAGCCGCGCTCGTTCGAGAGCGTCGACAGCAGCAACTGGTACGGCCCCCTCATCAGCTTCGTGCGCTCGCCGCAGGGGCGCGTCTATGCCATGCACCCCGGCCCGGATCGCACCATGGAGGACGGCAAGGTGGTGCCGACCTATGGCCTGAGCGGCCCGATCCAGGCGCGCTACGTGGAGCAGCACCGCCTGGAGTTCTACAGCTACGGCGGCAAGAAGGCGTGGGAGCGCATCTCCAAGGAGGAGGCGCGCAAGGCATGGGCCGAGCAGATTGCCGCCCTGCCGGAATATCTGGAGGAGCCGGAGCACATGATCTCCGGCGCGCTGCTGCCCGTGTGGGACCGCCTGGGCAAGGGCAGCATCCGTGTGGTGCGCGCCGAGACCGATGCCGGCGAGCGGATCCTGGGCCGCACGGTGGATCGCCGGTCGATCGGCGAGGTGCTGAAGAACTTCGGCATCATGGGCGAGGGAGAGGATGACGCCGGCCTACCCAAGACACCGGAGGCCATGATCGCCGCCCTGTACTGGCGCGAGGCCACGCTCAAGGGCGCATTCAGCGGCATT
>CAZXVO010000280.1:0-730 GCA_964643835.1 uncultured Phenylobacterium sp. | reverse complement strand
GGCGAACCTAAGGACGCCACGAACGTCATGCGGCAGGCTGCCGACGGCGACCTCCCCGCCCGCCTCGAGAAGACGCCCGCCGGCAGCATGCTCCACGCCCTCGGTACGATGATCGCCGCCCTGCGCCGCGGTGCCGAATTGCGGCTGTCGAACGACTGGACCATCCGCCGCGCCCGCGTTGGCGGCGAGATCCGCTACGAGATCTCCGGCGTGCTGGGCATGTCCGACGGCCGGGCAGTCGAAGCCGACGGCGCGTTCTCCGAGATCGTGGGCTGGAGCGGCGCCCGCTACTTCATCCCCGTCGGCGACAAGGCGGCGGAGGTGCTGGCGAAGATCACCCTGCGGCGCCCGGTGGCGGAGGTGAAGGAAGGGCGCGGCCAGGCTTCGCAGGGCACGGACGGCGGCGAGGACGACGGCGCGCAGTTTGCCGCCGGCTGGGACACCATCGAACCCAGCATCGACGACATGGGCCCCTCCCCCGAGGCGATCGAGGCCGTCGCCGAGGCGGTGCGCGCCGTCACCGGCGGCCGGGCCACCGTGCGCTTCGTGAAGGACGCCTTCGGGATGGACGGCATGCAGCCGGGCGCGCAGGGCTCGGCCGGCGGCCTGGCGCTGGGTCCCCTGATCGTCGTCGCCATGAACCCGCGCGCCGCCTGGAACCTGCACCACGAGACGGTGCACGTCCTGCGCAACCTGGGCGTGATCGACCCGGCGGAGTGGCGGGTGCTGG
>CAZXVO010000279.1:2995-4460 GCA_964643835.1 uncultured Phenylobacterium sp. | reverse complement strand
CGATTGGGATCATGCGGAGCCGTCCACCCGGCAGGCTGCTCGGAAGCTTCTGGACGAACAGGGGATCAACCTATCTCCAACCAGCCCTGATTTCCGGCGTCTTCAGGAGTTGATCCAGGAAGCCAACGCCGAGCGCCACAAGCGCCTCCTGGCGCGCTTCTCTGGCCGGTCAGACCTAGCTCTGAACCCTGAGCTTGCCGCGCTGACGGCGCGCTCTGAGATTGCCGAGGTGCACTGCGTCACGCTTGGTCAGTTGATCGAGCGTATCGGGAAGGACCGCTCCCGGCAGCCCCTCGCCCCGAAGACGGCGGTGAAGCGCGAGGCTCAGCATCGCCTCTTCAAGGAATATTTTGGCGCGAGCACGCGCGCGGACCGGATTGACCGTGATCAGATGCGCGCATTCCGCGACGACCTGTGCCGCCTGCCCGCGAACGCCAAACAGCGGTTTCCCGGCTTGTCCGTCAGAAAGCTCCTGGAGCTACCGGAAGACAAACGGCGGCCCCTGCTGAGCCCGGCCACTGTGAATGCCTATCTGGCGGCGCTCACGACGCTCTTCCAGTACGCCTTGAACGAAGGGCACGTGAAAACCGATGTGACGGCGAAGCTGCACGTTCGAGATGAGGTGCGACCGGAAGACAAGCGGCAGCCTTTCGAGGCAGACGACCTGAAAGCCATCTTTTCCGCGCCGCTCTATCGCGGGTGCGTTGATGACGGCGACGGCTACGCCCAGCATGGCCCTAGCCGCCCGCGACGGGGTCGCTTCTGGGTGCCGCTGATTGCGTTGTTCTCGGGCCTGCGCCTGGGCGAAGTCTGCCAACTCACGGAAGACGACATCATCGTCATCGGCGAGCACACGCTGATCCGCGTGATCGACGCACCGGATCGCACCAAGACACTGAAGACAAAAACGTCCCGCCGGAACGTCCCCGTGCATGACGAACTGATCAAGCTCGGCTTCCTCGACTACGTAGCCAGCATCAGGGCTGCCCACCCGCCAGGAACGCGGTTGTTTCCCGAACTCACCCTGGCCAGCACGGGCTATGCGAGCGACAACTTCAGCAAGTGGTTCGCCCGCTTCCTGGACGGGCGCGGCATCACCGATCGTCGCAAGAAAGCCTTCCACTCCTTCCGTCACGCCTTCCGGGACCGCCTTAGGGCCGCTGGCGTGCCCGAGGAGCGCGCCCAGGCGCTCGGCGGCTGGGCCGGGCAGGGAACCGACAAGGCGTATGGGCAGTCGCCGGTGGTGCTGGCCGCCATCCTCTCCGAGGAAATGGCCAAGATCAGCTACCCCGAGCTTGATCTTTCGAGCTTGTATCCGCCGAGGTAGCGACGGCCTCTTCCATGTTTCGTGCGGGCGGACGCTTCGGCCCTGTTTGCCGTCGCGACCGCTCGCACTAGGTTGGCGGGATGAACCCCGTCGAGATCGAAGAAGCTGTCTCGAACCTTGCGCTTGAGCCCTTTGACC
>CAZXVO010000279.1:2356-2985 GCA_964643835.1 uncultured Phenylobacterium sp. | reverse complement strand
ATAACCCGGAGACGACGATCAAGCGTCTCCGGTCCGGCTCGACGAACCAGTCCGACATTCCTGGCGGCGTGCTCCAGCGGAGCAACATCCACATTGCGACCTGCGCTCTCGGCGAGGTGGATGCGACCCTGAAGGCGCTGAGGGACAGCCCGAAAACTGCGTCAGCGAAGGCCAAGTTTATCCTGGCGACTGATGGCGAGACTTTCCAGGCGGAGGACCTGACCGGGGGCGGCACGGTCGCGTGCGGCTACGCGGAGTTTCCCGACCACTTCGGCTTCTTCCTGCCCCTGGCCGGGATCACAACCGTCAAGGAGATCGCCGAAAATTCTTTCGACGTGAAGGCGACAGGCCGTCTGAACCGGCTCTATGTCCAACTTCTGAAGGAGAACCCTGACTGGGCGACTGCCGAACGCCAGCATGAAATGAACCACTTCATGGCTCGGCTGATCTTCTGCTTCTTCGCCGAGGATACCGACATCTTCCTCAGCGAGGGGCTGTTCACGACGACCGTGGAACAGATGTCAGCGGGTGACGCCGGTAGCACCCACACGGTGATCGGCGAGATTTTCCGGGCGATGGACACCAAGCCCTCCGACCGGGAGGCGGCGAGCCTGCCGCGCTATGCGACC
>CAZXVO010000279.1:1598-2324 GCA_964643835.1 uncultured Phenylobacterium sp. | reverse complement strand
GCGAGGCGGCTGGGCTGCCTCGTTACGTTGGGAAGTTCCCCTATGTGAACGGGCAGCTATTCAGCGGGAGCACTGAGGTGCCCCGGTTCAGCAAGGTGGCCCGCTCCTACCTTATGCACATCGGCAGCCTGAACTGGCGGAAGATCAATCCGGACATCTTCGGATCGATGATCCAGGCGGTGACCGACGACGAAGAGCGCGGCTCACTCGGTATGCACTACACGAGCGTGCCCAATATCCTGAAGCTCCTGAACCCTCTCATACTGGATAACCTCCGGGCGCAGCTTGAAGAGGCTGGGGACAATGCCCGCAAGCTGCTGAACCTGCGAAACCGGATGGCGCGGATTAGGGTGTTCGATCCGGCCTGCGGCTCGGGCAATTTCCTCGTCATCGCCTACAAGGAGATGCGGGCGATCGAGGCGGAAATCAACAAGCGTAGGGGCGAGCGGGATCGCCGGTCTGACATCCCGCTGACGAATTTCCGGGGGATCGAACTCCGCGATTTCCCGGCGGAGATTGCCCGGCTCGCGCTAATCATCGCGGAGTATCAATGCGACGTTCTCTACAGAGGCCAGAAGGAGGCGTTGGCCGAATTCCTACCTCTGAATTCCGAGAACTGGATCACCTGCGGGAACGCGCTGCGCCTTGACTGGCTCAGCATCTGCCCTCCTACCGGGACGGCCGTGAAGATGACCGCCGCCGACTTGTTCGAGACACCGCTTGATC
>CAZXVO010000279.1:837-1588 GCA_964643835.1 uncultured Phenylobacterium sp. | reverse complement strand
ATCGATTTTGAGAACGAGGGCGGGGAAACCTATATTTGCGGCCACCCTCCCTACATATGGACGAATGATCAGTCTCCACTACAAAAGTCCGATCTTCAGACCCTGTTCGAAGGACATACCCGCTCATGGAGAACGCTGAACTATGTCTCCGGCTGGTTCCTGAAATTAGCTGAGTACGGCCACAAGTGCGAATGCGTAGGCGCGTTCGTGACCATCAACACGATTTCGCAGGGTCAGCACGCCGTTGTGTTCTGGCCAATCATACACAAGTACGGGTTCGCGATAAAATTCGCCCACGAAGCATTTAAATGGCGGAACTTGGCGGCGAATAATGCGGGCGTGACCGTAAACATCATTGGTCTTTGCAGAGGACCAGTTAGTTCGGCCCGACTGTATGCGATCAATGAGGAAGGCGAGACGATTGTACGAGAGGTGGACTGCATAGGTCCTTACCTCATACCAAACGTCTCGACCCTGGTAGGCAAGCACTCTCGCCCCATGTCTTCGACGCAGGAGATGCTCCGAGGCAACATGCCTTATGAGGGCGGAAATCTGCTGCTCTCGTTCGAAGAGAAAGCCGCGCTCGTCGAAGCTGATGCTCGCGCAGCTAAGTTCGTCGCCCGTATCAGCGGCTCGTCAGAAATCATCGATGGGAAGCCGAGATATTGCCTCTGGATACGAGATGATGATGTCTCGGAAGCAACATCTATACCAGTCATAAACGACCGCCTCTGCAAGGTGGCGGAGCTAA
>CAZXVO010000279.1:0-827 GCA_964643835.1 uncultured Phenylobacterium sp. | reverse complement strand
CGATGGCGAAGACACCTCATCGCTTTAGGGAAACTAACCAAGCAACCCGATGGACGGTAGCTATGCCAGCCGTCTCGTCAGAAAACAGGTCTTTCCTCCCTGCCGCCGTTCTCGCGTCCCCCGAGGTCATCTCGAATAGGGCGTATGGGATTTTCGACGGCGAGCTATGGACATTCTCGGTCCTGGTATCGTCGCTACATATCGCCTGGATCGGTACGGTCTGCGGACGGCTAGAGATGCGTTTCTCCTATACAAATACCCTTGGTTGGAACACCTTCCCGCTCCCCAAGTTGACAAACCAAAACAAGGCGGACCTCACTCGTTGCGCGCAAGACATACTTCTGGCTCGCGAGGCGCACTTTCCGGCAACGATCGCTGATCTCTACGATCCAGAGAAGATGCCCGAAGACCTCCGGCGTGCACATGACGCCAATGACGAGGTGCTCGAACGCATCTACATCGGACGACGCTTCCGCAATGACACTGAGCGGCTGGAGAAGCTGTTCGATCTCTACACCAAAATGACCACCAAGCCCGGTGGACCGAAGAAGGCTGCCGCCTGAGCATGACCACGGCCAAACCAATTCCCGCCGTCAGCTTCCAGACGGCGCGCACCGGAGCGTCCGCCAAGGCGAACGAGATGGGCATGCGCCCGATGCAGGAACGCGCCTACGCCAAGCGGGGCGAGCAGTACCTACTCATCAAGTCGCCGCCCGCGTCCGGCAAGTCGCGCGCCCTGATGTTCATCGCGCTCGACAAGCTGAATCACCAGGGGCTCAAGCAGGCGATCATCGTCGTGCCGGAGAAATCGATCGGCGGTAGCTTCG
>CAZXVO010000278.1:0-4527 GCA_964643835.1 uncultured Phenylobacterium sp. | reverse complement strand
TGCGGAATCACCCGAAGGGCCTCTTCATTCTCTTCTTCGCGGAGATGTGGGAGCGGTTCTCCTACTACGGTATGCGCGGCATCCTGATCTTCTACCTGACCCAGCACCTGCTGTTCGACCAGTCGGCGGCGAGCTCGCAGTACGGGTCCTACACCTCGCTAGTCTATCTGCTGCCGCTGATCGGCGGCGTGCTGGCCGACCGGTATCTGGGCACCCGCAAGGCGGTGGTGTTCGGCGCTCTGCTGCTGACCGCCGGCCACGCGACCATGGCCTATGAGGGCAAGCCCGCCACTCAGAACCTGGTCTATGCGGGCCAGACCTATGAGGTCGCCATCAATGGCCGCATGGAAGACCGCACCACCCAGCTGGTGATCGCCGGCAAGCCCTATGAGTACGGCCCCTCGGCTGACGGCGGGTTGGAGATCAAGGACCTGCCGCAAGGCGCGCCCCTGCCCAGCGTCCTGCCCAAGGACAGCTTCAAGATGGAGACCCACCAGGATCCGAAGGGCGTGAACGCCTTCTACCTGGCCGTCTCGCTGATCATCATGGGGGTCGGCTTCCTCAAGCCCAATATCTCCACCATCGTCGGCCAGCTCTATCCGCAGGGCGACCCGCGGCGGGATTCCGGCTTCACCCTCTATTATTACGGCGTGAACCTGGGGGCCTTCTGGGCCTCGGTGCTGTGCGCCGTGCTGGGCCAGTCCTTCGGCTGGTGGGCGGGCTTCGGCCTGGCCGGGATCGGCATGGCCGCCGGCCTGGTGGTCTTCCTGATCGGCAAGCCGCTGCTGCAGGGTAAGGGCGAGCCGCCCAAGCCAGAGCTGCTCAAGGCGCCCCTGGTCGGTCCACTGAACCGCGAATGGCTGATCTACCTGGCGGGCCTCGTCGGCGTGGTCGGCGTCTGGCTGCTGGTGCCGAACAACAAGCTGGTGGGCCAGGCCCTGTCCCTGTCCAGCCTCGTCTGCATCGCGGCCATCGCCTACATCATCGCCGTGGTCTGCAAGACCTGGGTGGAGCGCCAGCGGATGATCCTGGTGCTGGGCGCGGTGGTGTTCTTCACCCTGTTCGAACAGGCCGGCACCTCGTTGAACCTGTTCGCCGCCACCAATGTGGACATGACCATCACCAAGCAGGCGACCAGCTTCCTGGGGATTCCCATGGGCAGCCGCGAGCAGCTGGCGGCGGCCGGGATCGTCCCGAACGGCATCCTGTGGATCGACACCGGCGTCGGCGCGGCTCAGACCCAGTCGTTCAACGCCGCCTTCATCCTGATCTTCGCGCCGATCTTCGCGGCCATGTGGGCCTGGCTCGGCAAGAAGCAGATCGCGGCCAACCCGACCTTCACCTTCGGCCTGGGCCTGATCCAGGTCGGCCTGGGCTTCCTGGTGGTGGTGTGGGGCGCCGGCATGGCTGACGCCAACTACCGCATGCCGCTGATGATGCTGGGCCTGCTCTATATGCTGCACACGACGGGCGAGCTGTTCCTGTCGCCGGTGGGCCTGTCGGAGATCACCAAGCTCAGCTTGCCGACCGTCGTGTCGTTCATGATGGCGGTGTGGTTCCTGGCCTCGTCGGTGGCCCAGTTCGTGGGCGGCGCCATCGCCGCCTCGATGGGCTCCGAATCCATCGGCGGCCAGGTGCTGGACCCGAAGGCGGCCCTGGAGACCTCCCTGCATGGCTTCAACCAGCTAGGCTGGGCCGGGGTCATCTGCGGCGGGGTGTTCATCCTGCTGAGCTTCGTGGTCAAGGGCTGGTCCCACGGGGTCAAGCCCCCGGCTCACGCCGAGGTCGAAGCCTGATACGCCAAAGGGCCGGAGGGAAACCTTCGGCCCTTTTGGTTTTGGGGACTTGGTTCAGCTGTACGGGCGCGGGCCAGGTCCCGCCGCCTCGCCGGCGGCGAGGCCCTATTTCAACACGAAGGGCACAAAGGCTTCTAGATCCTGGCGGGGGCGCATCAGGGGGGATTGCGCGCGAAGCGCGCCTTTGTGTCCCTTGTCTTCCTTTGTGCCCTTTGTGGTTCCAAGCTGAGGCTAGGTCAGGCGCTGCGGCGCAGGACGGCCCCCTCAACGCGCTCGGACGCAGGGACCCCAAGAACAAGTCTTGGGGTGACGAGTTGGGGGCCTCAGAACGTCTTGCGCAGGCGGACGTAGAGGCTGCGGCCGAACTGGATGTCGCGGTCGTCGACATAGGCGAGCGGGGTGGCGCCGCGAACGCCCACCGACTTCTCCTGGATATGGCGGAAGCCTCTCTCGGTGATGTTGTGCAGCTCGACGCGAACCGTGAAGTCAGGGCGCGGCTTGTACTCGCCGAACAGGATCACATAGGTCTTCAGCTTGTCGGTGTAGGCCTGGTCGAAGCGGTAGTAGCTCTTGCGCCAGCCGCCATAGATGTCGGTCCCGACGGTGGAGCGCCATTGCGGCAGGTCCTGGACGTAGTGGGCCTCCCAGATGACCGGCTTCTGATTGGACATCTCGCGGGTTTGGCGGGTGGTGGGGTCGGTGACCTCGGACTTGACCCAGGTGACCTCGCCGCGGAACTGGCCGCCCTTCAGGCCGAGCGGCTCGGTGGGCACGGTCAGGTTCAGACCCACCTCGTCCTTGGTCCCGTCGCCGATATTGGCCGGGGCGTCATAGGTCCCGCTCTTGGCGAAGACCGGGGCGCGGTCGATGGCGTCGCTGAGGTCGGAGTGGCGCAGGGTGATGGCGGCCGAGCCGTTCTTCCAGAAGCGCTGCTCCAGGGCGATCTCGCTGACCCAGGCCTGTTCCGGATCCAGGTCCGGATTGCCGGAGGTGAGCACGCCGGTGTTCAGCTCGGAGGTGGCGACGAAGTCGTCGAAATCGAGCTGGGAGACGGTGCGCTCGTAGCGCGCCCGCACCTGGCCGCCCTCCCACGGGGTCCAGCTGGCGAACAGCCTGGGCTTCAGGAAGTGCAGGCTCTTTTCCAGAGTGACGTCGCCGGAGGAGGTCACGTCGGAGGTCTCGTAGCGCAGGCCGGCTTCCAGGGTCAGGCTGTCCACCGGACGCCAGACGGACTTGGCGAAGGCCTCGCTGCGGTTCTCTTCCACCTGGACATTGGCGGCCGGCAGGCTCTGGCCCTTGCCGTTGACCGTCAGGACCGTGCGGCTGTCCAGGGTGTTGAGGGCGTTCTCCGCCCCGGCCTCGAAGGACAGGCGGTCATTGACCCGGTGCTTCAGCACCACCCGGCCGATCCGCTCCTCGATCAGCTTCTCCAGGCCGAAATAGGAGACGTCGGGCGGCGAGCGGAAGTCGGACTTGTAGTTGATGTCCTGGGTCTGGCGCAGGCCGATCAGTTCCAGGGTGGTGCGCTCGCCGAGCGGGCGGGTCCAGCGGGCGCCCAGCTCGGTCTGGCGGTCGTCCTCGGTGTCGTTGTTGGATTCCAGGACGACCCGGGGGGCTGAGAACCAGTTCAGCTCGTTGAACCGGTAGTAGCTCTCGTAGATGCGGCCATTGACCCGCAGCTTGCCGCCCAGGGCGGGCAGCTCATAGGCGCCGGTGGCCACCCACATGTGGTTGTCGCCGTGGGAGTCGACCTGGGACTTCTCCAGCACCGCGCCGGAGGGGGCGATCCGCAGGTGGGGGCCGACCCCGGCGCCGTCATCCAGGCCCTCGCCATAGCGCAGACTGCCCTCGAAGGCGCCCGGGCCGATGTGGTCGGTGAGTTCGAAGCGCACGCCCTTGCGGTGGCGACCATCGTCCAGCACGGCCTGGTCGGCCAGGGCGAAGACCATGTTGCGGCCGGCGGTCTTGGAGCGGACCACATTGGCCAGGACCGCCTTGCCCTGCATGTCGATCCCCGGCGCGCCGCCGCGGATCACCTCGATGCGCTCGACCTGGGCCACCGGGATGCGCTTGAGGATCTCTTCGATGTCATCGGTCTTGGAGACCGGGCGGGCGCCGTCGATCAGCACATTGCCGGCCGCGCCTTCAAAGCCGCGGACGCTGTCGCCGGAATCGATGCTGAAGCCCGGCAGGCGGGTGACCATGTCCAGCGCGGTGCTCGCGCCCGACGTGGCGAAGAAGGCTGGGGGATAGGTGGTGACGCCCTGGGTCGCAGGAGCCTCGGCGGCGGGTGTCGCGGCCGCCAGGGCGGCGAGCAGGCTGAGCGCGGAAGTCATCAAAAGCGGGTCCCCCAGATACGGGGGGCAAAAGGCCCGCGCGGGCTCCGCGCTTCAAATTACAACGGTGAAATGTAGATTAAATCGCCGTCATGTTCGAGCTTTCCCCCCGCAAATCCCCGCGCAGGCCCGGGGGCCGGGGGAGCCCGGCCGGCTCAGCGTGCGTGGCGTGGACGGGCTGCGTCGCGCGGAAGCGGTGGTCTACGACGCGCTGGTGAATCCTGTGCTGCTGGGGCATGCGCCCTGTGCAGAGCACATCTATGCGGGAAAGAAATCGGGGGGGCATTCCCTGCCCCAAGGCGACATTACCCGAATACTCCTTGAACTTGCGCAGGCGGGGAAGACGGTGGTGCGTCTCAAGGGCGGGGACCCGTTTGTATTTGGGCGTGGGGGGG
>CAZXVO010000277.1:0-4559 GCA_964643835.1 uncultured Phenylobacterium sp. | reverse complement strand
CCCGCCCCGTGAAACAGGGCAGCGCCGAGGACGCGGCCTTCATCATGAAGAACGCCTCCAAGGTCATCATCGTGCCCGGCTACGGCATGGCGGTGGCCCAGGCCCAGCACGCCCTGCGCGAAATGGCCGACAAGCTGAAGGAGGAGGGGGTCGAGGTGAAATATGCCATCCACCCCGTCGCCGGGCGGATGCCGGGCCACATGAACGTGCTGCTGGCGGAAGCGAACGTGCCCTATGACGAGGTGTTCGAGCTGGAGGACATCAACTCCGAGTTCAGCTCCGCCGACGTGGCCTTCGTCATCGGCGCCAACGACGTGACCAACCCCGCCGCCAAGACCGACCCGCAGTCGCCGATCTACGGCATGCCCGTGCTGGACGTGGAGAAGGCGGGGACCGTGCTGTTTATCAAGCGCGGCATGGGTTCGGGCTATGCGGGCGTCGAGAACGAGCTGTTCTTCCGCGACAACACCATGATGCTGTTCGGCGACGCCAAGAAGATGGTCGAAGGCATCATCAAGGGGCTCTGAGCTTCCAGACCCCGACAGATCCAGAGGGCTCCTCCGCAAGGGGGAGCCCTTTTTGGTTTGAGCTCCCCTTCGTCACCCCAAGACTTGGTCTTGGGGTCCCTGCGTCCACACGCATTAAGGGGGCCAGCTCCAGCCGCAGCGCCCGGTTCAGCCGCAGCTTGGGACCACAAAGGGCACAAAGGAAGGCAAGGGACACAAAGGCGCGCTGCGCGCGCAATCTAATCCTGACGCTCCCCTGCCAGGATCTGGAGCCCTTAGTGTCTTCGTGCCCTTTGCGCCCTTCGTGTTGAAAGAGGGCCTCGCCGACGGCGAGGCGGTGGGACCTAGTCCACTGCCCTCCCGCCAGGCGCGCCTTGCCATCGCGCCGGAGGGGGCTAGGCTGGGGTCATGTCAGAGACTGTGGGTCAGGTCTGAGCGTCGCTCCCTAGGGGCGCGCTGCAACATCTCCAGCGGCGGCGGGATCGCGGCCGTTCGGGGAACTCTACGTCCATAGTCTCGACAGGTTCACCAAGATGCAGATCCGACCGGAGCGTCCGCAGGACGCAACGACCATTCACGCCCTGACCAACACGGCCTTCAAGGGCATGCCCTATAGCGACGACACCGAAGCCGCCGTCATCGACGGCTTGCGGGCGGCCGGCGCCCTGACCCTTTCCCTTGTGGCGACGGAGGGCGACCAGGTGGTTGGCCACGTGGCCTTCTCGCCCGTCACCATCAATGGCGCAGCCGGGGACTGGTACGGGCTGGGGCCGGTGTCGGTGTGGCCGGACCGGCAGCGCCAGGGCGTCGGCCAGGCCTTGATCCGTGAGGGGCTGATGCAATTGAAGGCGGCCGGCGCCGGCGGCTGCGTCCTGCTCGGCGATCCGGCCTACTACCGCCGGTTCGGCTTTGAGGCCCATCCCGACCTGCACCATGCGGGCGCGCCGGCATGGGCGTTCCAGAGCCTGGTGCTCAACGGCGACCGGCCGCGGGGCGCGGTGCGTTTCCACCCGGCTTTCGACGGCGAGTAGCTTCCTGGGATGAGGGGGCGGCGCCGCTGCGCCGGAATGTCGCCCCCCACTTAACCAATTATCCGCGCAATTGCGGGACAAAGGCCCGGCAAAGCCGCCGAAAGCGCGGCGCGGAGTGGGGTCTGGGTTTGACGGAAACGTCCCGCGGACATGGATGGATGAGCTGGGCGATGGCGCTTCTGGGCGCCTGCATCCTGGCGCTCGCCGTCATCGCCGTGGCCCACGCCGCCCTGCCCGGCGAGATCGGCCCCGGCCAGGCGCAAGCCGCCCCGATGGTCGAGGAGATCGCCGAAGAAGCCCCGGTCGAGCCTGATGCGCCGCCCTTCCTGGCGTTCGGCGAACCGGTGCCCGGCCGTAAGATCATCTCGCCCTGGGGTTTGCGGAAGTTGCCCTGGGAGGATCACGGCCGCCTGCATGAGGGCGTCGATATCGCCGCCAACGCCGGCGCCAAGGTGCTGGCCGTCGCCGATGGCGTGGTGGTCGGGCGCGGCGTGGCCGGCGGCTATGGAACCTATATCGAGGTCAAGCATCCCGGCGGCCTGACCAGCTTCTACGCCCACCTGGGTTCGGTCGAGCGCAAGATGCGCGTGGGCCGCGCCGTGGCGGCGGGCACGCCCATCGCCCGCATCGGCAATGGCGGCACCTCCACCGGGCCGCACCTGCACCTGGAGATCCGCAACGGCGGTGATCCGATCAATCCGATCCTGTTCCTGAACCGCCGCTTCGCCACCGCCGACGACCTGCCGGTGGAGATGGCCGAGACCGTCTCCCCGCGGGTGCGCCTGGCTACCGTCTCGACCATCCCGGAAAGCAAGCGGGCCCTGATGGCGGCCAAGATCGCCAAGGCCAAGGCCAAGAACCGCCGCGGCCGCCTGCCTCCCGACCTGCGCCTGGCCCAGCTCGCCCTGCAACGCAGCGCCGACTGATTCGGCGCGATTGAGCGCCCGGTTTTGCGCAAACCCGTCAAAAATAGGCGGTTGCAGAGGCCTATTGTCCGCAACCCGGCGCGGGCGCAGGCTCACCCCATAATCTAGGGGGAGACGACCATGCGTTTAGTGACGGGCGGGCTTTTGCTCGCGTCGGTTCTCGTGCTTGCGTCCTGCGCCAAGAAGGATGAGGCGGCCTCGACCGCCGCGGCGGCGGCGCCCGCCAGCTTCTCGATACCCGTGGCTGAAGGCGAGGACGGCGTCCTGGCCGGCCAGACCCTGAGCGTCCAGGGCAAGAACGGCTATTCCGCCAAGCTGACCCTGACGCCGATCTGGCGCGTCCAGGGCGGGGTGCTGAACGTCACCTGGTATGCGGGCCTGTCCCAGACCAAGCGGTTCTTCCAGATCACCGAGGAAGCCGGCGACCCCAAGGGCAAGCCGGCCTGGCTGGCCCAGCCGGACCAGGGGGTGCGCGAGGTTCGCGTCAGCTTCGACGGCGGGGCGCTGGTCGCCAACAAGCCCACCACGGTGCGCTCGCCCTTCACGGTGCCGGCCGGCGCCAAGACGGTGACCCGCATCGAGCTGGACTATGGGGATCCTGGGGCGCCCCAGACCCTGACCTGGAAATAGCTGCGCCGGACGCTTGCGCGAGGGGGGGCGAGGTTCCTAAGTCTCGGGCCTGGTTCCCTTTGCGGAGGCGCATGTGAGCTCCGGACTGCACCCCGGTCGTGGCGAGTTGATCGATATCGGCGGCCGCCGCCTGCGCGCGGTGCGCGCCGGGGTGAGGTCTGCCCAGCCGCTGATCGTGTTCGAATGCGGCGCCTTCGGCTGCGCCGCCGACTGGGCCGTGGTCCAGGCGCGGCTGGCGGCCCAGGGCCTGGCCAGCCTGGCCTATGACCGAGCGGGCCTGGGCTATTCCGATCCGGGCCCCGCGCCCCGCGACGGCAAGGCGATCGCCGACGACCTCGAGGCCCTGCTGGCCCATGCGGGGGAGACGGGGCCGCTGGTGATGGTCGGCCATTCGATGGCGGGCAACCTGTTGCGGGTGTTCGTGCCTCGCAACCGCGACCGGATTCGCGGGCTCGTGCTGGTGGACGCCGTCACGCCGGACATGATCGACCATCCCCGGGTCGCCAAGGCGATCCATGGCTATCGTCGGGCCATGGACCTGGTGGGCCGGTTCTCGCACCTGGGCTTCATGCGGCCGGTGTCGCTGGTGATCGGCGACCTGATCGGACTGGAAGGCGAGGCCTCGGCTGAGAAGCGGCGCATCTATGGCCTGGCCTCCCACGCCAAGTGGGCGGCGGCCGAGGTCCAGGCCTGGCCGGACACCTCACGCCAGGGCCGGGAGGCCTATGATCCGGCCCTGCCGGTGGCGGTGGTGACGGCGGGCGCCTCGCGGGTTCCGCCGGCGATCAAGGCCATGCAGAGCGCGCCTGCGGATCATTCCAGCGCCGGCTACCGGGTTGATGTCGCTGGCGCGACCCATGCCAGCCTGTTGGGCAAGGCCTTCGCCGACCCGATCATCGACGGCGTCCATCACGTCCTGAAAGCCTAGGGCTCCCGGACCACCAGACCGCAGGCCGCCTGGAGCCGCGCCAGGGCCAGGGGGCGGATCGTGACGCCTGGTATGGGCTGCAGCAGCGGACAGACGAGGCCGTTGGCGGTTTCCAGGGTCGGCAGGGCGCCGCGGGCCGAAGCCCCAACCTGGCGCAAGGCGCGGGCGGAGGGCTCGGCCAGGCTGGCCGTGCGGCCGTCCAGCGGTGCGATCTCCAGAGCTCGGTCGGCGGTGATCTCGAATCGGCCGTCCCAGACTGCGGTCTCGCCGGGGGCCAGACGCAGGATTGGCCTGTGGCCTCGGCGGAACTCTCCCGGTTCCCTGCGCCAGGCGAGGGGCTCGTCGTCGGCTTCGATGCGCGCGCCGGCCAGGGTGGCGACCACGGGCGTCATCCCGCGCAGCTGATCGGTGAGCCGGGCCAGCCGGTCGCCGCGCGGCGGGCGGGAGGTTCCGGCGGCGCTGAGGGCGCAGGCGGCGGCAAAGGCCCTGGCGGCGTCGGGCGTGGCCGAGCGCAGGGCCAGGCGGGGCAGGGTCAGCC
>CAZXVO010000276.1:3134-4575 GCA_964643835.1 uncultured Phenylobacterium sp. | reverse complement strand
ACCCCCGACCTTCGCTTTAGGAAAGCGCTGCTCTATCCTGCTGAGCTACCGGGCCGTGCGGCGCGGTGATAGCGCAATGGCGCCGGGCTTGGAACAGCCGGCGAGGGGGGATTTTCGATGGCGCTCTTGCGGCCGTTCAAGGTGTTGTACGTCCAGGTGCTGATCGGCATCGCGCTGGGGATCCTGGTCGGCGCGCTTTGGCCCGAGACGGGCGTGGCGCTGAAGCCGCTGGGTGACGGCTTCATCAAGCTGATCAAGATGGCCATCGCCCCAGTCATCTTCTGCACCATCGCCGGCGGCATCGCCCGCATGAGCGACATGAAGGCCTTCGGCCGGCTGGGCCTGAAGACCCTGCTCTATTTCGAGGTGGTCTCGACCATCGCGCTGGCGGTTGGGCTGCTCGTCGGCCGTACGGTGAAGCCGGGCGAGGGGTTCAATGTTGACCCCGCCACCCTCGATCCGTCCGTCGCCGCGACCTATGTTGAGAAGGCCCATGAGGCGCCGAAGCTGTCGGAATACCTGCTCGACCTGATCCCCGACACCTTCTTCGGCGCCTTCGCCGAGGGCGCGCTGCTGCAGGTGCTGCTGATCGCCATCATCACCGGCTTGGCCTGCACCCGTCTGGGCGAGTTCGGCGACAAGGTCGCCGGCGCCCTGGAGGACATTTCCAAGGTCTTCTTCTCCATCATCCAGATCGTGGTGAAGCTGGCGCCCATCGGCGCCTTCGGGGCCATGGGCTTCACGATCGGCAAGTACGGGGTCGCGGCCCTGGTCAAGCTGGCGGCGCTGGTGGCGACCTTCTATGCGACCTCGCTGATCTTCGTGATCGTGGTGCTGGGGATCGTCGCGGCCCTTGCCGGCTTCTCGATCTTCAAATTCATCCGCTACATCCGCGAGGAGTTGCTGATCGTGCTCGGCACCTCGTCGTCCGAATCCGTGCTGCCGCAGATGATCGAGAAACTGCAGCGCCTGGGCGCCGGCAAGTCGACGGCGGGGCTGGTGATCCCGGCGGGCTACAGCTTCAACCTCGACGGCACCAATATCTACATGACCCTGGCGACCCTGTTCCTGGCCCAGGCGACCAATACGCCGATCACCTGGCAGCAGGAGCTGACCCTGCTGGCCATCGCGATGCTGACTTCGAAGGGGGCGAGTGGGGTGACCGGCGCGGGCTTCATCACCCTGGCGGCGACCCTGGCCGTGGTGCCCAACATCCCGATCGCCTCGCTGGCGCTCCTGGTGGGCGTGGACCGGTTCATGAGCGAGTGCCGGGCCCTGACCAACCTGGTGGGCAATGGCGTCGCGACCCTGGTGGTGGCGCGCTGGGACAAGGATCTGGACCAGCAGACCCTGGCCCGCGAGCTGGCCCACGGGCCCCGGCCGGTCGCCGGCCGGCCGGCGGGGCGCCGGGCCGGGCGCTATGCGGGGGATTGGGGGGGGG
>CAZXVO010000276.1:0-3124 GCA_964643835.1 uncultured Phenylobacterium sp. | reverse complement strand
CATGGATGTGGACCAGCATACCCTGGCCCGCTAGGTGGCCCAGGGGCCCCGGCCGGGCGCCGCCGCGCCGGTGAACGGCGCGGCGGATTAAGCGGGTCTTAGGCGGCGGCGCTCGGGCGCGCCTTCACGCGCTCGAACCAGGCCTTCACCCAGCCGGCTTCGTCCGGGATCGGCTGGCCGACCTGGGCGCCAAAGGCCAGGAAGGCGAACAGCAGGATGTCGGCGAGGCTGAAGCGATCGCCGCAGACAAAGGTGCGGCCCTGCATCTGGCCGTCCAGCCACAGCAGGCGATCCTTGGCCAGCGCCTTCAGGTCGGCGGCGGCTTCGGCGCCGACCAGCTTCATGCGCGGCTCGAACATCGGACGGCCTTCCGAGGCGCGGAAACCGTTGGCCATGGGCTCGCAGACGCCGAGGTCGATCCGGCGGGTCCACATGCGGGTCTCGGCGCGCTCTTCCGGGGTCGAGCCGATCAGGGCCGGCGTCGGATGCTTCTCCTCAATGTACTCGCAGATGACCGTGATCTCGGTGATCGTGGCGCCATCGGAGAGTTCCAGCGCGGGCGTCTGGCCGGCGATGTTGACCTTGTCCGCATAGGGCGGACGGCGGTTTTCGCCGCCCATGATGTCGACGGTGACCTGCGGGATGGTCAGGCCCTTCTCGGCGATGAACATGCGCACCATGTGCGGGTTCGGGCCGACGGAGGTGTGAAGCTTCATGGCGCGTTTCCTCTTGTTTTGAGGCCGCGAGTTGCGGGCGCCGATCCGGGCGCGTCAAGCCGGACCCCACGTCAAGCTTTCCCTCCTTTGGGTCAACCGCCTAGGCTTCCCCAAAACGGGAGGACCACATGGCCGAAGAGCCCATTCTGCTGAGCGATGACCCCGCGCCGCATGTGCGCCGTCTGACCCTGAACCGGCCGAACAAGCGCAATGCGCTGTCCAACGCCTTGCGCGGCGAGCTGTTCGCGGCGCTGGAGGCGGCGGACCGCGACCCCGAGGTGCGCGTCATCATCCTGCGCGGCGCGGGGAGCTGCTTCTCGTCCGGATACGACCTGTCGAGCCTGGGCGAGCTGCCGTTCCATACTGCGGGCGGACAGGGCCAGTGGGCCCGGCACGTGGTCGAAGGCTGCTTCCGCATGTGGGACCTGGCCAAGCCGATCATCGCCCAGGTGCATGGCTGGTGCCTGGCCGGCGGCTCGGAGCTCGCGGTGGCCTGCGACCTGGTCTACGTGGCCGAGGACGCCCAGATCGGCTATCCGGCGGTGCGGACCATGAGTCCGCCGGACAACCAGTACCATGCCTGGATCGTCGGCATGCGCGCGGCGATGGAGCTGATGCTGACCGGCGACGCCTTCGACGGGCTGGAAGCGGTGCGGCTGGGCTTCGCCAACCGTGCGTTCAAGGCTGAGGACCTGGAGGCCGGCGTGCTGGCGATGGCTGAGCGGATCGCCAAGGTCGATCCGGAGCTGGCGCAGCTGAACAAGCGGCTGGTGCACCGGCAGATGGAGGCCATGGGCATGCGCGCCGGCATCCGCGCCGGAACCGACCTGCACGCCCTGGGCTGGCACACGCCGGCGAGCCGCACCTACATGGCCGAGCTACGCAAGGGCGTGACGCAAGCGCTGCAGACCCGCGACAGCGCCTTCGGCGACTACCGGACCAAGGGAGAGGGCCAATGACCGCGGCTGAGATCCAGGCGTTGGCCGACCGCTTCTTCAGCGCCATCGAGGCCGGCGACATCACCGCGGTCGGCGAATGCTACGCCGACGACGTGGTGATCTGGCACAACGACGACAAGCTGGAGACCGACAAGGCCGCGAACCTGAAGGTGCTGGGCGGCTTCATCCGCTTTGCGCCCAAGCGCAGCTATACGCAGCGCAAGCTGACCGTGCTCGACAACGGCTTCGTCCAGCAGCACGTGCTGATCGCCGAGCGGGCGGACGGCCGACGCCTGGAGTTGCCGGCGTGCCTGGTGATCCAGGTCGCGAACGGCCGGATCACCCGGCTGGACGAGTACCTGGACTCCGCGACGGTGAAGGCCTGGAGTTTAGCCACTTGATGAAGTGGTATTGAACCCCGAATTGATGCGTCAAAATCGGACGTATCAGACGGCGTAGACCGCGACGGTGGCCAGGGTCTGAAAGCCCATGGCGGTATAGAGCTTCTCGCCCGCCTGGGTGGACAGGAGCAGGGCGCGGGTCGCGCCCCGGCCATGCGCATGGGTCAGCAGGCCGGCCATCACCGCCTGGCCCAGCCCCCGGCGGCGGAAGTCCGGATGGGTGGCGACCCGGTCGACGACGATGTCACCGCCTTCGCCAAAGGCGTAGTGGGCGGCCGCCGCAATGCGGCCCTCCTGGCGGACCACGAAGTGGAACACCCCATCGGCGGCCGGCGCGCGGGCATAGGTCGAGTCCGCCTCCAGTTCGGCCAGGGCGCGGGCGGTGGTCAGCTCCTCGACCGGGCAGGCCTGCGGCGCTTCGGGGCGGGGCAGGGGCGCGGCCATGAAGTATTCCGACGACACCAGCATCTGACCGGGCGGCGGCGGATCGGCCGGGCCGCGATCAGGATCAAAGACGGTGAGCCAGACATCGCGGGCCAGGCGCTCGGGCGTCGCCCGCCCCTTGACCGCGAAGTGCTCCGCCACCTGCTTGGCGCCTGGCGGATAGGCGACGAAAACTCCGTAGGGCTCGGCCGCGATGCGCGACCCGATGAGTCCGCGCGCGTGCGCATAGCCCTTCACAAGCGAGGAGAGGTCGGCGTCCATGGGCCTGGCTTAGCCATGGCGGACGCCGCAATCCAGGGGTGTCGTGAGCTCCGTCAGTCGAAGATGTCGAATAGGTCGAATTTCTTCTTCTTCGGATAGCGGTGACGGTGGTCGTCGTCGTCATCCCAGCGGGGGCGGCGGTAGTCGTCGTCACGCTCGTAGCGCGGCGGAGGCGGCGCTTGGGTCTGAACCGGCGGCGACTGCGGGGCGGCGGCGCGCGCCTCATCCTCGGCGGCGGCCATCAGCTTCTCCAGCTCGCCGCGATCCAGCCAGACGCCCCGGCAGGTCGGGCACATGTCGAACTGAACCCCGCCCCGTTCCAGCGTCTGCATGGCGGCATTGTCATTGGGGCACATCAGCAAGG
>CAZXVO010000275.1:0-4594 GCA_964643835.1 uncultured Phenylobacterium sp. | reverse complement strand
GCGTCCAGCCCTTCGGCGGCGAGGGCCTGTCCGGCACCGGCCCCAAGGCCGGCGGTCCCCACGCCCTGCTGCGTTATGCGGTGGAGCGGGCGGTCAGCGTCAACATCGCCGCCCAAGGCGGCGATCCCGCGCTCCTGAACCTCTAGCGGCGCCCGCGCGTTCCGGCGGCTTGGCTGTCGGAGACGCGCGTGACCCAACAACAGATCCTAGCCTTCGCCCTGGTGGGCGCGACCATCGCCGCCTTCATCTGGGGCCGGTTCCGCTATGACCTGATCGCCCTGATCGCCCTGCTGGCCGGGATCGTGATGGGCGTGGTGCCGGCCAAGGAAGCCTTCGCCGGCTTCTCCAACGATATCACGGTGATCATCGCCTCCGCCCTGGTGGTCAGCGCCGCCTTCGCCCGCTCCGGCGTCATCGAGGCGGCCCTGCGCCCCATCCTGCCCAGGCTGAAGACCGAGAAGAGCCAGGTCCCGGTGCTGACCGCGGCGGTGACCCTGCTGTCCATGGCCACCAAGAACGTCGGCGCCCTGGCCATCCTGATGCCGGTGGCCCTGCAGATCTCCCGGCGCACCGGCTCGTCGCCCTCGCGCCTGTTGATGCCCATGTCCTTCGGCGCCCTGCTCGGGGGCCTCGTGACCCTGGTCGGGACCTCGCCCAACATCATCGTCTCCCAGGTGCGCGAGGAGATCCTGGGCAAGCCGTTCGGCATGTACGACTACGCCCCGGTGGGCCTGGTGCTGGCCGGACTGGGCATTGCGTTTCTCAGCCTCGCCTACCGGATCCTGTCGCCTAATCGGCAGCCGCAGGTGAACATCGAGGCCGCCCTGGCCGCCAACGCCTATTTCACCGAGGTGGAGGTTCCGGAGGACTGGGCCCCGCCCGCCGACCGCATCAAGGACCTGCACCACCTGGCCGAGGGCGAGGCCCGCGTGATGGCCCTGCTGCGCAAGGGCGCGCGCAAGGCCAATCCGCATCCCAACACCCGCATCCTGCCCGGCGACACCCTGCTGATCGAGGGCGAGCCCCAGGCCCTGGACCACCTGATCGTCCGCGCGAAGCTGCGGCTGACCCGCGCCGACAAGCCCCTGGCCATGGAGGAGCCCACCGAGGAGGTCCGGGTCATCGAGGCGGTGGTCGGCGCTGAGTCCAGCCTGATCGGCAAGTCAGCCCAGCAGTTCGACCTGCACGGCCAGCACGGCGTCAACCTCCTGGCGGTCAGCCGTTCCGGGTTCCGGCTCAGCCAGCACCTGGGGCGGGTGAAGCTGCGGTCCGGCGACATGATCGTGCTGCAGGGCGGGGAGCGCAGCCTGCCCGCCGCCCTCCAGGGCCTGGGCCTCCTGCCCCTGGCCGAGCGCGAGGTGCGCCTGGGCGGCATCCGGCACAAGGTCGCGCCGGTGGCGATCCTGGCCGGCGCCATGGTGCTGGTGGCGTTCGGCGCGGCGCCGGTGGCGGTGGCCTTCTTCGGCGCGGCGGCCTTGCTGGTGGCCATCGGGGCCATCCGCATGCGCGAGGCCTATGGCGCCCTGGACGGCCCGGTCCTGGTGCTGATCGCCGCCCTGATCCCGGTCTCTGACGCCATCCAGACCACGGGGGCCGCGGACCTGATCGGGACCTGGCTGTCGACCCTGTTCCACGCCATGCCGCCGATGCTGACCCTGGGCGCGATGATGGCGGTGGCGATGGCGGCGACGCCGTTCCTGAACAACGCCGCCACCGTGCTGATCGTGGCCCCCATCGGGGCCAGCCTGGCGGCCAAGCTGCACCTAGCGCCCGATCCGTTCCTGATGGCCGTGGCGGTAGGCGCGGCCTGCGACTTCCTCACCCCCATCGGCCACCAGTGCAACACCCTGGTCATGGGCCCGGGCGGCTACCGATTCGGCGATTACGCCCGGCTGGGCGCGCCGCTCACCCTCTTGGTGCTGGTGGTCGGCACGCCGCTGATCGCCCTGTTCTGGCCGCTGGCTAGCCGGTGATCAGCACCCAGACACCGATGGCGGCGAAGGAGGCCGCGGCCAGCCAGCGGATGTATTTGAAGGGGATCTTCTCCGAGACCGCCTCGCTGACGAAGACCGCCGGGACATTGGCCAGCATCATGCCGGCGGTGGTCCCGGCGGCGACCCACAGGATCTGCTGGAACTGGGCGGCCAGGGCGATGGTCGCCACCTGGGTCTTGTCGCCCATCTCCACGAAGAAGAAGGCGATCAGGGTGGTGAAGAAGACCGAGGCGCCGGCTCGGTCCTTGGGCGCGTCCTTGTCCTCGAACTCGTCGGGAATCAGCGCCCAGGCCGCGAAGGCCAGGAAGGCGACGCCCAGGATCCATTTCATCCAGGGGCCGTGGAGGAAGTTGCCCGCAAGCACGCCGACCCCGGCCGCCAGGGCATGGTTGGCGATGGTCGCGGCGAAGATGCCGGCGATGATCGGGGCGGGCTTGCGGAACCGGGCCGCCAGCATCATGGCCAGCAGCTGGGTCTTGTCGCCCATTTCGGCGACGGCCACGAGGCCCGTGGAGACAAGGAAGGGATGGGGCAAGACGTGCTCCTGGGGCGGGGTCGGGCATAACCTATGGCTCTCCGCGCCGCCGACCCCGCCGGGAATCGACACGCGAAAGCCATTGGTCTCGCCAGACGAAAGGTCGGACACGCCATGCCTCGGACCGGATGGGTCTTCGGCAAGTCTGTTGACGTGTCCCCCGCTGATGGGCGCGGGCGGCTACTCCCCAGTGACGGGGTGCAATTAGGGCTCTTGGCGTGGGCTGGCAAGGGCCAGGCGCTATCACGCTCCCTCGCCCCGCGTGCGGGGAGAGGGCCTAACCCATTGATCGTCATGGCCGGGCTTGTCCCGGCCACCCATGAACTCCGACGTGATCGAAAGGGCGGGACGGCGCCGCTTCTCCCTGTCTTGAACCTCAGGCGCGTATGGGTGGCCGGGACAAGCCTGGCCATGACGGTCCGGAGGGGGACGGGCCGACTTGCGGGCGACGAGCGCCCCCTTATCCCACACCCTGTGGACAGGCGATTTTGTCGCGGTCGTCGGAAGCCTCTGAAAAGCCAAGCGGATCAAGCCCAAAGGGGTGGCGTTAACCTTTTGCTAACGAAAAACTCCGGTGGACGACCCCCTGAACCCGTTGACGAGTCATTAGGGCTTATGGCCCCATATATCGGTGCCCGATGCGGAGCGGACACAAGATGTAGGGGTTGGCCGAACGGACGGGGCTGTCCGGGAAGCTTCTGATTGAATTGGATTTTGGGCGATGAGCAGCAGCGAAGCGGTGATGCGGTCGGTCTCGGACGTGGCTCAAGCGGCCACCGAGCGTCCTGAACGACCCCAGCTGCAGCTGGTCCGCAAGGTCGAGGTCGACCGGTCGCGGGACGCCCTGCTGACCGATTTCGGCAAGACCACCCTGGAGGACCGCTACCTCCTGGCCGGCGAAAGCTACCAGGACATGTTCGCCCGGGTCGCCACGGCCTATGCCGACGACGCGGACCATGCCCAGCGCGTCTATGACTACATCTCCAAGCTCTGGTTCATGCCGGCCACCCCGGTCCTGTCCAACGGCGGCGCCGACCGCGGCCTGCCGATCTCCTGCTTCCTGAACGCGGTGGGTGATACGCTGGAAGGCATCCAGGGCGTCTGGAACGAGAACGTGGCCCTGGCCTCCAACGGCGGCGGTATCGGCACCTATTGGGGCGGCGTCCGCTCCATCGGCGAGAAGGTCAAGGGCGCCGGCCAGACCAGCGGCATCATCCCCTTCATCCGCGTGATGGACTCCCTGACGCTCGCCATCAGCCAGGGCAGCCTGCGCCGGGGCTCGGCGGCGGTCTATCTGGACATCCACCACCCGGAAATCGACGAGTTCCTCGAGATCCGCAAACCCTCGGGCGACTTCAACCGCAAGTCCCTGAACCTGCACCACGGCATCAACATCACCGACGAATTCATGGAAGCCGTCCACGACGGCGCCATGTTCGGCCTGCGCTCGCCCAAGAACAACGAGGTTCTGCGCGAAGTTGACGCCCGCTCGCTGTGGCAGAAGATCCTCGAGATCCGCCTGCAGACCGGCGAGCCCTACCTGATCTTCTCCGACACCGTGAACCGGGCCATGCCGCAGCACCAGCGGGAGCTGGGCCTGAAGGTGCGCCAGTCGAACCTGTGCTCCGAGATCATGCTGCACACCGGCGTCGACCACCTGGGCCACGACCGCACCGCGGTCTGCTGCCTGTCCTCGGTCAACGCCGAGACCTTCATGGAGTGGCGCGACCACCCGACCTTCATCGAGGACGTCATGCGCTTCCTCGACAACGTCCTCGAGGACTTCATCACCCGCGCCCCGGCCGAGATGAAGAACGCCGTCTACGCCGCCAAGCGCGAGCGTTCGGTAGGCCTGGGCCTGATGGGCTTCCACTCATTCCTGCAGATGCAGAATGTGCCCTTCGAGAGCGCCATGGCCAAGTCCTGGAACATGCGCCTGTTCAAGCACCTGCGCCGCCACTGCGACGCGGCCTCGCGCAAGCTGGCCGCCGAGCGCGGCCCGTGCCCGGACGCCGCTGACCGCGGCGTGATGGAGCGCTTCAGCCACAAGATCGCCATCGCCCCG
>CAZXVO010000274.1:0-4595 GCA_964643835.1 uncultured Phenylobacterium sp. | reverse complement strand
TCGGCGAGGAGACCGGCCTGATGGCCGAGCCGATGCTGCGGGTCTTCATGCCCTACGCCGCCTGGGAGGAGACCGCGCCCAAGCCCGTGCCGGGCCGCTGGATCGCCGAACCTGTCTGGCCCGCGCCGACGATTGCGGCCAGTCGCCTGCACCTGACGGCGAAGGGCCTGGCGGAGGCGCCGGGGTCCGGACGGGCGAGCGTGCGCGGCGGCAAGGTCGTGGGGCTGACCAAGCCGGAATGGATCGACCGTCCGCCGATGGAGCAGGGACTGGACGACGCCAGGTCGCTCACCTTCGACAGCCCGCCGCTGGAGACAGACCTGGAGATCCTGGGCTGTCCGGTGCTGCGGGTACGGGTGCGCGCCGACAAGCCGGTGGCGACGCTGGCCGTCCGCCTGACCGAGGTGACGCCCGAGGGGCGCTCGTGGCTGGTGAGCTGGGGTGTGAAAAACCTGACCCACCGGACGTCCGACGCCGAGCCGGAGCCGCTTAAGCCGGGCGTCTTCTATGACATCGAAGTTCCGCTGATCGTCGCGGGGCGGCGGTTCAACACGGGGTCGCGCATCCGCGTGGCGCTGTCAGAGGGCCTGTGGCCGCTGGTCTGGCCGTCGCCGGAGACGGTGTCGCTCGACCTGGACCTGGCCCATTGCAGCCTGGACCTGCCGGTGCGGCCGCAGGAGATGACGCCCGCGCCCTTCGCCGTGCCGGAACGCCGAGGGGAGGGCGAGACGCCGGGGCCGATCACCACTCAGCCGGTCTCGCCCGGCCGCTACCGCATTACCCTGGACAGCCCGCCGGTCCCCTTCACCTGGCCGGACATCGGCAGCACGGTGTCGCGCGCGCGGTGGGAGACGGTGGAGCTGACCGAGGGCGAGCCCAACAGCGGGGTGTGGCGCCAGAAGGCGGTCAGCGCCTGGTCGCGGGGCGACTGGGCCTGCGAGGTGACGGCGACGGTCGAGCTGCGGTCGACGCCCGGCGAGTTCCTGCTTTCGGAAAGCCTGAGCGCCCGAAAGTCCGGCGAGGTGGTGTTTGAGCGGGTCAGCGACGTGCGGATCCCCCGCCGCCTGGTCTGAGACGACTTAGGCCGCGTCCCCGTCCATGCGCCCGGCGAGATCCCGGGTCATGATGTCCGCCAACTGGTGGCCCGACAGCCAGGCGCTTTCCACGCGCGGGGTGAGCAGCCAATCGCCGCAAACGCCGAGCCGCAGGGTCGGGTTCCAGAGCGGGCCGATGTCCAGGCCGGTCGACTTGGCGAACCGCCAGCGGTGGCCGTGGCGGGCGATGGGCGTGCGGGGCGGGACCCCGGTGATCTCGAATAGCTCGGCCAGCAGGATGTCGGCCACCTCGTCCGGCGTGCGTTCGAGGTGCGCCTGGGACCAGGCGGGTTGGGCCTGGGCGACCCACGCCTCGGGGCCGGCGCGGTCCGGCTTTGAGGTGTTGCGGGCCGCCCAGGCCAGGACGCGGCCGTCACGGAGAACGGGGGAGGACGTCTCCAGCGGCGCGTCAAAGGCGAACAATCCGGTCCAGCAGGGCTGGCTGACCGAGGCGGAACTCCTGTTCATGAAGTCGATGTCGTTGAGGGCCAGGAGCGGCATGGCCTGTTCGGCCGGCAGGGCGATGATGACCGCGTCGAAGGGGGCCTCGTCGCCCTCCTTCAGGTGTAGCCGCCACACCCGTCCCTCGCGGCTGACGCCGCCGACAAAGGTGTTCCAGCGGATATCGTGCTCGGCGGCCATGGCCTTCAGCGGCGCGGCCATGGTCGGCACGCCCACCCAGGCGCCGGGGCCGGCCTCCGGCCAGGGGGCGACCAGCTCCTTGGCCAGCCAGCCGGCGACCTCGGTGGCGAAGTCGCGGTCGCGGACGGTGAAGTACTGGGCGCCCATGTCGAACACGGCTTCGCCCAGCGGGGTTGCGATCCGGCGCGAGGCGAGGCGCCCGGACGGCCCCTTGCCCTTGTCGAACAGCCGCGCCTCCAGGCCCAGGGCCCGAAGACGTTTGGCGCAGGCCAGCCCCGCCAATCCAGCGCCGATGATCGCAAGGCGCATGGCGCTCAGCGCCCCATCAGCTCGAGCACGTCCTTGCGGCTGGCCCGGTCGTCTTCGTAGACGCCCAGGAAGCGGCGCGTGACCATGGCGACGTCGGGGGTCTTCACCCCGCGGCCGGTCATGCAGCCGTGGGTCGCCTCGATCACCACCGCGACGCCGCGGGGCTTCAGGTGGGTCCAGATGCAGTCGGCGACCTCGGCGGTCATGCGCTCCTGCACCTGCAGGCGGCTGGCGTAGCCCTGGACCACGCGGGCCAGCTTGGAGATGCCCACCACCCGGTCCTTGGGCAGGTAGGCGATCGAGGCCTTGCCGGTGATCGGCGCCATGTGGTGTTCGCAGTGCGAGCGGAAGGGGATGTCCTTCAAGACGACGATGTCGTCATAGCCGCCCACCTCCTCGAAGGTGCGCGACAGGTGCACGCCCGGATCGTCCTCATAGCCTTCGCAGTATTCGCGCCAGGCGCGGGCGAAGCGGGCGGGGGTGTCCTGAAGGCCCTCGCGCTCCGGGTTGTCGCCGGCCCAGCGGATGATCTTGCGCACCGCCTCCTGGACATCTTCCGGCACGTAGAGCTTGCCGGCTTCGTCGAACAGCCGGGAGTCGGGGGCGATGTAGTTCATGGCGCTTCACCTCATCATCCCGAGCCCGGCTGCGCCGGACCTCGGGCTTGTAAAACATGGCTGCGGCGCCCATCCTGGCCAACATGTCCAAAGGGGAAGTCCTCGAGGCGCGACCGTCGCCAGGCGCGCCGCCCGCCCTCAAGCGTATGATCGACGCCAGCCCGATCGCCGCGGTGCTGAGTGACCCGCGGCAGCGCGACAATCCCATTGTCCATTGCAACCAGGCCTTTCTGGACCTGACCGGCTATGGCCGCGACGAGGTGCTGGGGCGCAATTGCCGGTTCCTGGCCGGGCCGACCACCGAGCCGGACCTGTCGGAAAAGATCCGCCAAGGGGTGCGCGACCGGCTTCCGGTGATGGTCGAGATTCGCAACTACAAGAAGGACGGCACGCCGTTCCGCAACGCTGTGCTGGTGGCGCCGATCTTCGACGCCGAGGGCGAGCTGGACTATTTCCTGGGCTCGCAGAGCGCCGCGCCGGACCCCGACGCCGCCCCCAGCCGCGAACACATCGCCCGCGCCAAGATCGAGGCCTTGAGCCCACGCCAGCGCGAGGTGCTGAAGGCCCTGTCGCAGGGCCGGCTCAACAAGCAGATCGCCGGCGACCTGGGCGTTACCGAGCGGACGGTGAAGATGCACCGCGCGGCGCTGTTGAAGGCGTTGAATGTGCGCTCAGGCGCCGAGGCGATTCGGCTGGCGATTGAGAGCGGGCTTTAGGCGACGCCGGGACCACATATGAAGCACCCTTCTCCCCTTGCGGGAGAAGGTGGCCCTGCGGAGCAGGGTCGGATGAGGGGTCTCTCAGACCTATCAGCAAGGTCATGATCGCAAGTGACGGACAGGCGAGTGCGACCCCTCATCCGTCGGGCTGTCGCCCGACACCTTCTCCCACAAGGGGAGAAGGGAAATGTGAGCGAGCCCTACGCCACCGTCACGGGCGGCTTGAACAGGCCCTGGGGCGAGACGGTGAAGATCTCGTAGCCGGTCTCGGTGACGGCCACGGAATGCTCGCACTGGGCCGAGAGTGACTTGTCGCGGGTGACCGCCGTCCAGCCGTCCGACAGCAGCTTCACCTGGTATTTGCCCAGGTTCACCATGGGCTCGATGGTGAAGAACATGCCGGGGCGCAGCAACTCGCCCGTGCCCTTCTGGCCGAAGTGCAGGATGTTGGGGCTGTCGTGGAAGACGCGGCCCAGGCCGTGGCCGCAGAAGTCGCGCACCACCGAGCAGCGCTGGGCCTCCACATAGGTCTGGATGGCGTGGCCGATGTCGCCGGTGCGGGCGCCGGGCTTCACGACGTCCAGGCCCTTCTGGATGGCCTCGTAGGTGACCTCGATCAGGCGGTTGGCGCGGGGCGAGATGGCGCCGACGCCGTACATGCGCGAGTGGTCGCCGTGCCAGCCGTCGACAATGACGGTGACGTCGATATTGGCGATGTCGCCCTCGCGCAGGGTCCGCTCGCCCGGAATGCCGTGGCAGACGATGTGGTTGGGCGAGATGCACAGGGTCTTGGTGTAGCCGCGATAGCCCAGGCAGGCCGGCAGGGCGCCATGGTCCAGGATGAATTCGCGGGCCAGGCGGTCGAGCTCATCGGTGACGACGCCGGGCTGGACGTGCGGGGTGAGCATGTCCAGGCACTCGGCGGCCAGCTTGCCGGCGACGCGCATGCCTTCGAAGCCCTCGGGCCCATGGACCTTGACCTGGCCGGTGCGGTGCTCGGCTTCGAGAACGTCGGTGAGGGTCATGGGAAGCTCCGGGGAAGGGCGGACCTATCAGATGGTCGAGACGGGCCAAAAAGGCAACATCCACGCGCAGATGAGCGGGTTAAGCTTAAGCGTGGATTCAGTACTCGGCGGTCAAATTGCCGCCGTCCCTCAGCCAGGCCAGCGTCACCGCGACGCCGGACGACGGCAGCCCGAACAGCACGACCTTCC
>CAZXVO010000273.1:0-4645 GCA_964643835.1 uncultured Phenylobacterium sp. | reverse complement strand
GGGCCTTCGGCGCTGTTCGATGACCGCCTGGCCCTGGCCGGCCTCGCCGCCGCCGCCGCCGTGGCCGCCGGCGCCCTGCCGGAGCGCGAGCCACATCCCGGCGCCTTCCTGGCTTTCGAGGCCCTCACCCAAGCGTTGGTCCTGCCCGATATCTGGCCGGCGGTGTTCGTGCGGTTTGAAGCGGGCCTGTTGCAGGATCTGGGTTTCGGCCTGGACCTGTCGAAGTGCGCGGCGACCGGCTCGGTGGACGACCTGATCTATGTGAGCCCGCGCACCGGCCGGGCGGTCAGCCGCCAGGCGGGCGAGCCCTACAAGGACCGCCTGCTGATCCTGCCCCCCTTCATGCTGTCGGCCCAGACGGGCCTGGGGGCCGGCGACATCGGCGCCGGGCTCGCGCTCACCGGCCACTTCCTGGAGGCCTTCATCTTCGGTCCCCTGAACCGGCCCTTGCCGCCGGCCAGGCTCTGGCTGGTTGATCGCCTGTCCGAGGCCCAGCGACTGTAGGTCTCAGGGCGGGGGCTTGAAACGGGAGGCCGCCTGCCGCTATGGAGAAGGCGCATCAAGAGTTGGGCCTAGCCCAACGCCAACCTGCTTCCCGAGCAAGGTGGCGCTCTCATCGAGAGGATGTGGCCGTGGCGGCAAACAAACGGGTCTTCCCAAGTCTCCGCCCCGTGTCTCTGGTTCGCATCTAGGGGGCTTCCGTGCCGATCAAGATTCCTGACGCTCTTCCCGCCCGCGCCCGACTGGAAGCCGAGGGCCTGGTGATCATGCGCGAGACGGACGCCGCGCGGCAGGACATCCGGCCGCTGCGGATCGCCCTGCTCAACCTGATGCCGGACAAGCCGAAGACCGAGACCCAGTTCGCGCGCCTCTTGGGCGCGACGCCCCTGCAGGTCGAGCTGTCCCTGGTCCGCCTGGCCAGCCACACCTCGCGCAACACCTCGGCTGAGCACCTGGACGCCTTCTATCGCACCTGGGACGAGGTGAAGACCGAACGCTTCGACGGCTTCATCATCACCGGCGCGCCGGTGGAGACCCTGCCGTTCGAGCAGGTGGGCTATTGGGACGAGCTGCGCCGGATCTTCGACTGGACCGAGCAGCATGTGCACAGCTGTTTCAACGTCTGCTGGGGCGCCCAGGCGGCGCTGCAGCACTTCCACGGCGTGAAGAAGCACGTGCTGTCGGAGAAACTGTTCGGGGTCTTTCCGCACACCCTGACAGAGCCGGCCTCGCCCTATCTGCGTGGCCTGTCCGACGAGATCGACGTGCCGGTGTCGCGCTGGAGCGAGGTTCGCCGCGAGGACCTGCCGGCCGGCTCGGGCCTGAACGTACTGATGGAGTCCGACGAGGCGGGCCTATGCCTGATCGAGGACAGCCGCCGCCGGGGGCTGGCCATGTTCAACCACCTTGAATACGACGTCGGCACCCTGGGCGAGGAGTTCGAGCGCGACTTGGCCAAGGATCCAGCCACCCCGCCGCCGGCCTATTACTTCGACCCCGCGACCGGCCAGCCCAAGAACCGCTGGCGCAGCCACGGCCACCTGCTGTTCGGCAACTGGATCAACCAGATCTACCAGACCACGCCCTTCGACCTTGCGGCGATCGGGCGCGAGGCGGTCGGTTAGCCGCGCCCCCTCGGGGGTGCGTTCCGCCGCGTCTGCCTCTAGAACAGACGGTCAACTCCTCCCGATTGATTCGACATGTCCAAGCACGTTCCACCGCCGTCCGATGGCGACGGCGACCGCATCATCGATGAACCGCTGTCGGAGGCCCTGTCCCGGCGGTATCTGGCCTATGCGCTCTCGGTCATCACCGACCGCGCCCTGCCGGATGTCCGTGACGGCCTGAAGCCGGTGCAGCGGCGCGTGCTCTACGCCATGCGCGAGATGCGCCTGAACCCCGACTCCGCGGCGCGCAAGTGCGCCAAGGTCGTGGGCGAGGTGATGGGCGGCTATCACCCGCACGGGGACCAGTCGATCTATGACACCCTGGTCCGCATGGCCCAGGACTTCTCCCAGCGCTACATGCTGGTCAACGGCCAGGGCAACTTCGGCAACATCGACGGCGATAACGCCGCGGCCATGCGCTACACCGAGGCCAAGCTCACCGAGGCCGCGACCCTGCTGCTGGACGGCATCGACGAGAACGCCGTCGACTTCAAGCCGACCTATGACGGTCAGGACGAAGAGCCGGTGGTGCTGCCCACGGGCTTCCCGCACCTCCTGGCCAACGGCACCACGGGCATCGCCGTCGGCATGGCGACCTCGATCCCGCCGCACAACGCCGCCGAGCTGATCGACGCCTGCCTGCTGCTGCTGGACAACCGCCAGGCCACCACCGAAGACCTGATGGCCCACGTCCAGGGGCCCGATTTCCCCACCGGCGGCATCGTGGTCGAGCCGCGGACCTCCCTGCTGGAGACCTACGAGACCGGCCGCGGCGGCATCCGCCTGCGCGCGCGCTGGGACAAGGAGGACACCGGCCGCGGGACCTACCAGATCGTCGTCACCCAGATCCCGTACCAGGTGAAGAAGGCCGACCTGGTCGAACAGCTGGCCGGGCTGATCGAGAACAAGAAGGCCCCGCTGCTCGGCGACGTGCGCGACGAGAGCGCCGAGGACGTGCGCCTGGTGCTCGAGCCCAAGAACCGCAATGTCGAACCCGAGGTGCTGATGGAGAGCCTGTTCAAGCTCTCGGACCTGGAGACCCGTTTCCCGGTCAACATGAACGTCCTCGACGCCCGCGGCACGCCAGGCGTGATGAGCCTGAAGCGCTGCCTGCAAGCCTTCCTGGATCACCGCCGCGAGGTGCTGATCCGCCGGGCCCGCTTCCGCCTGAACAAGATCGAGGCCCGCCTGCACATCCTCGACGGGATGGTGATCGCCTTCCTCAATCTGGATGAGGTGATCCGCATCGTCCGCTACGAGGACGAGCCCAAGGCCAAGCTGATGGAGACCTTCGGCCTGACGGATATCCAGGCCGACGCCATCCTCAATACCCGCCTGCGCCAGCTGGCCCGGCTGGAGGAGATGGAGATCCGCCGCGAACACGCTGAACTGGCGGAAGAACGCGACGGCCTCCTGAAGCTGCTGGATTCTGAAAAGCAGCAGTGGCGGCTGGTGGGCGTGGGCCTGAAGGACGTTCGTGCGATCCTCGGTCCCGACACCGTCATCGGCAAGCGGCGCACCGGCTTCGCCGATGCTCCGCAGGTCGACGCCGAGGCGGCCATCGAGGCCATGATCGTGCGCGAGCCGATCACCGTCATCCTGTCCGAACGCGGCTGGATCCGCGCCGCCAAGGGCAAGGTGGAGGACCCCTCGGAGCTGAAGTTCAAGGAAGGTGACAAGCTCGGCTTCCTGGTCGCCGCCGAGACCACCGACAAGCTATTGATCTTCGCCTCCGACGGCCGGTTCTTCACAATCGGCTGCGACAAGCTCCCCGGGGCCCGCGGCCATGGCGAGCCGCTGCGGCTGATGATCGATCTCGACGACAAGACCGCCATCATCGACATCTTCCCCTTCAAAGCGGGGCAGAAGCGAGTGATCGCCTCAAAGGAAGGCTACGGCTTCATCCTGCCCGAGGAGGAGTGCCTGTCGGCCCGCAAGGCCGGCAAGCAGGTGCTGAATGTCGGCGCCAAGGGCGCGGCCTTCGCCATGCCGGCGGTCGGCGACCACCTGGGCGTCATCGGCGACAACGGCAAGATCCTGATCTTCCCGCTAGCGGAGCTGCCGGAAATGCCGCGCGGCAAGGGCGTCAAGCTGCAGACCTACCGCGAAGGCGGCCTGCGCGACGCCATCGTCTTCAACGCCGAGGACGGCGCGGCGTGGATCGATCCCGCCGGTCGCACCCGCGTCTGGCCGGAGTGGAAGGACTGGCTCGCCAAGCGCGCCGCCGCCGGCAAGCTCGCGCCCAAGGGCTTCCCGACCAGTAAGCGGTTCCGGCCGAAGGGGTAGGGGCGAACCCCGAAAACTAGGGGGTTCGCAGGGCGCAAGAGTCATCCCAAAGAGGGGCCCGACCTTGACATTCGGCGCCCCCCGTGCGCCCTTCCGCGCCTTGATTTTTCCGAGCCTTAGCGACTCCCGATGCACGCCTACCGCACCCATACCTGCGGCGCCCTGCGCGCCGCCGACACCGGCCAGCCGGTCCGTCTGTCCGGCTGGATCCACCGCAAGCGCGACCATGGCGGCCTGGTCTTCATCGACCTGCGCGACCATTACGGCCTGACCCAGCTGGTCTTTGCGCCGGAAACGCCCGGCTTCAACACGGTCGAGCGCCTGCGCGCCGAGAGCGTGATCCGCATTGACGGCGAGGTGGTCGCCCGCACGCCGGAGACCGTGAACCCCAACCTGCCCACCGGCGAGGTCGAGGTCCGCGTGAAGGCGGTCGAGGTGCTGTCGGAAGCCGCTGAGCTGCCGCTGCCGGTGTTCGGTGAGCCGGACTATCCGGAAGAGATCCGGCTGAAGCACCGCTATCTCGACCTGCGCCGCGAGACCCTGCACCGGAACATCGTGCTGCGCTCCAAGGTCATCCACTCGATCCGCAACCGCATGATCGACCAGGGGTTCCTGGAGTATCAGACGCCCATCCTGACGGCCTCGTCGCCGGAAGGCGCGCGGGACTTCCTGGTGCCGTCGCGCATCCACCC
>CAZXVO010000272.1:0-4743 GCA_964643835.1 uncultured Phenylobacterium sp. | reverse complement strand
GCCGTTCTGGCTGCCGACCATCAACACCGCGCTGCTGCTGAGCTCGGGCGTGACCATGACCATCGCCCACCACGCGCTGGTGGCCGGCAACCGCGGCAAGACGATTGGCTTCATGTGGATCACGGTGCTGCTGGGCGCCACCTTCCTGTTCGTGCAGGGCTATGAGTACGCGCACGCCTACGCCGACCTGAACCTCAAGCTCACCTCGGGCGCCTACGGCTCCACCTTCTTCCTGCTCACCGGCTTCCACGGCTTCCACGTGATCGTGGGCATGCTGATGCTGCTGTTCATCACGCTGCGGCTGATGAAGGGCCACTTCACGCCCGAGCGCCACTTCGGCTTCGAGGCGGCCGCCTGGTACTGGCACTTCGTCGACGTGGTGTGGCTGTTCCTGTTCGCCTTCATCTACGTGGTCTTCGGCGGCGCCGCCGGGCACGGCTGACGATCATGGCGACCGGACATAATCCGCTGATAGCGGGCCTGACCGGTCGCTGTCCGAACTGCGGTGAGGGACACCTGTTCGAGGGGTTCCTCACCGTCACACCCCGATGCGAAGCCTGCGGCTATGACCTGGCCAAGGGCGATTCCGGGGATGGGCCCGCGGTCTTCGTGATCATGATCGCCGGCTTCCTGGTGGCCTTCGCCGCCCTGTTCACCGAATTCACCATCCATCCGCCCATCTGGGTCCACCTGGTGGTCTGGCTGCCCCTGACCGTCGTGGTCTGCCTCGGCATGCTGCGGCCGATGAAAGGCCTGATGCTGGCGGCCCAGTTCGCCAACCGGGCTTCCGAAGCGCGGAATGACGACTGACGCGGCCGGCCCGCGGGGCGGCCGGTTCCCCGTCGCCCTGTCCATCGCCACCACGGTGGCCTTCGCCATCCTGATCGGGCTGGGCGTCTGGCAGCTGGAGCGCCTGGCCTGGAAGCAGAGCTTGTTGGCGCGGGTCGCCGCCCTGCAGAGCGCCGCGCCCCGCCCCGTTGGTCCCGTCCTGGCTGACATGGCCAAGGGCGGCGACGCCGACTTCACCCGCGTCACCCTGGACTGTCCGGGCCTGGCCAAGGCCCCCGTCCTGGAGCTCTATGCGGTCCGTGACGGCGAGCCGGGCGTGCGGCTGCTCTCGGCCTGCAAGGTGGACGCCGCCGGCTATCGCGCCGTGCTGGTCGACCGGGGCTTCGTCGCCCAGAGCGTCTCGGCCCGCCCACCGGTGGACGCCGCCGACGCCACGCCCTTCTCCCTGACCGGGGTGTTCCGCAAGCCCGACAAGCCCAGCTTCGTGACCCCGCCTAACGACGTGGCCGGCAATCACTGGTACTGGCGCGACCACGCCGCCATGGCCAAGGCCCTGGGAGCCTCCGCGCCCGCGCCGCAGGTGCTGATGGCCGAGACGCCGACCAATCCGGACTGGAAGGCGCTGATCCCCGCCCCGGTCCCCGCCGACATCCCCAATCGGCACCTCGAATACGCCCTGACCTGGTTCGGCCTTGCCGCGGCCTTGGCCGGCGTCTATGCCGCCGTCCTCTGGCGAAAGTGGAAGGGTTGATGCGGTACGTCTCCACGCGGGGGCAGTCGCCCTCGGTCGGCTTTGTCGACGCGATCCTGGCGGGCCTGGCGCCCGACGGCGGCCTCTATGTGCCTGAAGCCTGGCCGAGCTTCACCAAGGCCGAAATCGCGGCCTTTGCCGGCCGTCCCTATGCCGAGGTCGCCGCCGCGGTGCTGGGCAAGTTCGTCGATGGCGAGATCGCCGCCGACCTGCTGGCGGAGATGTGCGCCGAGGCCTATGCCAGCTTCACCCACCCGGCGGTCGTGCCCCTGACCCAGCTGGCGCCCGGCGGCTTCATGGCCGAGCTGCACCATGGCCCGAGCCTGGCGTTCAAGGACGTGGCCATGCAACTGCTGGCCCGCCTGTCGGACCACGTGTTGGGCCTGCAGAAGCGCACCCAGACTATCCTGTGCGCCACCTCCGGCGACACCGGCGGGGCGGCGGTTGAGGCCTTCCGCGGCCGCGCCAACACCCGCATCGTCGCCATGTTCCCCGATGGCCGGATCAGTGAGGTCCAGCGCCGGTTCATGACTACGGCGGCCGAGGACAATGTCCGCTGCGTGGCCGTCGCCGGCACCTTCGACGACTGCCAGGCGATCCTGAAGGATGCCCTGTCGGACCAGTCCCTGAAACAGTCCATTGGCCTGTCGGCGGTCAATTCGATCAACTTCGCCCGGATCGTGGCCCAGTCGGTCTATTACTTCACGACCGGCGTGGCGCTGGGCGCCCCGCACCGCGAGGTGGCCTTCTGCGTGCCATCGGGCAATTTCGGCGACGGCTTCGCGGGCTATGTGGCCAAGCGCATGGGCCTGCCGATCGCCCGGATCATCATCGCCACCAACTCCAACGACATCCTGGCCCGCGCCTTCGAGGAAGGCCGCTATGTGCGCGGCGGTGTCGCCGCCACCCAGTCGCCGGCCATGGACATCCAGTCGGCCTCGAACTTCGAGCGGCTGTATTTCGAGGCCGTGCGCCGCGATGGGTTGGAGACCGGCCGGGCCTTCAAGGCCTTCGCCGAAACCGGCGTCATCGACATTCCGCCCCAGGCCCTGGCCACCATGCGCGAGACCTTCACCGGGACCGCGGTGGGCGAGGGCGACACCAGCCGCACCATCGTCGCCACCCTGAACGAGACCGGGCAGATGATCGATCCGCATACGGCCGTGGCCGTGGCGGCGTTCAACCGCACCCGAGGCGTGACCGAGCCGGTGATCATCCTGTCCACGGCCCATGCCGCCAAGTTCCCCGAGGCCGTGCACGCGGCCACCGGCGAGACCCCGGCCACGCCGCGCAAAGCCCTGCACCTGGCCGGCAAGACCGAGCGCTATGACCGGCTGCCGGCCGATGCGGATGTCATCAAGACCTATGTCCGCGCCTTTGCGGAGGGCTGAGACGGGCTTGGCGAAGCTGCATCAGCTTTCGAACGGGGTGCGGGTGATCTGCGACCCCGTGCCCGGCCTGGAGACCCTGGCCCTGTCCGTCGTGGCGGGGCGAGGCGCGCGCAGCGAGGACGCTGAACGCTCGGGCTGGTCGCATCTTCTGGAGCACATGGTGTTCAAGGGCGCGGGCGAGCGCTCGGCCAAGGACATCGTCGAGGTGATCGAGGCCGACGGCGGCCAGATCAACGCCGCCACCGGCTATGAGCGCACCAGCTTCCAGGTCCGCGCCCTGGCAGGCGGCCTTGACCTGGGCTCGCGGGTGCTGGCCGACCTGGTGCAGCGCCCGACCATCGAGGCCGAGGACCTGGTCCGCGAGAAGCAGGTGGTCGGCCAGGAGATCGCCGAGGCCGCCGACACCCCCGACGACATCGTCTTCGAAATGGCCCAGGCCGCCGCCTTCGGCGACCATCCCCTGGGCCGCTCGATCCTGGGCACCGAGGCCTCCATCGCCACGGCGACACCCAAGACCCTGGGCGACTGGCGCGCGGCCCTCTACGCCCCCGACAGCCTTGTGGTCGCCGCCTCGGGCGCCGTGGACGAGGACGAGCTGCTGGCCATCGCCGAGCGCGATTTCGGCACCGCGGCCGGGCAGGGCGCGCCAGAGCCGCCGCAGGCCGAGTTCGCGGGCGGGATCAGCGCCGAGGCCAAGCGGCTGGAGCAGGCCAACCTCGTGTTCCTGTTGCCTTCCGTGGGCGTGACCCACGAGGACTATTTCGCCCTGCGCCTGTTCGCCGAGATCCTGGGCGGCGGCATGGCCTCGCGGCTGTTCCAGGAGGCCCGCGAGAAGCGCGGCCTGGCCTATGCCGTCGACGCCTATGCGGAGACCTATGCCGAGACCGGCGTGCTGGGCGTGTTCGCCGGCTGCGCGGCGGGCGACGCCGCCGAGCTGGCCAAGGTGGCGGCCGGCCAGATCATGGCCCTGGCTGAGCGGGTGGAGCCGGCCGAGCTGGCCCGCGCCAAGGCCCAGCTGAAGGCCGGCCTGTTCATGGCCCGCGAGTCGCCCCTGGCCCGCGCCGAGCAGGCCGCCGGCCAGGTGCTGCTGTTCGGCCGCATGCTGAGCCCCCAGGAGATCGCCGAGGACATCGACCGGGTCGAGGCCTCCGACCTGGCCCGCATCGGCGCTGGCGTCCTGGCGCCCGGCCGGGCGGCGGTGAGCGTGCTGGGCCCCAAGCCGGCGCTGAAGGCCGCTGAAAGCTTCCAGCGGGCCCTGTTCGGCTAGAGCTTTACGCCGCGATCCGGGGCGCCGATCACGCGCTCGGGGATTGACGGGGCCGGCGAAGCGGCGACCCTACTGCCCATGGCCCTGTTGGACTGGATCGCGCCGGAAAGCGGCCTTCGCATTGAGGGCGAGGGTGTGGTCCTGCGCCCGCCGCGGGCCTCCGACTACGCCGAATGGCGGGACCTGCGGGCGCGGTCCAAGGACTTCCTGCAGCCGTGGGAGCCGACTTGGCCCATCGACGATCTCAGCCGCGCGGCCTTTCGGCGCAGGCTTGCAGCCTACGCGCGTGATCGTGAAGTCGGCGCGGCGTTTCCGTTCTTCATTTTTCGAGCCGCCGACGGCGCCCTGACCGGCGGGATCACCCTGTCGAATGTCCGCCGCGGCGTCGCCCAGATGGGATCCGTCGGCTACTGGTGCGGAAAACCCTATGCGCGGCAGGGGCTTACCCTTGCTGCTGTCCAGGCCTTAGCCCAGTTCTCATTCCGCAGCCTGGCCCTGCACCGGCTGGAGGCGGCCTGCCTGCCGGAGAACCAGCCGTCGCGGCG
>CAZXVO010000271.1:3900-4758 GCA_964643835.1 uncultured Phenylobacterium sp. | reverse complement strand
GCAAGGTCGTCTATCGCAACCGCCTGATCGAGCTGATCCAGTACGCGCCGACCACCGACCAAGTTCGTCCAGAGCCGGTGCTGATCACGCCCGCCTGGATCATGAAGTACTACATCCTGGATCTGTCGCCGGGGAACTCTCTAGTTCGCTGGCTGACGGACCAGGGCTACACGGTCTTCATGATCTCCTGGCTCAACCCGGGCAGTCACGACCGCGACTTGGATCTGGACGCTTATCGCCGGCTGGGGCCGATGGCCGCCCTCGACGCGATCACCGCCATCACCGGCGCAACGCACATCCATGCGGCCGGCTACTGCCTGGGCGGAACGCTGCTGTCGATCACCGCCGCGGCTATGGCCCGCGACGGCGACACGCGCCTGGCCAGCGTGACGCTGCTGGCGGCCCAGCCCGAGTTCAGCGAACCGGGCGAGCTTGGCCTGTTCATCGACGAGGCCCAGCTCGACCTCTTGGACAGCATGATGTGGAGCCGCGGCTATCTCGATAGCCGCCAGATGGGCGGCGCGTTCCAGATGCTGCGCTCCAACGACCTGCTCTGGTCCCACATCCTGCAGACTTACCTGATGGGCGAGCGCGAGCCGATGATCGACCTGATGGCCTGGAACGCCGACGGCACCCGCATGCCCTACGCCATGCACAGTGAGTACCTGACGCGGCTGTTCCTCGACGACGACCTGGCCGAGGGCAAGTATCGGGTCGACGGCCGCACCATCGCCCTGTCGGCGATCCGCGCGCCGATCTTCGCCGTCGGGACGCAGCGCGACCACGTCGCGCCCTGGACGTCGGTCCACAAAATCCACTTGCTGACCGGCGCGGAAATCACCTTCGTGCTGACCAGCG
>CAZXVO010000271.1:1488-3890 GCA_964643835.1 uncultured Phenylobacterium sp. | reverse complement strand
CAAGAACCGGCGCTATCAGGTGCTGACCCGGCCGGGCGATGGCCCGGCCTATGACCCGGAGGAATGGCTGGTCCGCGCGACGGAGGAACAGGGCTCGTGGTGGACCCAATGGGGCCGCTGGCTCGACGCCCGCTCAAGCGCGCCGGGCGCGCCTCCGCCTCTGGGAGCCGTCGACAAGGGTTATGCGCCGATCGCCGACGCTCCCGGCGCCTACGTGCTGGAGAAGTAGCGATGACCGACAAGGACATGATCGAGAACCGTACCTTCGACGAGATCGCGGTCGGCGACAGCGCCAGCCTGGTGCGCACCCTGTCGCGTGAGGACATCCAGCTCTTCGCGCTCGTCTCCGGTGACGTGAACCCCGCCCACCTCGACGCCGAGTTCGCGCGGGGCGATGTCTTTCGCCGCGTGATCGCCCACGGCATGTGGGGCGGCGGCCTGATCTCGGCAGTGCTTGGCACGCTGCTGCCAGGCCCCGGGACGATCTATCTAAGCCAATCCCTGCGCTTCGTGCGCCCGGCCGGGGTCGGCGATGTCATCACGGTGACGGTCACGGTGACCGAGAAGCGCCCAGAAAAGCACATACTAGTCCTCGACTGCCTTTGCGCGAACCAGGATGCCCAACCCGTCATCACCGGCCAGGCCGAGGTCAGGGCGCCGACCGAAAAGGTGCTTCGCCCGCGCATCGCCCTGCCCGACGTGCGGCTGGTCGATCACGACAACTATAATCGCCTGATCGCGGCCGCCCGGGGCGCGCCCCTGTTAACCGCCGTCGCCCATCCCTGCTCGGCCGCCGCTCTTGCCGCGGCGGTCGAGGCCGCCGAGGCCGGACTGATCGAACCGATCCTGCTCGGTCCCGAGGACCGGGTTCGCGCCGCGGCCCAGGCGGCCGGCAAGGACATCGCCGCCTTGCGCCTCATTCCCAGCCTGCACAGCCATGACTCGGCGGCCAAGGCGGTCGACCTGGTGCGCGGCGGCCAGGCGGCGCTCTTGATGAAGGGCTCGCTGCACACCGACGAACTGATGGGGGCGGTCGTCGCCCGCGACGGGCTGCGCACCGAGCGCCGGATCAGCCACGCCTATGTCATGGACGTGCCGGGCCATCCCGAGCCGCTGATCATCACCGACGCGGCGATCAACATCGCCCCGACGCTCGCGGAAAAGGCCGACATCATCCGCAACGCCATCGACCTGGCCCATGTGTTGGGGCGCCCCGAACCCAGGGTGGCAATCCTGTCGGCGGTGGAGACGGTCAACCCAGCCATGCCGACCACCCTGGACGCGGCCGCGCTGTGCAAGATGGCCGATCGCGGCCAGATCACCGGCGCGCTCGTCGATGGGCCCCTGGCTTTCGACAACGCCGTCAGCCCAGCGGCGGCGGCCGAGAAGGGGATCGTCTCGCCGGTGGCGGGCCGCGCCGACATCCTGGTCGTTCCCGACCTGGAAGCCGGCAACATGCTGGCCAAGCAACTCACCTTTCTGGGCGGCGCCGACGCGGCAGGCGTGGTGCTGGGGGCGCGCGCGCCGATCATCCTGACCAGCCGCGCCGACAGCCTGCGCACGCGCCTGGCCTCGTGCGCGGTGGCGGTTCTGATGGCTCGCGCGGCGACCAAGGCCGCGCCGGGCCCGCTGATCGCTCCCTTGGCCGGCGCCTTGACCGGAGCGCCGGCATGAGCGCGGTCGTCAGCCTCAACGCCGGCTCGTCCAGCATCAAGTTCGCCCTCTACGTCCTCGACGCGGATCGTGCCCGCTGCTGGGCAAGCTAGAGAGCTTCAACGCCCTGGCGCCGCTCCACCAACCGCACAATCTCGCCGCCATCAGCGCGATCGCCAAGTTGGCGCCGGGGCTGCCTCAGGTCGCTTGCTTCGACACCGCCTTCCATCATGACCGGCCGCGGATCGCCACAAGGTTCGCCATCCCCCGCGCCCTGCATGACCAGGGCATTCGGCGCTATGGCTTCCACGGCCTGTCCTACGAGTACATCAGCAAGCGCCTGGCGGAGCTCGATCCGGGGTTGGCGGCGGGGCGTGTGATCGCCGCACACCTGGGCAACGGTGCGTCGCTGTGCGCCATGGCCAGCGGGCGCAGTGTCGACACGACCATGGGCTTCACCGCCCTGGACGGCCTGGTGATGGGCACGCGTTGCGGCGCGATCGATCCGGGCGTGGTGCTGCACCTGCAAACGCAGGTGGGCATGACCGCGCACCAAGTCGAAAGCCTGCTCTACAAGCAGTCTGGCTTACTCGGCGTCTCCGAACTCTCCAGCGACATGCGCGCACTCTCGGCCAGCGACCGCCCGGAAGCCCAGGAGGCCATCGAGCTGTTCTGCTGGCGCGCGGCGCGGGAAATGGGCGCGCTGGCGGCCACGCGTGGCAGCGGCCGCAAGCGCGTGGTGATGAGCG
>CAZXVO010000271.1:0-1478 GCA_964643835.1 uncultured Phenylobacterium sp. | reverse complement strand
GGACGGGGTGGTTTTCACCGCTGGCATTGGCGAGAACCACGCCGATGTCCGGGCCCGAATCTGCCGGCGCCTGGAATGGCTGGGCGCGCGCCTCTGCGAGACGGCCAACGCCCGTGGCGAGCCGGTCATCAGCCTGCCCGACAGCAAAATCAAACTGTGGGTCATCCCCACCGACGAGGAACGCATGATCGCCCTGCATACGGCCTCCCTCCTCCAGGACGGGGCCCGATGACGCCGCTGGTGGACCTTACGAGCAAGCGCGGCCTCATCCTTGGCGTCGCCAACGAGCACAGCATCGCCGCTGGTTGCGCGCAGGCTTTCGCTCAATGCGGCGCCCGCCTGGCGGCGACCTATCTCAACGAAAAGGCCAAGCCCTTCGTACAGCCTGTCGCCGATCGCCTCGGCGTGGAATGGACCGCCCCGTGCGACGTTCGCGAACCGGGACAGCTGGAGGCTCTGTTCGCGGAAACTCGGCGGCGCTGGGGCGGCCTGGACTTTCTGCTGCACTCGATCGCGTTCGCGCCGCGGGACGACCTGCACGGCCGCGTGACCGATAGTTCGGCGGCCGGCTTCGCGACCGCAATGGACGTGTCGTGCCACAGCTTCGTGCGCATGGCCAAGCTGGCCGAGCCGTTGATGTCCGACGGGGGCACGCTGCTGTGCGTGACCTTCTACGGCTCCGAGCGCGTGGTCGAGCACTACAACCTGATGGGTCCGGTCAAGGCGGCGCTCGAGAGCGCGACACGCTATCTGGCCGCGGAGCTGGGACCGAAGGGAATCCGCGCGCACGCCATCTCACCGGGCCCCATCGCCACGCGCGCGGCCAGCGGCATAGATCGCTTCGATGAACTGATGGAACGGGCGGCCGCGCAGGTCCCGAAGGGACAGCTGGTCGATATCGCCGACGTCGGCGCCCTGGCGGCGTTTCTGGTCAGCGATGCGGCCCGGCGCATCACCGGCACGGTCATTCCCGTCGACAACGGCCAGCATTTGCGCGCCTAATCGCCAGACGCGCGCTGGCGGCGTGGGCCTGACGCCCGAGGCTCTGATCGCCTGGTCCCCGGCGCCGCCGCGAGGCGCCGCTCGCCAACGGGGCCGGCGCGTCGTATTCACCGCAAGTCCACGCGAACCCCGCCAGCCGCCAGATTGAGCTGGAGGCCGCGGTTCTCCGTCCGCAGCACGATCTCCACGCCCTTGGCGTTACGCAGCACCACGTGGCCGTCACCGACGATGAACACGCCGCTGGCCCCGGTCGCCCCGTATAGCCCCGGGAAATCGTCGATCGAGGTCAGATGACGAATCTGCGCCGTGCCGACCACCCGCTCGGCGCCCAAGCCCAAGGCGCTGTAACCGCTGAGCACGAAGTTGTAGCGATGGCCTTGGAAGGTCAGCACCCCCCGCCCGCTGTGATAGCCGATCACCAGGGCCAGGCTTTCGCCCCGGAACGTCGCGGTGGGCGGCGCGGGCCCCCCCGCCCC
>CAZXVO010000270.1:2459-4783 GCA_964643835.1 uncultured Phenylobacterium sp. | reverse complement strand
GAGGCGGAGGCCCACCATGTTGTTGATGAACAGGATGATCGAGGCGGTGGTCGCCCGCATCTGCACCGGCACCAGGCCCTGAGCCGTCGCATAGACCGGACCGTACCAAAGCGAGCCCAGCAGGCCCGGGATCAGCAGGATGAACAGGGCGGCGACCGCGCTGTCGACCAGCATGGCGACGACGAAGGCGCAGGGCGACAGCAGCGAGGCGATGGCCGGCACGCTCATATAGGCGCGCAGGTCACGCTTGGCGGCCTGGTCGGCGATGAAGCCGCCCAGCCAGGACGAGGCGATGCCAGCCGCCCCGCCCATCAGGCCGAGCGCCAGGCCCAGGAAGCCCGCCGACTTCAGGCCGAACATGGCCGCCAGGCAGGCGACCTCTTCCCCGTGGTTGCGGAAGAAGAAGGAGGCGGTGAAGGGGGCGTGGCCGTAGCCGATGAACGCCTTGATGGCGGCGGCGAAGGCCACGAACCAGAAGGTCGGCTTGGAGGACAGGTACTTGAGCGTGGCCTTGAAGTGGCCCTTGCCCGGCGCGTGCTGAGCGCGGGCTTCCGGCGGCAGGGCGTTGCGCGGCTCGCGCATGGTCAGGAAGACGATGACCGCGAAGAGCAGGCCCGGCAGGCCGGCCACGAGGAAGGCGGTGCGCCAGCCCCAGGCGTCGGCGATGACGCCGCCCATGGCCAGGCCCAGGAGCCCGCCCAGCGGCGTACCGATGGAGAAGAAGGCCAGGGCCGAGGCGCGCTTTTCCTTCGGCGTATAGTCGGAGATCAGGGAGTGGGCGGTGGGCGTGCAGCCCGCCTCGCCGATGCCGACGCCGATCCGGCACAGGACCAGCTGGACGAAGTTGCCGGCCGCGCCGCAGGCCAGGGTGAAGCCGCTCCAGACGGTGAGCGAGGCGCCGATGATCCAGACCCGATTGAAGCTTTCGGCCAGGCGGGCGATCGGCAGGCCCAGAACGGTGTAGAAGACCGCGAAGGCGAAGCCGGTCATCAGGCCGATCTGCCAGTCGGCGATGTGCAGATCGTTCTTGATCGGCTCGGCCAGGATCGTGACGATCTGTCGGTCAAGGAAGTTGACCGTATAGACGAGCATCAGCAGCAGCAGGGCGTACCGGCGATAGGCGTCTGACACCAGGGGAATGGGGGGCTTGGCGTCGTCAGCAATCGTGGCGCCGTACGGGGCCGGGGCGGAAGCCTCGGTCATGGGGTCGTTTCCTCAGGTTCTTGTGCGTTGGGTCTACTAGAGGTCGGTTTTGAACCAGCGCCAAGGGGGGCCGGGCCAGATTCCCAGTATTCCTGCGCCACGAGCCGGCGATGGGGTGCGCGCAGGGGCTTGGCGGCGCACAAACCCGCAACGAGGCAGATCGCGGTTACGCCAAGCGCGCCTGCCTACAGAATCGTTCGGTCCTGGACGGGCGGGCGCCGAGCGGGTGGACCGCTAGGCGCTTGAATCCCAAGGGGTCGCGGGCCCGCCACTACGTTGAGCTCAAGTCTTCGTTCGCCCAGTAGGCGACTGATCTTTCGCGTATCAGGCGAAACTGACCATAAGAAGGTGCTCAAATTGAGTAGATCAATGCTACGCCGAGCTTTCCCTACGCTATGATCTTGGAGTCGCGCGCCCGGCCGTCGAGCCTGGCGCGCGATTTTTAAGGCCAAGTCTGATCGCGACCGGGTTCTAGTGTTGGGTATTGGAGATCGAGGTCTCCACGCCCATGCCGCCCGGCCGCCCCGATGCAGGGAGTTCGGGAAGAGCATGGAGTCCGGCGCAGTCGCCCGAAGGCGCTATGTCACTAAGGCGAGCCTGGATCATTTCCTGCGGACCGGAGCGGCCGTCTCCGAGGTGTTCGACGGCAACATGCTGGCGGGAGTGGTCTTTCTCACCATCATGCGGGCCGGGGTCCAGCATCTGAACCTCAATCCCGGGCCGGGTGGTCCGGGGGAGGACGGGGTCTATGACGACGCCGTGCGCCGCCCGGTCAGCGTGATGAGCGTCGCCAACTTCCTGGGCCTGTCCTACGAGACCACGCGGCGGCATGTGAGCGTGCTGATTGAGCGCGGCTATTGCGTGCGGGTCGGCGCGCGCGGGGTCATGGTCCCGGCCTCGGTGGTGCGCGGGCCGCTGCTGGAGCGCCTGGAAGAGGCCAGCTACAGCGCCACCACCCAGTTCCTGCGCACCTTGCGACGCGGGCCGGACGATCTGTTGGGCTAGGTCCAAGTGAACCGTCATGGCCGGGCTTGTCCCGGCCACCCATGATCACCGTCTGAGTGGATAGAACGCGGCAGCGCCACCACGCTCAAGCCTGAATGCCAGGCGCGTATGGGTGG
>CAZXVO010000270.1:575-2449 GCA_964643835.1 uncultured Phenylobacterium sp. | reverse complement strand
CGCCCCGGGGGGTGGGGGGGCCGGGAAAACCCCCGGCCATGACGTCTGGAGGAATAGAAGGAGGCCCTGCGCGGCCCCTAGAGGCTGAACAGCACGGCCAGGAGGACGAAGCCGCCGATCCAGACGGTTTCGCCGACCATCAGGGCGATGGGGCGCCAGCCCACGGCGAAGACATCCTTGAACGAGGTCTTCATGCCCAGGGCGGCGATGGCGGTGACCAGGCACCAGCTGGACAGGCTGGAGACCGACTTGCCGACGGCGTGGGGGATGAAGCCCATGCTGTTGATGGCCACCAGAGCGGCGAAGCCCAGCAGGAACAGCGGCGGCATGGGGATCTTGCCCTTGCCGCCCTTGCCGCCTTGGGCGCCGGAGCGGGCGACGACGATCGAGATGCCGAACACTACCGGGGCCAGCATGGCCACGCGCAGCAGCTTCACATAGGTGGCGGTGTCGCCGACGGCGGGTGAGATGGAATAGCCGGCGCCCACCACCTGGGCCACGTCGTGGATGGTGCCGCCGAGGAACACCCCGGCCTGGTTCTGGGACAGGCCCAGGCGGGCGGCCAGCAGCGGATAGAGGATCATGCACACCGTCGACATGGCGGTGACGGTGACCACGGTCAGGATGGTGTCGCGCTCGCTGTCCTTGTCGCGGGGCAGGACTGAGGCGATGGCCAGGGCCGCCGAGGCGCCGCAAATGCCGACGGCGCCGCCGGACAAGACGCCGAAGGCCTTGGACCGGCCCAGGCGCGGGGCGACGAACAGGCCCAGCGCAATGGTCGAGAGCACGCCGATCATCACGATCAGGATCGGCTGCGGCCCCAGGCTCATGATCTGCTCGGCGGTGACGCGCACGCCCAGGAGGGCGACGCCGGTGCGCAGCACGGCCTTTGACGCGAACTCGATGCCGGCGACGCAGCGGCCTTCCTCATGCAGGAAGTGGAAGGCCATGCCGAGCAGCAAGCCGAACAGCATGACCGGCGCGCCATAGTGCTGGGACAGCCAGGTGGCGGCCAGGGCGATGGTCAGGGCCACGACCACGCCGGGATAGACCGCGCGGGCGGTGTCCAGCAGGGTCCGCTTCTGCGGGGCCGGCACAAATTCCGGCACGCCTTCCATGCCGTCGAAGGACCGGAACATCGCGTGCGCCGCGGCTGTGTCCTTGTCCAGATCGCTCGCCATCGAATCCGTCCCCCTCTAGGCGTCCCGGCTTCCTATTAGCAAAGCTGGGCGAGGGCGCAGCAAATCTATCGATCAGCCTTGAGGCTTTGATAGGCGTCCAGGGCGCGCTGGCGGGCGACGCCGTGGTCGACGATGGGGTGCGGATAGGTCAGGCCCAGGGTCACGCCGCAGGCGCTGAGGATCGCCTTGTCCGCCGCCCAGGGGGCGTGGATCAGCTTGGCCGGCATGCGGGCCAGTTCGGGGACCCAGCGGCGGACGTAAGTTCCGTCGGGGTCGAACTTCTCCCCCTGGGTCACAGGGTTGAAGATGCGGAAATAGGGGGCGGCGTCGGCGCCGCACCCGGCCACCCACTGCCAGTTGCCGGCGTTTGAGGCGTGGTCGGCGTCGACCAGGGTGTCCCAGAACCAGGTCTCGCCCGCCCGCCAGTCGATCAGCAGGTGCTTGGTCAGGAACGAGGCGACCACCATGCGGACGCGGTTGTGCATCCAGCCGGTGGTCCACAGCTGGCGCAGGCCCGCATCGACGATGGGGTATCCGGTCATCCCCTTCGTCCAGGCCTCCAAGGCCCTGGGATCGTCGCGCCAGGGGAAGGCGTCGAAGCGGCGGTCGACATTGACCCGCTCCGGCGCATCGCCGCGGGCCTCGGCGGCCAGGGCGGTGTTGGCGTTGAACTCGCGCCAGCCGAGCTCGGCC
>CAZXVO010000270.1:0-434 GCA_964643835.1 uncultured Phenylobacterium sp. | reverse complement strand
GCGCCCGGGTTCACCAGGGGCCGGGCGGCGCGCCAATAGGGGGGGAAGACCGAGAACTGGCCGCCGGTCTAGGTGCGGACCCTGGCCGGCGACAGCAGGTGGCCGCCGTTGAAGCGCCGGGCCTCCACGCCTTCGGCGGCCAGGGCCTCGGCCAGCCGCGCGTCGCGGGCCGGGACACCGGGATCGAACATCGCGTTCCAGCAGACGCCAGAGGCGCCGGTCTCCCGCGCCAGGGCGGCGACGACGCGCTCGGCCGGCCCGCGCCGCAGGATCAGCCGCGAACCCCGCGCCTCCAGGTCGGCGGCCAGGGCGGCCAGGGACTTGTCGAGCCACCACAGGCTGGCCGCGCCCGGCGCGCGAAGGTCCGGGGTTTCGTCCAGCACATCGAGCGGCAGGATCGGCGCCGCGCTGCGCAGCGCGGCTTGCAGGGCGGG
>CAZXVO010000269.1:3015-4812 GCA_964643835.1 uncultured Phenylobacterium sp. | reverse complement strand
AACGGGAACTACCGTTCTCGATCTAGGGAAGCGATCCAATCAGCGTGATCCGCCCAGGCCAAGGGCATCGGAGTCTTAAGCAAAGACCGGAGAGAGAGGCCCGGGTGGTGTCGCCCCTGGAGCAGAGCTTGCTGCACCTCGGGAGCCAGGAACGCTAGCCGCCCAATCTGCCGCTCATGCTGCGTTGGCGGCGCCTGCGCCTCAACGATCAGGTCGCCGGCGGTGAGCGGCGAGGCGTTCAGGGCGGCAAGATCGCGATGGGCCCGCTTCAGGGCCGCGACGATTGTAGGATTGGGCGACCTGCGTTGGTAGGCGTCGGCACCAAGGACGCGGCGAAGCCCACCACGCAACTTCATGCGTATGGGCAGCACCACTCGGATGCAGTCCTTACAAGCTCGTTCCGGCACAGCCTGTTCGCCCGCCTTAAGCCCCTGACGGATGGCGGCCAGCGCTAGGTCAGGGTGATCGCCATCGAAGAGGTGCTGGGTATCAATGACCAAGTGCGTTTCTTCGGCACGGGCTTCGACCTTTCGTAGGTAGCGAGCGAGCTCAGCAGTCTGAAGACCTCGCCGTCCAGACAATCGCTGCAGCACAGTGACGAGAAGCTCCTCGATAGCCTCGGCCGGGATCCGTCGGATCACATTGGTCTCGGGAGCCACTGGGGCCCCGACCTGAAGGTCCATCGAGATGTAGTAGCGATAGAGCCTACCGCCCTTGCCGTAGGCGAAACTCGGGCTCATTGGGCGCCCTGTCGCATCGTAGAGCACGCCGGTGAGGGAGCCTGACGTTGCTTTCGCCGCGCCTTGGCGTCGGACAGCGGCCTTGTCGTCCAGAGCCTCGGCGACCTTGTCGAAGAGCTCTCGCGTGATGATCGCGGGATGCAGGCCTGGATGCACGTGGCCCTTGTGAGCGATCTCCCCCAGATAGATGCGGCTGGTGAGAATGTGGAAGATCGCGCCCCGGGACAGTGCGACCCCACCTTTCTCGACACCCGCACGGGTTATCCAGCGCTTCGATCGGATCCCAGCAGCCAGGCACTCGGCAGCGAGCAGTCGCGCCGATCCGAGTTCCAGATAGCGCCTGAAAATCCAGCGCACGGACGACGCCTCAGGCTCATTGATCGAAAGTGTTCGACCGTTGTTGTCGTAGCCTAGGGGCGGCAATCCCCCCATCCACATGCCTTTGGCCTTCGAGGCCGCGATCTTGTCGCGAATGCGCTCGCTCGTGACCTCGCGCTCGAACTGCGCAAACGACAGCAGCACGTTCAGCGTAAGCCTGCCCATGCTGGTGGTGGTGTTGAACGACTGGGTGACCGATACGAACGAGACAGATCGCGCGTCGAAGACTTCCACGATCTTGGCGAAATGAGCCAACGACCGCGTCAAGCGGTCGACCTTGTAGACCACAACAACGTCAATGCGTCCGGCCTCGGTGTCGGCCAATAGGCGGGCAAGCGCCGGCCGCTCCATCGTCCCGCCAGAGTAGGCCCCATCGTCATAGGCCGTGGACACCAGCTGCCAGCCCTCCCCCACCTGGCTGCGTATGTAGGCTTCGCAGGCCTCCCGTTGAGCGTGAAGGCTGTTGAAGTCCTGCTCCAGTCCTTCCTCGGAGGATTTCCGGGTGTAGACTGCGCAGCGCAGCTTGCGGACGACGGGTTTCGTCATGTCCGCCCCCTGTGGTTCTTGAGCCCGAAGAAGACCCAGCCGTTCCAGCGCGTGCCGGTGATCGCGCGGGCGATCGCGGACAGCGACTTGTAAGGCCGCCCCTGCCATTCGAAGCCGTCGGCGGTGACCGTGA
>CAZXVO010000269.1:0-3005 GCA_964643835.1 uncultured Phenylobacterium sp. | reverse complement strand
AGGCCTCCCGTTGAGCGTGAAGGCTGTTGAAGTCCTGCTCCAGGCCCTCGTCGGTCGACTTGCGGGTATAGATCGCGCACCTAAGCTTCTTGGTCATTTGTCCGCACCCCTATCGCGGAGCCCGAAGAAGCGTGGCCCGTTCCACTTAACGCCGGTGATGGCGAACGCCACTTTGGACAGACTGGGGTAGATGCGTCCTTCCCAGCGGAAGCCTTGTTCGACGACGTCGACGGTCTGCAGCTGTCCACGCCATTCCCGCTCAAGCCGCATACCGGGCTTCAGATCAGGCCCGCCTGCTGCACCGCGCTGCCCGAGCAGCTTCAAGGTCTCTGGGCCAAGGCCACCGAACCAAGCTTCCTGTATTCGCCAAACTAGCAAGCGCGCCAGCAGGTCTGTGGAACGCAATCTGGGTGGCGCGCCGAACCTGCGCCGCCACTCAGCCCGGAGCCCCTCCAGATCGAGCCCCTGCAGGGCGCGTACTTCTGCCGTGATGTCATCTGCCAACTTCGCCAAAACACCCCTCCATGAAGGGCGCGGCCGCTGCGCCGCCCCTACTGGCTGGGCCTCGGCGTGGGCTCACGGCCGAGGCCAGGGGTCAGGTCGATGTCGAAGTACCGCTCACCGGGGGTTTGAAGTCCACGAGATTGGGAGATCTGGGAGGATCTTTTCGAGGTTTCTTTGGCTAGGGCTCCCCAGGCTTGAAGGCCAAATCCTCGACGACCATCACGTTGCTCTTGCGGACGATGTAGCCCATCGACTCCAGTCGAGGCTTGAGGTTGCGCGCCGGGAACGGCGGACGCTGGCCTTGGCTGCGCGACCAGTGCGCGAAGGCCGCATAGAGTTCGCTGGTCTTGACGCGCTGGCCCGGCGCGTTGACGCACTTTTCATCCAGGAAAGCACGCAACGGGTTGGCGGCCGCGATGAAGCTGTCGCGCGCCTCCAGACAAGCCTGAGGCGGGTCAAAACGACCGCGCTCGCGCAGCCGAGACAGGCCCGCGACAAACAAGTTCAGCACCCCCGGGAGTTCCGTCTCGATGATCTGCTGAGCAAGACCAAGTTTGATTTCTTCGGGCTTGAAGTGCCGCTGAAAGGGGATGACGTGGAGACGCCGCATCATGCCGCGCGAAGTATCATCCAGCTGGGGCACGCCATTCGTCGCGATGATGGGCATCACCATCGAGTTGAACGAGGTGCCGTGGGTCGAGCGGACCCGACGAGTGTCGATCGCTTTGTTCTCCGAGATCTTCTTCAGAAGCCCGGATTTCAGGTTCTCCCCCGCCTCACCGTCGTCCTCGACGAAGAGGAGCTTGTTCTCAAGGTTGGCCAGGACAAAGCGGTCAGCTGACAGCCCGCTCAACGCGCCGCTCCAGATCTGCCCACGCCCCACCACAGCCTCGAGCACCCGCAGCAGGGTCGACTTGCCGTTGGCGCCCGCTCCCCAAAGAAACAGGCAGGTCGGGATGTCGCGCTGCCCTTGGCTCGCATAGCCCAGGAGTTCCAACGCGTGCGCGGCAACGCGCTCCGGCTCCGGCAGCGGGGAGAAAATGTCGCTGATGAACTGCTCAAAGCGCGGTGCCTTGGCCTCGGGCTCATAAGTGACCGGGGACACATAACGCATGCCAGTCTCAGGCCTATGAACTCTGCGGCAGACGTTCCCCTTGGCGTCGACCCAGACTTCACCGTTGAGGGCATTGATAACCGGCGGCGGGTCACCTGACATGATAGCGTCCGCAGACGGCGCGAGGTCCTTCACCAACTTGATCGCCTGGTCCACGATCGACGCGGAACCGCCATAGGTGTCGGGTCGACGCAGAAGCATGGGCGACATGACTGCGCGGATCTTGTGGTCGCTCATCGGGGCCCAATGCGTACCCACAAACTCCATCAGACTGCGATCTGGGTTCACGGCGAGATGCAGCCCGAACTCATAGGTCTGAGCCATGGTATCGAGCGCTAAGGCCGCGGCGGGACTACTGCGCTTCAGGTCACACTGCCGCTGAATATGGGCTTCAGCCATCTTGAGTCGGGCCATCGGCAACCCCGTCCGGTCACTCAGGACACCGAGAAGATTGGGCGGCGGCACGGGCAAGGCCTGGGAAGCGGCAATCAGCCGATAGGCCACGCAGGACGGCGTTTCGCTGGTCAGCGTCATCGCTTCTGCAAGCAGGTTATCTGGGGTGGGGGGCGGAAGTTCCGCGCTGTCGAGCGCCATCTGGCCTGTCTCCGGATTGTACCGGGCCAGCCGCTCGCTTTGCCGTTGGTTGGAGGACCAACGCCATTTGGCGGCTGACCCTCCATGATTTCAGCAACGGCTAGGCTTAACGATTCGCAGTTGTCGTCAAGGCGCAGGGACGACCTCGGTGTTGAACTGGATCTGATAGATCCGAACCCCCTCGACCTTGGTCGATACCACCTTCAGGCCCCTTGCCTTCTTCACCGTTCCAGCGATTGCGCCGCGCACGGAGTGCGCCTGCCAGCCCGTCGCCAACATCATCGCCTCCAGCGTCGCGCCGGCCGGTTGGCGTAAGAGATCGACCAAGAGATCGATCTTCCCCGGCCCCTTGCCGGGCTCAGGCTTGGGCTTGTCGATAGCGGGCTGCGCCCCTAGCGCGGGGGCGATCGCAGGGCCCTGCTTCTCGGGCTCACGCCCAATGGCGACCAGGCCTGCGGTCGTCGCCAGGAGCCGGCTCGGCCCACCGGCCTTGGGCAGAGAGATCAACAGCCCACGCTTGATCAGCGCACCACTCGTCGCTCGCATTTCAGGCTGGGCCTCAAGGCCAGCGTCGCCGGTGTCGGCTACCAAGGTCAGCAGGCGGGTCTGGGCTTCGGTCAATTTGGTCATTTTGTCCTCGTCGTTTGGAGGCGACCGATGAGGCCGGCCGCTACCGAGACGAGCCCGGGACCAACCGGGGTGAGGCGACTTCCGCTTGCCTGCGGCTGAATGTCCAGTCTGTGCAGCGGCGTGGAAGAAGGACCCCCTTAGCGGGGTGATCGGCGCCTAAAAG
>CAZXVO010000268.1:1404-4824 GCA_964643835.1 uncultured Phenylobacterium sp. | reverse complement strand
GCCCGCAAGGACGCCGCGCCGACCGGCCCGCGCGCTGCAATGGCCCAGGCGCCAGCCGCCCCCGCCGCCGCCCAGCCCGCCGTCGCCGTGACCTCGGCGACCAGCGTCCCAACCGCCGAAGGTCAGGCTGAGGCGGTCGAGGCCGCCGCGCCCAAGGACGACGCGCCGCTGAAGGCCGACGCGCCCGACACCCTGGCCCAGCCCGCCGGCGCCACGACGCCCCAGGCCGAGCAGACCCGCGCCAGCAGCGCGGCCACCACGCCGGTCCGCGGCTCACCGGAGACGGTCGCCGCCCTCGCCGCCCAGATCGTCAAGAAGCTCGAGGGCCGCTCGACCCGGTTCGACGTGGAGCTGAACCCCGCCAACCTCGGCCGGGTGGACGTGCGCATCGAGATCGGCGCGCACGGGCGGATGACCGCCACCATGTCCTTCGAGAACCCCCAGGCCGCCGCCGAGCTGCGCGGCCGGGCCGATGAATTGCAGAAGTCCCTGGAACAGGCCGGCTTCGACATCGCCGGCGGCCTCCAGTTCGACGTCGCCAACGACCAGCGCCAGGCGAGCCAGGGTCAGCCTGACCAGTCGGCGGGCGCCAATGGCGGCCAGGCCCGGGGACGCGCCTTCCAGGCCGCCCTGGACACCGCCGACGACAGCGCCTCCGCGGCGCTGACCAGCGCCTTCGCCTATCGCAGCCGCCCGGCCACGGGCGTGGACATCAGGATCTAAGTCATGGCCGTGGATTCAACCTCAGGCGTCACGACGAATGCGGTCAAGGACACCGGCGCGCTCGGCAAGGCGCGGCTGGCGACCAACTTCGACACCTTCATGACCCTGCTGACCACCCAGCTGAAGAACCAGGACCCGTTGTCGCCCCTGGATTCCAACCAGTTCACCCAGCAACTGACCCAGATGACCGGGGTGGAGCAGCAGATCTACTCCAACGACCTGCTCAAGCAGCTGATCACCAACACCGGCTCTGGCATCTCGACCGCCGTCTCGCTGATCGGCCGCGAGGTGAAGGCCACGGGCGCCGAGGCCGGCATCGTCAAGGGCCAGGCGGAATGGGGCTACACCCTCCCGCGTGAGGCCGCGAACGTGAAGATCGAGGTGCTCGATTCCAACAACAAGCTGGTCCACGCCTCCAACGCCGAAACCGATGGAACCAGCGCGGGCGACCACAGCTTTACCTGGAACGGCAAGGACCTGACCGGCAAGCAACTGCCGGACGGCGGGACCTACACCGTGCGCATCACCGCGGTGGACTCCTCCGGGGCGACGGTCGCGGCGACCAGCTTCGTCAGGGGCGTGGTCACCGGGGTCGAGCAGGCCAGCGGCAAGTCCCTGATCACCGTCAACGGCGCCAAGATCCCGTGGGAGAACGTCACCTCGATCAAGCAGATCGATACGGCGACTACCGCGTCGACGACGAACACCACCTCCAACGACAACACTAACCAGACCCCCGCGGACGACGCCGCCTGAGCGCGGCCCGTCTCAGTCCATGACCGCGTGACGAGCGCACTAGTGAAAGAAGGTACGAACCCATGAGCATTAATAGCGCCATGCTCGCCGGCGTGTCCGGCCTGGTCTCGAACTCCTCGGCCCTGGCCGCCATCTCGGACAACATCGCCAACGTCAACACGGTCGCCTACAAGCGCAACCAGGTGAACTTCGCCAACGTCGTGACCGCTCAGGCGGTGAAGGGCCGCTACTCGGCTGGCGGCGTGCAGGCGGTGACCCGGCAGTACATCGGCCAGCAGGGCCTGATCCAGACCGCCTCCTCGACCACCGACCTGGGGATCTCCGGCGACGGCTTCTTCGTCGTCACCGACAAGAGCTCGAACCTGACCTCGAGCGACACGCGCAAGTTCACCCGCTCGGGGTCCTTCAGCGTCGACGCCGACGGCTTCCTGGTCAATGACGCCAAGCTCTACCTGCAGGGCTGGCCGATCGCCTCGGACGGCACGGTCGACACCAGCCCGTCGGACCTGTCGAAGATGAGCTCCATCAACGTCAAGAACCTGGGCTCGGCGGTGCGCGCCACCGAGAACGTGGTGATCAACGCCAATGTCGACCAGCGCGGCATCACCGGCTCGGTCACCGACACCGGCTATGCCGGCGGCGCGGCCACCACCTCGATGGCGGGTTATGCCGACAACCCGCAGGGCAACACCACCTACAAGCCCGACTTCACCATCGAGATGAACGTCATCGACTCCGTCGGCGACACCCACAAGATCGCCATGTCCTTCCTGAAGGACTCCTCGGCGCCCAACACCTGGCACGCGGAAATCTACGCCGTCCCGGCCAGCGACGTGGTGGCCAACGGTAACTCCGGCCAGATCGCGGCCGGCAAGGTGGTCTTCAACTCGGACGGCACCTTCGACAAGACCAACACCACCCTGTTCGGCGGCGCGGGCAACACGCCGAACATCACCCTGGACTCCTCGGCGGGCGGCGCGGCCCCGGCCTGGGCGGCCGCCAAGGGCCTGGCCTCGTCGTCCATCGACCTCGACCTCTCCAAGCTGACCCAGTACGCCTCGATCTCCACTGTGAAGTCGGTGAACCCGGACGGCGCCCAGGTGGGCAACGTGGTCGGCGTCGATGTGGACGAGAACGGCATCGTCTCGGCGATCTTCGACAACTCCGAAATCCGCAAGATCGCTCAGATCGGCCTGGCCACCTTCCCGAACCCGGATGGCCTGCAGCCGGTCAGCGGCAACGCCTACCGTCCGACCATCCCGTCCGGCGACTTCTCGGTGAAGCAGCCCAAGGTCGGCGGCGCGGGCCAGATCGCCTCCTCGACCTTGGAAGCCTCGACTGTGGACCTGTCCGCTGAGTTCACCGGCCTGATCTCGACCCAGAAAGCCTACTCGGCGTCCTCAAAGATCATCACCACCGCCGACCAGATGCTGGAAGAATTGATCAGCATTAAGAGATAAGTCTTGATGTTAATCTGCTTTAACTTGGCACGACATCTTTGACTGTATCGCTTTAGTACACGGGGGAGTAAATGATTAGACCTTTTTTTACTATTGCGATTCACCGGCTGTTATGTTGTGCCGACTATCTTCCCCATCAACAGTGATGGTGGGAAAGGCGTAAAGCCATGTTGCAACAACAGCAAACCCGTACGAACAGCCGCGGCGAGGCCTATGTGATCGGCCCGACTGGCGCGCCCCTGACCCTCAGGGACCTGCCCCCGCAGGACACCGGGCGTTGGGTTATCCGGCGCAAGGCCGAAGTGGTCGCCGCGGTCCGCGGCGGTCTGCTGACCCTGGACGAAGCGTGCGAACGCTACTCCCTGACCAACGAGGAATTCCTCGCCTGGCAGAAGTCGATCGACCGGCACGGCCTGGCCGGCCTGCGGACCACGCGTCTGCAACAATACCGCTAGTCTCAGCTCCCCCGGCTGAACACGCG
>CAZXVO010000268.1:0-1394 GCA_964643835.1 uncultured Phenylobacterium sp. | reverse complement strand
ATCGTCGCGCACAACCCGCCGAACCCCGACTTCGCGCCGCGCCCGCGCTTGCCCCCGGGGGGGGGCGTCGCTGTATCTGGGCCGCCCCTCGCGCGGCAGGGGGTTCTCCACAGACATCTTTTCGCCTGACGCACGTTCCCTGGCACGCCTGTCGCAAGGCTGTGGTTCCATCTTGGGGACGGAGGGGGAAACCGTGTCGAAACAGGACGGAATCTGGTTTGGTCTGGTCGGCGCCCTGGTCTGGGGCGCGGCGAGCGCCTTCTACATCGCCTTTGCGCGCGGGGTCATTGAACAGGCTTTCTGGTTCTATGCCCTGAACGCGGTGCTGGTGGCCGCGGCCACCGCCATGTTCTTCCAGCTCACCGCGCGCCTGCGCCACCTGCCGCGCCGCTGGCGGGTCTCGGCCGCCCTGGCCTACAGCGCCCCCGGCATCCTGGGCGCCTGCGCCCTGGCGCTCAACTTCGCCAAGCTGGCCCCGCACCTGCCGCCGGAAAGCCTCGGCCGCTACGCCACCCTGGTGATCGTCGCCTACGGCCTCTTGATCGCCCAGGCGCTCCAGCCCGTCGTCAAGCGGGCCTGATCCGCCAGTCCTCGGCCGGACTGAGCCTGCGGATCGCAATCGCGATCCGCTCGCGCTCGCCCGCCCGGCGTTCCACCAGCAATCGCGCCACCTGGGCGTCGTCGTGGAAGGCGTAGCCCTTGATGGCGTCCAGGATGGCCTTGGCCAGGTTGTCGAGATCCATCCAGGGCGGATCGCCAACATACTCCATGGTGATCTCGACGGCGTACTCGCCCCAGGCCGGCCTCGACCCGCGCCAGGCCTTGCGGAAGAACTCATAGATCAGCGGCTTGTAGACCTTGGCCTGGGTGCTCAGCCCATCGACCACGATCTCCATCAGGCCATCGCTCTCGCGCGCCCGAACCTTGGCGTGATGTGTCCAACCGTCGTCCATGCCGCCGTTTAGTCTGTCTCGTCCTTGCAGTCTGCCCTCGGTTCGCTAAACCGTCGCGGCGAATTAGCTGGAGCTTGAGGCACATGACCGCGACGCGCACCGAATCCGACACCTTCGGCCCCATCGAGGTCGCCACCAATGTCTACTGGGGCGCCCAGTCCCAGCGCAGCCTCGGCAACTTCAAGATCGGCTGGGAAAAGCAGCCCAAGCCGGTGATCCGCGCCCTGGGCATCGTCAAGCGCGCCGCCGCCGAAGCCAATATGGAGCTGGGCAAGCTCGACCCGGTGATCGGCAAGGCCATCGTCGCCGCCGCCCAGGAAGTCATCGACGGCAAGCTCGATGACCACTTCCCGCTGGTGGTCTGGCAGACCGGCTCCGGCACCCAATCGAACATGAACGCCAACGAGGTGATCTCGAACCGCGCCATCGAGATGCTGGGCG
>CAZXVO010000267.1:4408-4845 GCA_964643835.1 uncultured Phenylobacterium sp. | reverse complement strand
GGAGCTGATGCAGTCGGTGCATTCGGGCGAACACGGCTGCGCTTGCGGGGGTGTCGACGGCGGCTTTCAGGCGCGCGTGCAATACAAGCGGTTCGAGCACGTAGAGGATGGCCGCAAAGATCAGCCAAAGCGCGACCATGGCGTGCATCCACCAGAAATGGGCGGAGGTGAACCGTGACCAGAGGCCGAGCTTGGCGATGAGGTAGAGACCGCTGAGGCCGGCGAGCCCCACCCACACCCGAGCCTGGGGGGCGAAGCGGCTTTCAAACTGGACAAAGGCGGCCAGCCGGTCTTGCGGCGGAAGCGCGCGCCGGATGCCGGGCATCAAGGCTGTCGTCACAAAGCCGACCCCGCCGATCCAGATCAGCACCGATAGGACATGCAGCGCCCGGGCGAGGATCAGGTCCATGGCGGGGTCTCCTCTCGACTATCTTGGT
>CAZXVO010000267.1:0-4398 GCA_964643835.1 uncultured Phenylobacterium sp. | reverse complement strand
GACCGAAGCCCGCACGGGAGGCCCGCGGCAGCAGCGCCCGCAGGCGATCCAGCAGGACGAGCGCGTGGTTGTGGGCCTGGTCCTTCGCCGCGTAGAGCAAGGTGACGCGCCCCTGCTGCGCGAGATCGCGCAGGTGGTCGAACGCAGGGTTTCCCTGCAGTTCGGCGGCGTACCGCTCCCGGAAGACCTCCCAGTGCTCGGGCCGATGGCCGAACCAGCGGCGCAGCCCTGGGCTTGGGGCCACGTCCCGCAGCCAAAGATCGATCTTGGCGCCCGCCTTCTTCAAGCCGCGAGGCCACAGGCGATCGACCAGCACACGCACCCCGTCCTCGGCTTGCGGCGGCTCGTAGGCCCGCTTCAGGGCGAAGGGCCCGTCAGCGACGTCAGAGGGCGACAGAGGCGAATTCACCGTCCTCTCCCATCATCAGCAGGCGGCCGCGGGCGATGTCGAAATAGCCGCCGTGCGGGGAGCGGGGGGTGCAGGAACAGGGTGTTTCGCCGTGAGCGGCCATGACCCCTCGACACAGGTTGCGACGCTCAAGCGTCACCCGCCAATCCTTGTGCGGCTCCGAGTCCGCAGACAAACGAAACATGTTCTTGGATCGCTGCAGAAATCTTGCTTTAGAGCGCGCAACGCCAAACCACTCGGCGCCCGGACGATGCCAGCGCGCCAGGCTCCGATCGAAGCGCCCCCCAAGCCGGCGAGGGCGGATACCGGCGAATGGCATGCGCCACTGCGAATCTCCCGGGCGTCAAAGCCGAGCTTGGCCTGTGACCGGCCCGACAGCTGCTGGGGGATCCCGGCGCCGTCCGGATGGAGCGGCTTCGCCGCCCTGACGATCGCCCTTCGACGCGGTCCGCCGGCAGACCTTCACCGCCCCGTCGGCGACGTTCAGATGTCGCGCACGGCCAGCACCCTCAGGGTCTGGGTGCGACCATCGCGCACCTCCCAATGCATGGTCTGCCCGACCTTCAGGCCAAGCAGCGCCGCACCGGCCGGGCTGAGGATCGAGATGCGGTCGTCCTCCAGGCGGGCGTCCTGCGGCAGCGTGATGCGCAACGCGCGGCGGTGCCCGGTGTCGATATCCTCGTACTCGACGATGCTGTTCAGGCGCGCGAACGGCTGCCCGCGATAGCGGGGCCCGACCACCACGGCGCGGTCGAGTTCCTCGGCCAGCAGGACGGCGCCGGGGCTGGGCGAGGTCAGCCCTTCGACCAGGGCCGATAGAAGGTCGAAGTCGCTTTCGGTGACGTGAATCGGCGGGCGCGGTGCGGTGTCCGAGGATGTGCTGGTCATGATGACGTCCAGTGCGGGCTCAGCCACGTTGGACCGCCGACCCCGCGGATCGGCCGCCCCCGCGGCGGTTGGCGGAAAGGAGATGATCGAGCTGGGCCGTCCAAAGCCGAGGCGCCGGGCCGTGGCTCCAGGCTGGGCGGGCATGGCCGGCTCCTGGTCCCCGAGCCGGCGCGATCGGACGCTAGACTCGGGGCCGACCCCCGTTGAGCAGGCGGCGCGCGGGGCCCAGGTTGGGGGCGCCGGGGGCGGCCGGGGACACCCCGGCATGTCCCGCACATACTGCGCTCGCATCCGCAATGTTGATGGGTCGCGAACCGGGCGTCACGCGGCTATGATGTGGGTCGAGGCCTCGGCAACGGCCCCAGGGATGCAGAGACCTATGCGGCTGACGGTGTATACGGATTACGCTCTACGCGCCCTGATGTACGCCGCGCTGCATCCCGACCGGCTGTCCACGATCGGTGAAATCGCCGGCGCTTATGGCATCTCGCGCAACCACGTCATGAAGGTCGTCTACGAGCTGGGCGTGGCGGGCTACATCGAAACGGTGCGCGGCCAGCAAGGCGGGATTCGCCTGGCGCGGGCGCCAGGGGAGATCGGACTGGGTGATGTCGTGCGTCGCACGGAAGGCCAGATCGGCCTCGTGCCCTGTATGGACGCCGATCAGCCGGGCTATTGCGCCATCACCTCGGCCTGCAAGCTTCGTCGTGCGCTGCAGCAGGCGTCGAACGCGTTTTTCGCCGTTCTCGACGACTACACCCTCGCGGATCTGACGGAGAACGACGCGGCGCTTCGCGGGTTGCTTCCACGTCATGCGCCCAAGGCGGACGCCTCGCTCGGCTAAGGTCTGGTCCAACTGATGCGCTGAGGCCTTCCCCCTGCGCGGCTGGGATTCTTGAGTGCGCCCTCAAAGCAGTATTTATGATATTGCAATTGAGGCGCATCGCGTCCTAACATGCATACCACGTACTTCTTTGGGGGCGAGGGATGCAAGACCTCACGAGGCGTTCGGCTTTACTGACGACCATGGGCGTGGCGGCGGCCGGACCAGTTCTAGCGGCGGCGGCGCCAGCGAAGCCGCAGGCGCGCAAGGGCGCGGCAAGCGCGCAGTCGCATCGGTTCGAGATGAACATCGAAGACACGAGGATCACCCTCGTGGAGAAGCAGACGTTCCACACCTTCGCGTTTGGCGGCCAGGTTCCGGGACCGCTCTTCCATATCCGGGAAGGCGACCAGGTCGAGGCGGTCATCAACAACCTCACCACGCTGCCCCACACGATCCATTGGCATGGGCTGCTCCAGCGCGGCAACTGGGAGATGGACGGGGTCCCGGACATGACCCAGCTCGGCATCCAGCCGGGCGACACCTTCACCTATAAGTTCGTCGCCGAGCCCGCCGGCACGATGTGGTACCACTGCCATGTCAATGTGAACGAGCATGTCGCCACGCGCGGCATGTGGGGCCCGCTCATCATCGAGCCGAAAAACCCTCGGCCGATCGAACGCGAGGTCACCGGCGACTACATCCTGATGTTCTCGGAGTGGGCCACCGCCTGGGCCGACAAGCCCGGTCAGGGCGGTATTCCGGGCGACGTCTTCGACTACTTCACCATCAACGGAAAATCGTTCCCTGAGACGCAGCCGATCCGCGTCAAGGAAGGCGATGTGATCCGCCTGCGTTTGTTCGGCGCCGGCGGCGGGTTCCACTCCATCCACATCCACGGCCACGTCTTTCAGATCACCTTCAAAGACGGCCATCCCCTCCCCGCGCCGATCAACGCCGACACGGTGCTCGTCGGGCCAGGCGAGCGCTACGACATCATCCTGCGCTGCGACAATCCTGGGCGCTGGATGATCCACGACCATATCGATCATCACACCATGAACGGCCATACCCCGCACGGCGGGGTGATGACGGTGATCGAGTACGAGGGAATCCCGCGAGACCAGTCCTACTACCACTGGGCGCACAAGGAGTTCGTGCCGGATTTCTATTACGAAGAGAGCCTGCGTAAGCCGCTGGGGATCTACCCCAATCCGCGCTTCAAGGGCGAGCCGATCGCTTAGGGGGCGGCCATGCGACTTCTCCCCCTCTTGGCCGGCGTCCTGGCCCTGTCGTTCGGCGGGAGCGCCCTCGCGCAGCCGGCGCCCGACCTGAAGGCCCAGTGCAGTTCCTGTCATGCCCTGGAGAAACCTGCCGCGCCCTCGGTCGAGCGGCTGTGGAGCCGCAAGGGCCCCGACCTCTGGTACGCCGGCGCCAAGTTCAATCGGGACTGGCTGGTCAAGTGGCTGCAGAAGCCCACGACCATCCGCCCTGGCGGCGTCATGTGGTTCAACCACGCCAAACCGGGCGAACCTCGCGACACCCTCGACACCGCAAGCCTTCCGACCCACCCCGCGGTCGAAGGCGGGGTGACCGGACCGCAGCTCTACGACGCCGGCGACCGCCTGCAGCCGGACTATGTCCAGGCCTATATGAAGGACCCGCAGGCGTTCGACCGCTTCGTCTGGATGCCGCGCCTGGGCCTGTCTGACCCCGACCTGCAGCGCATCACCGCCTACATCACAACGCTGAAGGCCGGAAAATGACCAGGATCAGGATGCTCGCCGGCGCGCTCGCCGCCGTGACGGTCGTGCTCGGCGCCCAGCCGGTCGCCGCCGAAGATGATGCGAACTTCAAGTCGTCGGCGCGGCTTTACGACACCTACTGCGCCCAATGCCATGGCGTGAATCGCAACGGCAAAGGGGTCAACACGGGCGGCCTGTCGGTCCAGCCCAGGGACCACGCCGACCCGGTCGGCATGGCGTCGCTGCCGCGTGACGAGATCGTCCGCGCCATCCGTGACGGCGGCGCTGCGGTCAACAAGTCGGCTCTGATGCCGCCGTGGTCCTCCGTCTTCACCGAAGAGCAGATCCAGAAGATGGCGGACTATCTCGGTCACGTCTGCAAGTGCACCAAACCCAATTAGGAGAGACGTCTATGGGGGCTTCTAAATTCAGACTCGCGACATTGCTGGCCGCATCGGCGCTGGCGATGAGCGCCGCCTTGCCGGCGGTGGCGAAGGACATCAACCTTCACCTGACCGCGAAGGAAGTGAATC
>CAZXVO010000266.1:0-4848 GCA_964643835.1 uncultured Phenylobacterium sp. | reverse complement strand
ACCCGGCGCGGATCAACTACCCCGGCTTGTTCGGGGTGCTGTTCGTGTTCGTGATCGCCGCCACCGCCCTGTTCGGCCCCATCGCCGCCAGCCTGGTGGAGCTGTTCCCGACCCGGATCCGCTACACCGCCATGTCCCTGCCCTACCATATCGGCACCGGCTGGATCGGCGGCTTCGTGCCCTTCACCGCTTTCGCCATCGTGGCCTCCGTGGGCAACATCTATTCCGGCCTCTGGTACCCGTTCATCTTCACCCTGATCTCGGTGATCGTCTGCCTGGTCTTCCTGCCGGAGACCAACGGCCGGCCGCTGGATCAGTAGTCCCGCAAGGCGGCGGCGAACTGCGCCTTGGCGTAGGTCAGCCGCCCCTCAAGGGGATCGAGGGCGAAGCGGCCCTCGGCCATCTGCCGGTGCAGGACCCGAGGGTTCGGCGCCTCCAGGTCGCGCGGCAGGGCGTCTGGCTGCTCGGCCAGCACCCCGCCTAAGAACATCGCCCCGTAGAAGACGTGGTTCAGGCGGCGCATGAGCGACAGCCGCGCCATCTCCGCCTCGGTCGGCGGGCGGTTGAAATAGACCCCCATCACCTGCGAGACCTCAGTCTCCTCGCCGGTCCAAAGGTTGGCCAGGGCCGCCAGATCCACATAGCGGTCGCAGGCGAAGGCGGACTCCCAGTCGACCAGCCATTGCCGCCGCCCATCGAACAGCACGTTGCGCGGGTTCAGGTCGTTGTGGCTGGACACCTCGTCGGCCGGCAGGGCGCGGTAGGCGGCCAGGGTCTCGTCCAGCCGCGCGAACACCTGCGCCAAAACCGGCAGTGGTCGGAACGGAGCCGTCACCGCCAACAGGCCGTCGAGATAGTCCATCAGCGGCGGGAAGCCGGGCGTCTGGTGCAGGATGCGCACCGATTGGGCCAGTTCGGTCAGACGCGCGGACCGGTCCCCGGTGAACGGCTGCTCGGCCACGAAGTCGAGGATGGCGATCCCCTCGGCCGGATCGGCGAACCAGACCCGGGGCGACAGGCAGGCCTCGGCGGCGATGCGCAGGCAGGCATAGCCCCTGTGCGGATCGCGGAACACGTCCCGCGCGCCTTCGATCCGCAGCAGATAGGCGATCCCGCCCACCCGGATGCGAAAAATCCCGGCCCCGGACAGCCCACCTGTCAGGCGCACAGCGCCGTCCAGGTCCGCCGTGCCGAAGGCGGTGGTCAGGGCGTGTTCAATCGCCGAGCGGCGGTCGGCGGGAAGTTGGGCGTAGGCGGTCATCGGCGGCTCCTGTCGGATCCGCTTAATACCCGGATAAAATCCGAAGTCAATTAAACCCGGATATTATTATGCCTTGGCGACCGGCAAGACCTCCACCGTCACGCCAGAGGCCGCCAGGGCCTCAGCCTCGCCGGCACGGGGCGCGCGGGCCAGGACGCGGACCACCCGGCGGCCGTCGCGGGCCAGCTCCACCATGTGTTCGGCCGAGGCCTCATCTGGATCGGCCCGTTCGGCGTCGCGGCGGGCCATGGCCAGGATGTCTGAGTCGCAGCCGGGATCGATGACCAGCAGGTCGGCGGCCGCCAGGGCGCGGCTGGCGCGCAGGGTGACCAGGTCGGCGGGACCCAGGCCCGAGACCAGCTGGATCTTGCCGATCGCCTTCGGCCCCCTGGCCAGGGCCTCGCGGAACAGCTGCTGGGCCTTGTCCATGTCGCCGGTGCGCGCGGCCTCGGCGGCGGCGCTGGACAGGGCGTCGCGCAGGAAGGCCCGGCGGGCGTGCAATTCGGGAAAGCGGCCGCGGACATCGTCCTGGAAGCGGCGGAACAGGGCGGCGATCCGCCCCGTCCCCTCGGGCACCCGCTGTTCGATGTCGTTGCGCAGCATCGTGGCCAGCATGGGCGAGGCGCCGCCGGTGCCGATAGCCGCCACCACCTCGCCGCGATCAATCACGGCGGGGGTGGTGAAGTCGCAGAGCTCCGGTTTGTCGGCGACATTGACCAGGGCCCGGGCCGCCTTGGCCGCGGCATGCGCGCCCCGGCAGAAGGCCTCGTCCGGATCGGCGATGAACACCAGCACCGCGCCGGCATAGGCGCCGGGCAGCAGGGCCTGCGGCCCCTCCAGCCGGACCAGCTCGGCCGGCGAGCTTTCCAGCAGGCGCAACTTGGCCTCGGCGGGTTCGCCGGAGCCGGCGATCACCACCTTGCGGCCGGCCAGGGGAAAGAAGGCGGGAAAGGCGTCCAAGCGCCCTACTTCAAGGTCTTCAGGTAGGCGACGACGGTGGCGCGGTCGGCGGGATTGGCCACGCCGGTCGCCATGCGGGTGCCCGGCGCGAACTTCATCGGCCCGGCCAGATAGCTGTCCAGATTGGCGTCGGTCCAGGTCCCGGCCTTGGCCTTCAGGCCCGCCGAATAGGTGAAGTCCGACAGGCCCGCGATCTTGCGGCCGGCAACCCCGGCCAGACTGGGGCCGGCGGGCGAGCTCTTGGCGCCATGGCAGGTCTTGCACTGCAGCTCGAAGGTCTTGGCGCCATCGGCGGCGCTGGCCGCGCCGGCCGAGAGGGCCAGGGCGAGCGCGAGGGGCAAGGTCAGTCGGTGGGTCATGGCGGCGTCTCCTGTCGCTCCAAGGTATGCGGCAAGGCCGCGCCCACGCCAAGACGCCAGGATTTACGGCGTAGGCTAAACAGCGTTAAGATCACACAGGTCGCCAAAAGAGGGGGAGGACGTAAAGCCCATGGCCATGACGCTCGACGTGAACGGCAAGCCGATGACGGTGAACGCCGCGCCTGACACCCCCCTGCTCTGGGTTCTGCGGGACGAACTGGGCCTGACCGGCTCCAAGTTCGGCTGCGGCGTGGGCCAGTGCGGCGCCTGCACGGTGCTCGCCGACGGCCAGCCGATCCGCTCCTGCTCCATGCCCATCGAGGGCCTGGCCGGCATGAAGATCAGCACCATCGAAAGCCTGGGCGGGACCCATCCCCTGCAGGAAGCCTGGGTGAAGCACGACGTGCCCCAGTGCGGCTACTGCCAGTCGGGCCAACTGATGAGCGCGGCGGCCCTCTTGGCCGCCAACCCCAAGCCGACCGACGCCGACATCGACGCGGCCATGGACGGCAACATCTGCCGCTGCGGCACCTATCAGCGCATCCGCGCCGCCATCAAGGACGCCGCCGGCCTCGCCGCGGCCCCGAAGGCCTGAGGGGGACCGACAGATGAACAAGCGCATCGCCCCTGAAGCCGCCCGCAAGGGCGCCACCCGCCGCGACCTGGTCATCGGCGCCACCGTCGTTGGCGGCGCCCTGGCCGTGGGCGCCTGCTCGCCCCTGGACCTGCTGGGCATCGGCGCCAAGTCCGACGTCGGCGCCTTTGGCCCCTTTATCAAGATCGCCCCCGACGGCGCGGTCACGGTAATCTCGAAGCACATTGAATTCGGTCAGGGCAACCACGCCGGCCTCGCCGCCATCGTGGCCGAGGAGCTGGGCGCCGACTGGGCCAAGGTCACGGTCGAACAGGCTCCGGCCAATGTGAAGCTCTACGCGAACAAGACGGCCGGCATCCAGCTGACCGGCGGCTCCACCGCCATCGCCAATTCCTGGAACCAGTTGCGCCAGGCGGGCGCCGCGGCCCGGGCCATGTTCGTGCAGGCGGCGGCGACCAAGTGGGGCGTTCCGGCCGGTGAGATCACCGTCAAGGACGGCGTCGTGGGCCACGCCACCGGCAAGTCCGCAGGCTTTGGCGAGCTGATCGCCGACGCCGCCAAGGTTGAGCCGCCCAAGGAGCCCAAGCTGAAGGACCCCAAGACCTTCACCCTGATCGGCACCGACCGCGTCCGCCGCAAGGACTCCCGCGCCAAGTCCACCGGCCAGGCGACTTTCACCCAGGACGTCCACAAGCCCAACATGCTGACCGCCATGGTCGCGCACGCGCCGAAGTTCGGGGCCACCGTGGCCAGCTTCGACGCCACCGAGGCCAAGAAGGTCCAAGGCGTGGTCGACGTGATCCAGATCCCGACCGGCGTCGCGGTCCTGGCCGAGAACACCTACGCCGCCAAGAAGGGCCGCGAGGCCCTGAAGGTGGAATGGGACGAGGCCAAGGCCGAACGGCTCAGCACCGACAAGCTGGCCACCACCTACGCCGAATGGGCGGCGGGCAAGGGGACCCTGCCGGAAAAGACCGCTTGGCAGGGCTTTGACTCCAAGGGCGACTTCGCCAAGGCGCCCCAGGGCGAGGTCTTCGAGACCACCTACGACTTCCCCTATCTGGCCCATGCCTCCATGGAGCCCATGAACTGCGTGGCCGAGGTGGGCGCGGGCAAGGCCAAGCTGACCTTCGGGTCGCAGGCGCCGACCCTGGACCAGCTCAACACCGCCAAGATCGTCGGCATGCTGCCCGGCGCGGTGGAGATCGAGACCCTGTTCGCCGGCGGCTCCTTCGGCCGTCGCGCCAACTTCCAGTCCGACTATGTCACCGAGTGCGTCCACATCGCCAAGAAGGTCGGCAAGGGCCGGCCTGTGAAGCTGGTCTGGACCCGCGAGGACGACATGCAGGCGGGCTATTTCCGCCCGCTGACCCACCACAACATCCGCATCGTCATCGGCCAGGACGGCTTCCCCGTCGCCTGGAAGCACCGGATCGTCACCCAGTCCCTGATGAAGGGCTCGCCGATGCCCGCCAAGGGCCTGGACGAGACCACGGTCGAAGGCGCCAAGGGCTCGCCCTATCTGAAGGCCACCCCCATCGTCGACGCCCAGGCCCTGCTGCCGGACAACGGCGTCCCGGTCCTGTGGTGGCGCTCGGTGGGCGCGACCCACACGGCCTTCGCCATGGAGCACACCATTGACCAGCTGGCCCGCAAGGCCGGCAAGGATCCGG
>CAZXVO010000265.1:0-4879 GCA_964643835.1 uncultured Phenylobacterium sp. | reverse complement strand
CTTCTGGATCGCGGCCCCGTGGTCGTAGAGCTGCAAGGTGACGCCCACGACGTCATAGCCGGCCCGCGCCAGCAGGGCGGCGGTGACGGTGGAATCCACCCCGCCGGACATGGCCGCGACCACCCGCGCGCCAGCGGGCAGCCCGACGGCGGCCCGGGCGGCTTCGACGGCGGCGTCGGTGAAGAGCGCGTTCATGGGCGGCTATGTAGCGGCTCAGGCCCCGGTTTGCGAGACCAGGGGCCGACCGCTCGCCTGTCACGAGAAATTCAGCTTGGCTGTATGGACGCCGGACCACACGCGGCGATAGGCTTTCAGCCCAGGCTCGGACGTCCCGTGACGCCCCGAGCGCCCGACCGGAAACCCTCGGCGTGAACCGCTACCGCATCTATGTCCTGAACCCCCAGGAGCGCATCAGCGATGCGCAGGAGGGCGAGTATCCGGACGACCAGGCCGCTCTGACGGCGGCGGCGGACCTGTGCGGGAACCGCTTCGCCGTCGAGGTCTGGAGCGGCGAACGCTTGGTGGACCGCCTGGGCGGGGAGTTCCGCCTCTAGCTCAAGACGCTCAGCAGCGAGGTGTCCTTCAAGGTGACGAACACCTGGGCCGCCGCCTGCACCGCCAACTGGGCCCGCTGCAGGTCGCTGGCCGCCTTGGTCATGTCGGCGTCGGTGATCCCGCCGATCATGCCCTTGATGCTGGTCTGGCGGTTCAAGATGTCCTTCTGCACGTTGTCGACGCGGGTCTGGACCATGCCGTTGCGGGCGGTGTTGTTGACCAGGTTCGAGTGCAGGGTGTCCCAGCTGGCGAGCTGGCCTTCCAGGAACGCCTTCTGATTGTCGGTCAGGATGCCGCTGAACGGCCCGTTCACGCCCTCCTGGAAGGTCTGCACATTCTTGAAGGCGGTGAGCAGGTCGGTGCCCAGATCCTCCGCCAGCAGGCCGGTCTTGACCGTGGTGGAGTCGTCGATCTTGGCCTCCACCTTGAACTGGTCATTGTGGAAGAAGCTGGAGATCGCCGGGCCGGCGGTGAGGTCCGACATCACCTGGGCAGACACCGGCTCCGTGTCGATCTGGCCACCGGAGAACAGGTACTTGCCGCCGTACCGGGCGTTCAGGCCTTCGATGGCGTTGGCGAAGAACCCCTGGATGTCCTGCATCACCGTGTCGCCGCGACCGCTGGCCAGGGCGTCGGCGATGGTCTGGCGCACGGCGTCGGCGGCACCGGCGATCTGGTTCAGGGCGAAGTCCTGGGTGGTCAGCTTGTCCACCAGCCGGGCGTTCTGGTCCATGTAGCCCTGCAGGCGGGAGTCCACCGACTGCATGGAGGTCAGGATCTCGGCGTTGCGCGCATAGTCCTTCAGGCTCGACCCGTTCTTCTGGGTCGCCACCCGGTCGCCAGCGTCCAAATGACGCTGCGGGGCCCCCAAGATGTTGGACAGGACGGCGCTGTAGTTCCCACCCGTCGAGACGCGGTTCATCTCATCGCTCCTGGGTTCAGACCATGTTGGTCAGGACGTCGAACATATCCTTGGCGGCGGTGATCAACCGGGCCGAGGCGTTGAACGCCTGTTGGTAGGTGGTGAGGCGCACGAGCTCCTCGTCGATATTCACGCCTTCGATCGCCTGGCGGCGGGACGAGGCCTCATTGGCCACGGACTCGGCGGAGGCCTTGCTGGTCGCCGCGGCTTCCGACTGGCGGCCCACCGCGCCCCCGAACTCCGAAGCGTAGCGCGACAGGGTCATCTTCACGGCGCCCAGGGTCCCGGCCGCATCGAAGTGGCCCAGGACGTCGCCGGCGTTGGCCATGGCCGCCGCGCCACGACCGTCGCCGGGGCGGATCGCCACCGCCGGCGGCGTCGCGGTCAGGTCGAGCTGGGCCAGCGGCAGCCTGGTGGGGTCCGACACCATGGCCGGATCCACCTCCAGGCGGCTCGCCCGGCTGGTCCGCTCAAAGGAGGACAGGCCGAACAGCCGCGAGATCGACGGACCGCCGGCGCCGCGCTGGGTGTGGTCGGCGGTCACCGACAGGCTGACCTCGTAGGTCGTGCTGGCGGTGAACTTCAGCTTGCCATTGCTGTCCAGGCTGAAAGCCCCGTACTGGCCCACGCCGGTCCCGTTGGCGTTCAGCGCGTTCAGCAGGTTCTGCATGTCGCCGGCCGGGCTCGGCACCGCGACGCTGACGTCGAAGATCGGCTTGCCGTCGGCCAGGGCCAGGCGGAAGGCGATGGTGTCGCCCGAGGTGAAGCCGTTGGCGTCCGTGGAGGTCAGGCCGGTGTCATAGTTGGTGGGCCCGCCACTGGAGCGGACGATGTCGTTCAGGCCGAAGAAGTGGGAGAAGGCCCGGTCGGCCTTCTTCGACGTGCCCTCGTTGATCGCCACGCCGTTGGTCGCCGGCGAGGCGGTGATCTTGAGCGCGCCGCCGCTGAAGCTGACCGTCCCCAGGCCGCCAAGCGCGGCGGTGACGTCGGTGTCGAAGCTGGAGTCCGCAAAGCCGCTGGCTGCGCCGCCATCGACGCTGAGCGTATGGGCGTCGAAGTCGAGCTCCACCGTCCGCTGCACGACGCCCGAGGCGTTGGTGATGGCGATGGTGGTCTTGCCGGTGAAGTGGGCCAGCGCCGTCGTCATGTCCAGGCCGGTGTCGCGGCCGGTCAGGCTGTTGGGCGCCGGGACCGCGGTGGAGGCATTGGAGATGGCGTTCATCTGATCCGCGGCGCGGCTCATGAACTCGCCCAGCTGATCGGCCAGGCCCGGCAGGCTGTCGTCGCGCAGGTCCATCAGCGCCCGCAACTCGCCGGAGGTCACCGCGATGGGCTGGGCCGAGCCCAGACCGCCGAGGGGCTCAATGGCGATATAGGCCTTGGTGGCGTCGGTGCGATTATAGGTCAGGGTCGCGGCCTGGTCCCCGGCCAGCTGGAAGCCTTCCTCGGTCCGCACCGTCACCCCGCCATTGGGGCGCTGGGTGATCTGGATGTTCATCAGCCCGGCGAGTTCGTCCACCAGGCCGCTCTGGATGTTCTCAGAGCCAGAGGAGTCGGCCCTCGACAGGCGCGCCCGGCTGATGTCGGCGTTGAGCGTGTTGATCTGCTTCAGCAGGTCGTTGACGCGGGTGATGTCGGTCTGGGCCTGAGCGTCGACCGTATCCCCCAGCGAGGTGATCTGGGTGTTGATCCGCTGGGCCTCATTGATCATGTCCTCGACCGAGGACAGGGCCTGGCCGCGCGCCAGGCTCGAGGAGGGATCGTTGCTGGCCGCAGCGAAGGTCGACCAGATCTTGTCCAGCCGCGAGAAGAAGAAGTTGTCGCCGGAGGGGTCGCCGAACAGGCCCTGGGCGTTGTCCAGATACTCCGACATGGCGCTCCAGCGCTGGGCGTCGGAGGCCGCCGTGATCGAGGCGCCCTGGAGGTACTGGTCCGTCACCCGCTTGATGCCGGTGATCTCGACGCCCATGCCCATGCCGCCGACCACCAGCGGGCGCTGGTCGACCTGCTTGCGGACATAGCCAGGGGTGTTGACGTTGGCGATGTCGTCGGACACCGCGCGCAGCCCGGTCTGGGCGGCAAGCAGCCCCGACGCGGCCGTCTTCATGGCGACACTCAGCGACATTCCCAAGTCCTCCGCCCGGCAAGCCTTGCGCGTACCCCGGCCATTTCTGCCGGGATCATGTTGAACGCCCGCGCGAGGGGCCAAGAAAAGTTCAAATAAATCAACACGGTTCCTTCGGAGCCTGGCTGACGTCGAAATCAGGGGCGCAAGAGCGGCGCCAGTTCGCGCAGCCAGGGGCGCCAGCCGGACGATATCGCCCTGCCGCCGCCCCGATCCGGGCGGCAAGGGACGCCCCTCTTTCCCCTCGGCGCCCGGCAAAAAGCGCCACAAGCCGAAGGTTTCCAGCCTCTTAACAGGCCGATTTCCCCATACTTTTCCGAACCCTAGAGCTCAGATCGGACTTGGCGCGGAGGTTGCTCGGAAGAGCTCGACATTTTGTGGCGCAGCAGGCGCCGCCCTTCGAGACGCGCACCCCGCCCGCCATGACCGCAGGTTTCTCCATCGCCGCCCAGACCCCCCAGCCTTCGGGCGGGGCCGCCGGACCCGGCGCGCTGCAGGGCGCTGGCCTGTTCGGCAAGACGACGGCCACGGGCCCGATGGCTGGCTTCGAAGCCCTGCTCGCGGCGCTGTTCGCCGGCCAGGGCGGCGCCGACGCCCAGGCGCTCAAGACCCTGACGGCCGGCGGAGCCGCCCCGGATGCGCTCAAGGCCGCCCTCGGCCAGGCCCAAGGTCAGGTCTCGTCCCTGTTGATGGGCCAGGACGCCAAGCCGGCGGACACCGATCTGGCGACGGACGGCGACCCGGCGGCGCTCCAGGACGCGCCGGTCGATCCGGCCATCGCCGCCTTGGTCGCCCTGCTCGCCGCCCAGACCCAGCTCCAGGCGGACCCGCAAGCCACGCCCGTCCAGGACGGCGTCACCCAGGACGAGGCCGTCCTCGCCGACGCCGGCAAGGGCGCGCCCAAGGGCTTCGCGACCGACCTCGCCGCGCTGGATGGCCTTTCGCCCACGGCGGACGACAGCGCAGAGCCCGCGCAGGACGCCCAGGTCTTCATGCCGAGCGCCGCCGCCACCGACCTCAAGGCGGCGGATATCGCCGGCCGCGCCGCGCGCGCCACGGCCTCACCCGAGGCGGCGGCGAAGCCTGCCCCCACCCCCATCAAGGTCGAGGTCGCCCCCGTGCCGGCCGAGATCGAACCGATCGCCGCGCCGACCGACGAGGACGCCCCGCCCCCGGTTCTGGCGGCCGAGGCCACCGCCCTGGAAGCTCCCGCGCCGGCGCCCGAACGCCCCGCCGCCAAGCCGTCCCGCGGCGAGGCCGCCCGCAAGGACGCCGCG
>CAZXVO010000264.1:0-4898 GCA_964643835.1 uncultured Phenylobacterium sp. | reverse complement strand
GGGCGCGGTGAGGGTCATCTCGATGACCACGTCCTTATCGTCGGAGACGTCGACCTTGTAGATCAGGCCCAGCTCGTAGATGTCGACCGGGATTTCCGGGTCGAACACCGTCTTCAGCTTCTCGATCAGCTGATCGGTGATGACGTCCAGCTCGTGCTGGGAGAGCGGGGTCGTTTCGCTGGGAGGCGCGGCGTCCATGGGGATCTCAGGCGAAAAAGGCTTGGGTACGGGTGAGGGCCTCGACGAAGGCGTCGGCCTCCGCCTCGGTGTTATATAGGGCGAAGGAGGCCCGGGCGCTGGAGGTCACCCCGAACCGTCGCATCAGGGGCTCGGCGCAGTGGGTCCCGGCGCGGACGGCGACGCCGTAGCGGTCGAGGATCTGGGCGACGTCGTGGGCATGCGCCCCGTCGACGGTGAAGGACAGCACCGCGCCCTTGCTGGGCGCCTCGCCCAGCACCTTCAGCCAGTTGGCGCCGGCCAGGCCCTCGCGGACGCGGGCATAGAGCCGGTGCTCGTGGGCGGCGCTGGCCTCGTGGTCCTGAGCCATCAGCCCATCCACCGCCGCACCGAGCCCGCGACCGGCCCGTGGCTGCCACGGATCCGCCAGGGCCTCGGCCTTCCCATACAGGGCGCCGATGCCGGTGGGGCCGTAGAGCTTGTGGCCGGAGAAGGCGTAGAAGTCGACGTCCAGGGCCTTCACGTCCACCGGCATGTGGACCACCGACTGGCAGCCATCGACCAGGATCAAGGCGCCGGCCTCGTGGGCCAGTTTCGCGATCTCGGCCACCGGGTTCACGGTGCCCAGCACATTGGACATGTGGCTCACGCCCACCAGCCGCGTGCGCTCGGTGATCATGTGGCGATAGGCGTCGACGGCCAGCGTGCCATCGTCATGGACCGGCACGAACTTCAGCACCACGCCCAGGCGCTCACGCAGGAAATGCCAGGGGACGATGTTGGCGTGGTGCTCCATCTCAGTGAGCACGATCTCGTCGCCGGCCTTCAGAGACTGGCCAAGGCCCGAGGCGACCAGGTTGATGGCCTCCGTCGCGCCCTTGGTGAAGACGATCTCGGTCTCGGCCGCGTTGATGAAGCGGGCGAGGCTCTTCCGGGCCTGTTCGTAGGCCTCGGTGGTCTCGTTGGCCAGGGTGTGCAGGCCGCGGTGGACGTTGGCGTAGGAGTGCTCCATCGCCCGGGTCATGGCCTCGATCACGGCTCTCGGCTTTTGGGCGGAAGCTGCTGAATCCAGATAGATCAGCGGCTTTCCATTCACCTGTCGTGAGAGAATCGGAAACTGGGCGCGGACAGCCTCGACGTCGAAGCTCATGCGACGGCTCCCAGGCGATCCTGCAGCCAGGCGCGGGCCGCCTCGCGGGCGCCCGCGTGGACGACGCCGTCGACCACCTCGCCGACAAAGGCCGCCATCAGCAGGGCCCGGGCGTCGGCCTCCGGCAGGCCGCGCTGGCGCATGTAGAACAGGGCCTCGTCGTCCAGGGCGCCGATCGTGTTGCCGTGCGCGCACTGGACGTCGTCGGCGAAGATCAGCAGCTCGGGCCGGGCGTCGACCTCGGCCTGGTCGGAGAGGATCAGGGCGTGGTGACCCATCCGGGCGTCGGTCTGGTCCGCGCCCTCCTCCACCACGATCCGCCCCTGGAAGACGCCACGCGACTGGTCGCGGACGACGCCCTTGGCCAGCTGGCGGGTGACGCCCTCGGCGCCCTGGTGGCGCACCTCGGTGGTGAGGTCGGCGTGGGCCTTGGCGTCCAGCAGGTAGACCGCATCCAGCCGGGCCTCGGCGCCGCCGCCGGGATGGACGAGCCGGGTCTCGATCCGCTGGCGCCTGGCGCCGCGGGTCAGCACCGTCTGGCCGAAGCGGGCGCCGGGCGCGATCACGACCTCGGCGGTGGAGACGCTGACCGCGTCGGGGGCGTCGGCGGCCAGCACCACCCGCTCGACCACCGCGCCGGGCGCCAGGGCGATGTCGAGCCGGACATCGGCGACATAGGCCGCGGCATGGGCCTCATAGGTTTCAAGCAGGGTCAGCTCCGCCCCCTCGCCGACGCTGATCACCAGCTCGGACAGAGACGAGGCCGCATCCGTGGCGGCGATGAAGCGCAGGGCCACGACGCGCTTCTCGCCCGGCGCCAGGATCAGGGCGTCCAATGGTCCAAGCAGCCGGCCGTTGACCACCAGCAGCTCGACATCGGCGAGGCCGGCGAAGGGGCCCGGCGCGCTGGGCGCCGCAGCTTCAGGCGCCAGCGGCGGCAAGGTGCGCAACAGGCCGCGAAGGTCCGTCCAGCGCCAGTCCTCGTCCCGCTTGCCGGGGAGTTGGGTGACGTCGCCGGTCCGAAGAGCGGTGGCGAGGGTCACGCGGCCCTCGCGAATTTGTCGTAGCCCTCGGCTTCCAGCTGGAGCGCGAGTTCGGGGCCGCCCGAGGCGACGATGCGGCCGGCGGCCAGGACGTGGACGCGGTCAGGTTTGATGTAGTCGAGCAGGCGCTGGTAGTGGGTGATGACCAGCATTGAGCGTTCCGGCGAGCGGACGGCGTTGACGCCTTCGGCGACGATCTTCAGGGCGTCGATATCCAGGCCGGAATCGGTCTCGTCCAGGATCAGGAAGCGCGGCGAAAGCATCGCCATCTGGAGGATTTCCATCCGCTTCTTCTCACCGCCCGAGAAGCCGACGTTCAGCGGGCGCTTCAGCATCTCGAAGTCGATCTTCAGTTCGCCGGCCTTGGCGCGGGCGAGCTTCAGGAACTCCGGCGCCGAGATCTCACCCTCGCCGCGCGCCTTGCGCTGGGCGTTGAGGGCGGCGCGGATGAAGGTGAGCGCCGGAACCCCCGGGATCTCCAGGGGATACTGGAAGGACAGGAACAGGCCCTTGGCGGCGCGTTCGTTGGGCTCAAGGGCCAGCAGGTCCTCGCCGTTCAGGCTGGCCGAACCGCCCGTGACCTCATAGCCCTCGCGGCCGGTCAGCACGTAGGACAGGGTCGACTTGCCCGCCCCGTTCGGCCCCATGATGGCGTGCACCTCGCCGGCCGGCACATCCAGGGTCAGGCCCTTGATGATCTCCTTGTCGCCCACATTGGCGCGCAGGTTCTCGATATGCAGCATCAGCGGATCTCGTCGGCGAGGTACTGGGCGAGGTGCTCAAGAGCCTCCTCGACCGTTTCAATGTCGGCGCGCTTACGCGGCGCAGCGGTGACGGTGGTGGCGGTGCGCTTGTCCGCGGAGGTGACGTTGCTCTGCCCCTCCTCGAAATAGACCCGCAGCCGGAAGTCGGCGTGCTCCAGCACCACCGTGTAGCGCGACAGCTCCAGCGTCAGCTTTTTGGCCGCCAGGAACTCCGGGTCAGCGGCCAGGATGGCGTGCAGCCGCTCGGCCTTGGCGTGGTCGGCCTCCTGGCGCTGGCGTTCAGCCTCCCAGCGAGCGCGGCTCTCAGCCTCGCGGCGGGCATGCTCGGCCTCGAAGGCGGTGCGCAGGGTGATTGAGGTCATCCGACGCTCCCTTCCAGGCTGATGGCCACGAGCTTCTGGGCTTCGACGGCGAATTCCATGGGCAGCTCCTGGAGGACGTCCTTGACGAAGCCGTTGACCAGCAGCTGGACCGCCTCCTCCTGCGAGAGGCCCCGCTGCATCACGTAGAACAGCTGGTCTTCGGAGAGCTTGGTGGTGGTCGCCTCGTGCTCGAACACGCAGGAGCCGTTGCGGGCCTCGACGTAAGGCACCGTGTGAGCGGCGCAGGTCTTGCCGATCAAGAGGCTGTCGCACTGGGTGAAGTTGCGCGCGCCCTTGGCCTTGGGATGGGCCGAGACCAGGCCGCGATAGGTGTTGGAGCTCTTGCCCGCACTGATGCCCTTGGAGATGATCCGCGAACGCGACCCTTCGCCCAGGTGGATCATCTTGGTGCCGGTGTCGGCCTGCTGGCGGCCGTTGGTGATGGCGATGGAATAGAACTCGCCCACGCTGTCCTTCCCGCGCAGCACGCAGGACGGATACTTCCAAGTGATGGCAGAGCCGGTCTCGACCTGGGTCCAGGACACCTTGGCGCGATCGCCGCGGCAGTCAGCGCGCTTGGTGACGAAGTTGTAGATACCGCCCTTGCCGGTCTCGGGATCGCCCGGGTACCAGTTCTGGACGGTGGAATATTTGATCTCCGCATCGTCCAGCACCACCAGCTCGACCACGGCGGCGTGCAGCTGGTTCTCGTCGCGCATGGGGGCCGTGCAGCCCTCCAGGTACGAGACATAGGCCCCGGCGTCGGCAATGATCAGGGTGCGCTCGAACTGGCCGGAATTCTCCGCATTGATGCGGAAATAGGTCGACAGCTCCATCGGGCAGCGGACGCCCGGCGGCACATAGACGAAGCTTCCGTCCGAGAAGACCGCCGCGTTCAGGCAGGCGTAGTAGTTGTCGGTGACTGGGACCACCGAGCCCAGGTACTTCTTCACCAGCTCGGGATGCTCGCGGATCGCCTCGCTCATGGAGCAGAAGATCACCCCGGCCTCTGCCAGCTCCTTCTTGAAGGTGGTGACGACGCTGACGCTGTCGAACACGGCGTCGACGGCGTACCGCGGCGCGCCTTCGACACCGGCCAGAACCGCCTGTTCCTTCAGAGGAATTCCCAGCTTGGCGTAGGTGGCAAGCAGCTCAGGATCGACCTCGTCCAGGCTCTTGGGGCCGGACTTCGCCTTGGGCGCGGCGTAGTAGTAGGTGTCCTGGTAGTCGATGGGCGGAAACGAGACCTTGGCCCATTCCGGCGGCTCCATGGCCAGCCAGCGCTCATAGGCGTCCAGCCGCCACTGCAGCATCCACTCCGGCTCGTCCTTCTTGGCCGAGATGAAGCGCACGATGTCGGCGTTCAGCCCCTTGGGCGCGAAGTCCTGTTCGATGTCGGTGA
>CAZXVO010000263.1:0-4907 GCA_964643835.1 uncultured Phenylobacterium sp. | reverse complement strand
CCAAGCGCGCCGAACCGCGCGTGCCCTTTGGCCAGATCGTCGAGGCCGGGCTGCTGCGTCCGGGCGACACCCTCTACTGCCCCAAGGGCGAGCGGGCCGCCCGCGTCCGCGCCGACGGCAGCCTGGTGATCGGCGAGATGGCCGGCTCGATCCACAAGGTCGGCGCCATGGTCCAGTCGGCCCCGGCCTGCAACGGCTGGACCTACTGGCACTTCAAGTCGGACAAGGGCCTGGCCCCCATCGACGTGCTGCGCGCCAAGGTCCGCAGCCAGATGGCGGCCTAGCCCTCCCCCTCCGAACTGCGGGGGAGGACACCAGAAATACTGGCACGGCCTGTGACTAAATTATCTGGCGATGGCGGCCGGGACGGCTAGGCTTGGGGGCATGAACCCGCGCATCTACGTCCTGACCCTGGTCACCTTCGCCTTCGGATCAGGCGCCTTCATCTTCGCCGGCATGCTGGAGCAGATGGCCGCCGACCTGGCCGTGACCACCGCCGTGGCCGGCCAGCTACAGACCGCCTTCGTCCTGACCTCGGCCCTTCTCGGCCCGCTGGCGGCGTGGAAGTTCGGGCAGGTCGACCGCAAGATCATGGTGATCGCGGGCCTGTCCACCGGGCTCATCCTGCACATCGCCTGCGCCCTGACTCCCAATTTCGGGGTGCTGCTGGTGCTGCGGGCCCTGGCCGGCCTGGCCGGCGCCATGTCTGGCCCGGCGGCCAGCGTCGCCGCGGCCAACCTGGCCCCGCCGGAACGCCGGGGCTCGGCCGTGGCCATGGTCGCGGGCGGCATGACCCTGGCCTTCGTGGTGGGCATTCCGCTGGGCAGCATCATCGGGGCGGCCTTCGGCTGGCGGGCCACCTTCCTGTTCGCCGCCCTCTTGTCGGCGATCCCGCTGATCGCGGTGATCTTCTTCCTGCCCTCGGTCCCGGCCCCGCCGCCGCGCCCGGCGGGCAGCCTGGACCTGAAGGGCATCTGGCCCTTCTACCTGACCACCTTCCTGACCTTCGCCGCCAACATGACGCTAAACCTCTACATCGCCCCCATCGTGCGGGTGGGCGCGGGCGTCACGGGCGCCGGGGTCAGCGCCTTCCAGTCGATGATCGGCTTCGGCTCCCTGATCGGCCTGTCCCTGGGCGCCCGCGCCGCCGACCGGGGCCTGGGCCGTGGCTGGATCCTGCAAGGCTTTATCATCCAGGCGACGGCCATGGCCGTGCACTTCGCCGCCACCCACCACGCCCTACCCGGCGGTTGGCCCAGCATGGGACTGGTGGCCTTCGCCATCCTGCTGGCGGCGGTGGCCCTGTTCTCCATCACCCCGGTGATCCAGGCGAGCCTAATCCAGGCCACGGATGGCGCACCGGTGGCGCTGGCTCTCAATGGCTCGGTGATCTCGCTGGGCCAGGCCCTGGGCTCGGCGGCCGGCGGCGCGGCCCTGGCGACCTACGGCGTGCCGGCCATCCCCGGCGCGGCTCTGCTCCTGTCGCTCACCGCCCTGACCACCATGGCCTTCGTCTTCCCGCGCCCCCAGCCGAGGCCGATCACCGCGGACTAGAGCAGGCTGGTCAGGCCGGCCTTTGCCGCCTTCAGGAACACCGAGGGCAGGCTGTCCAGGTCCCGCCTCGGCGACCAGATCACCTGGTCGGCGTCGCCCTCGGCCCGAAGCACGACGAGCGTGAGCGAGAAGTGCGTGAAGACATGCTCGATCTCCCCCGCGCTGCGCCAGTCCAGCGCCGCCGGCGCCGCGACCACAGCCTCAGCCGCGCTCCAGGGACGATCCCGCCAGTCGCTGGTCGGCAGGGCCAGCATCCCGCCCAGCAGCCCCTTGGGCGGACGCCGCACCAGGGCGATCTGGTCGCCCCGGGTCAGCAGATAGGCCACGCCATAGCGCCGGGGCCGCTCGGCCTTCTTGGTCTTGCGCGGATAGGTCTCGGGCGCGCCGGTCGCCAGGCCCGCACAGGCCTCGGACACCGGGCAGCGGTCACAGAGCGGCGACTTCGGCCGGCACACCGTCGCCCCCAGGTCCATCAGCGCCTGGGCCCAGTCCCCAGGGCGATCCTCCCGCACCAGGTCCGCTGCCAGGGCTTTCAGTTCCGGCTTCGACTCCGGCAGCGGGGCTTCCACGGCGTAGAGCCGCGACATCACCCGCTCCACATTGCCGTCGACCACATTGGCTGGACGGTCGAAGGCGATGGCGGCCACGGCCGCGGCCGTATAGGGGCCGAGCCCCGGCAGGGCGCGCAGGCCCTCCTCGGTGTCCGGGAACACCCCGCCATGATCGTGCGCCACGGCGCGGGCGCACTTCAGCAGGTTGCGGGCCCGGGCGTAGTAGCCAAGCCCCGCCCAGGCGGCCATCACCTCCTCGTCCGGCGCGGCGGCCAGATCAGAGACCGTGGGCCAGCGGGCGGTGAACTTCAGGAAATAGGGCGTGGCGTGCGGCACGGTGGTCTGCTGCAACATCACCTCGGATAGCCAGACCTTGTAGGGGTCCTGCCGCCAGCCGGCCTTGGGCCCCGCCCGCCAGGCCAGGTCGCGGGCCTGGGCGTCGTACCAGGCGAGCAGGCGGGCGCGGAGGGTTGCGGGGGTCATTCAAGTTCCATATCGCCATCCCCCCACGACCGTCATCCTCCGGTTGTCTGAAAGACGTTCCGGGGGATCCAAGCCGCGACGGGCCATCTGCAAATCCGCTTGGGTCCCCCGGATCAGCCTTCGGCTGCCCGGAGGATGACGCTATATGAGGACCCATGCCCCGCAGGTCCCTGCCCAGCGTCTCCGAAGCCGCCGCCATCCTGGCGCACAAGCGCACGCGGCCGCAGCACCGCGCCGCGCCGCCGGCCGGCCGGGCGCTGAACAAGACCCTGAAGGCCCTGGACGAGCGGTTCGGCCAGGGGCCGGGCGCGCTGCAGGCCCGCTGGCGCGAGATCGTCGGCGAGGACATCGCCCGGCGCACCGAGCCCGTGAAACTGACCAAGCCGCGCGGCGGCGGCCCCGGCGCGCTGGAGATCCGGGTCGCCGGCGCCGGCGCGGCCCTGATCCAGCACCAGGCCACCGAGATCGTCAGCCGCGTGAACCTGTTCCTGGGGGCCGGAGCGGTGAACAAGCTGCGCATCGTTCAGGGGCCCTTGCGCAACCTTGTCCCCGACCCGCCCAAGCCTCGCCGCAAGGCCCCGCCCCTGGACGCCGCCCAGGAGGCCGCCCTGGTCGCCAGCCTGGCCAGCGAGCCCGACGGCCCCTTGAAGGCCGCATTGTTGAGCTTGGGTCGCGGCGTGCTGCGAGATCGTCGCACCCGTTGACTTTCCCCCCGCCGCAGGGGAATCGCGCTTTAATCTTTCGTTCAGACTTTCCCAGAGGGCTCCATGTCGAACTTCAGCCGTCGTTCTCTCGCCGCCGTCGCCGTACTGGGCGCGCTCGCCCTCGTCGGCTGCTCCAAGGGCGGGGCCAAGGCCAACACCGACGACATGACCATGGGCGACCCCAAGGCCAAGATCGAGATGGTGGAATACGCCTCCGCCAGCTGCAGCCACTGCGCGGCCTTCAACAACAACGTCTTTCCGGCGTTCAAGGCCAAGTATATCGACACCGGGAAGGTCCACTACACCCTGAAGGAATTCATCACCGCGCCGCCGGAGCTGGCCGCCGCCGGGTTCCTGACCGCGCGCTGCGCCGGCAAGGACAAGTACTTCTCGGTGCTCGACGCCGTGTTCAAGGCCCAGACCGAGATGTTCCAGACCGGCGACATCCGCGGCCCCCTGCTGCGCATCGCCCAGTCGTCCGGCATGACCGAGGCCCAGTTCAACGCCTGCATCACCGACGAAGCCGCCCTCAAGGCCCTGAACGACCGCGTCGAGAAGGCCTCGAAGGAACAGAAGATCTCGGGCACGCCCACCTTCTTCATCAACGGCAAGGAAGTGGCCTCGGGTGAAGTGACCCTGGAGCAGCTAGACGCCGCCGTCGCCGCGGCCTCCGCCGGCAAGTAAGGAGGGGTCTCCCCCAACGTGCACTTCCAGCGGCTGCGCCTTTCCGGGTTCAAGTCCTTCGTCGATGCGACCGAGTTCCGCATCGAGCCCGGAGTCACGGGCATCGTCGGGCCGAACGGTTGCGGCAAGTCGAACCTGCTGGAAGCGCTGCGCTGGGTGATGGGCGCCAATTCCGCCAAGGCCATGCGGGCCGGCGGGATGGACGACGTGATCTTCGCTGGCTCCTCCGGCCGGGCCTCGCGCAATCACGCCGAGGTCACCCTGACCATCGACAACGCCGACCGCACCGCGCCGGCCGCCTTCAACGACCATCCGGTCCTGGAGGTGGTCCGCCGCATCGACCGGGGCGATGGCTCGACCTATCGGATCAACGGCCGCGAGGTCCGGGCCCGCGACGTCCAGCTCTTGTTCGCCGACGCCTCGACCGGCTCGAACTCGCCGGCCCTGGTCCGCCAGGGTCAGATCTCCGAGCTGATCGCCGCCAAGCCGCAGAACCGGCGGATGATCCTGGAAGAGGCGGCCGGCGTGTCCGGCCTGCATTCCCGCCGGCACGAGGCGGAACTGCGCCTGCGCGCCGCCGAGACCAACCTGACCCGGTTGGACGACGTCACCGGTGAGCTGGACACCGCCCTCAACCGCCTGCGCCGGGAAGCTCGCCAGGCCGAGCGCTACAAGAAGCTGTCGGCCGAGATCCGCACCCTGCAGGCGGCCCTGCTGCATTCGCGCTGGACCGAGGCCCGTGACGCCGCCTTGCGGCTGCGGGGCGAGCTGAACGACGCCGCCCGCGCGGTGGAGGAGTCTGCCCGCGAGGCCGCGGTCGCCGCCACCCGCGCCGCCGATGCCGACGAGCAGATCAAGCCCCTGCGCGAGGCCGAGACCATCGCCGCCGCCGTGCTGAACCGGCTGGCCATCGACAAGGACCGACTGGAGC
>CAZXVO010000262.1:0-4909 GCA_964643835.1 uncultured Phenylobacterium sp. | reverse complement strand
GAGGAGAAGTTCGTTTACAGCCCCTTGGCCACCAGACCGGCCAGCACCTTGTCCGGGGTCATCGGATAGTCCCGGAGCCGGACGCCGCAGGCGTTATAGATGGCGTTGGCGATGGCCGCCCCGGCGCCGGAAATGCCCAGCTCGCCGACCCCCTTGATGCCCATCGGATTGGCCTTGTTGTCGGCCTCGTCCAGGAACATCGAGTCCAGCTCGACGATGTCGGCATGGGCCGGGATCAGGTAGCCGCCAACGTCCTGACCAATCAGCGAGCCATAGCGCGGGTCGACGGCGTTGGTCTCGGTCAGGGCCGTGCCGACGCCCCAGATCATGCCGCCGGTGATCTGGCTCTTGGCGGTCTTGGCGTTGAGGATCCGACCGCAGGAGAACACCCCGAACATCCGGCGCAGGCGCACCTCGCCAGTGTCCATGTCCACCCCCACCTCGGCGAAGTGGGCGCCGTAAGTGTGCAGCGACACGTCACGCCGGTCGGCCGGCGGGACGATGGAGCCCTCGGCGTAGACGCCCTCCGGCGCCGCACGGGCCACCAGGGCCGCCAGGCTCTCCGAGCGGTTCTCGATGGCGATATTGCCGTTGGCGAAGGTCACGAAGTCCGCCGGACCGCCATAGAGCGGCGAGCGGGGATCGCCCACCGCCAGCTCGGTCAGGGCCTTACGCAGGTTCATGCCGGCGTCCAGCGCCGCCGAGCCCGCGGTCGAGGCGCCGAACTGCCCGCCGGAGCCGGGCGCCGGCGGCAGGTTGGAATCGCCGATCTCCACCTTCACCTGCGACAGGGGCACGCCCATCGTCTCGGCGGTGATCTGGGCCAGGATCGTGTAGGTCCCGGTGCCGATGTCAGTCATGCCCTGCAGCAGGGTGACGGTGCCATCGGCGGTGATCCGCACGCCCGCCTTGGCCGGCAGCAGGTAGTCGGCGCGGATGGCCGCGGCCATGCCCATGCCGATCCATGTGCGGCCGTCGCGGACCTGGCCCGGCGTCAGATTGCGCCGGCTCCAGCCGAACCGCTCGGCGCCCTCGGTCATGCAGCGGGCCAGCTGGCGCACGGAGAACGGCTTGCCCGTCTCCGGGTCGCGCTCCGGCTCGTTGATCAGCCGCAGCTGGATCGGGTCCATGCCCAGCTGCTCGGCCAGCTCGTCCATGGCCACTTCCAGGCTGAGCATGCCGGACGCCTCGCCGGGCGCCCGCATAGGGCCGGCGGGCGGGATGTCCATCTTCACCAGCTTATGGCCGGTCAGCCGGTTGGGCGCGGCATAGAGCGCACGGGCGAAATTGGCGAAGTGCTCGGTGAACACCTGCTCGCGGAAACAGTGGGTGTAGCCGTCCAGCGCAAAGGCCGTCAGACGGCCGTCCGCCTCCGCGCCCAGCCGCACCCGCTGGATGGTCGCCGGGCGGTGGATGGTGCCCAGCATCATCTGCTGGCGGGTGTAGGCCACCTTCACAGGCCGCCCCAGCGCCCGCGCGGCCAGGGCCGACAGCACCAGGTCGTCATAGGACTGGCCCTTGCCGCCAAACCCGCCGCCGATGTAGCGGGTCAGCAGGTGGACGTTGTCCGGCGCGATCATCAGGGTCTCGGCCAGCGCGTGCTGCCCGCCCTTCACCATCTGGATCGAGGTGTTGACGGTGACCTTATCGCCGTCCCACCAGGCGGTGGTGGCGCAGGGCTCCATCTGCACGTGGTTCTGGATCGGGCTCGTATAGGTCTCGTCCAGCTTCACTGGCGCCGAGGCGTAGGCCGCCTCGAAGTCACCGACACGCACGTCCTGTTCGCCGGGCGGGTCCTCGGCCAGGCCCAGGCTCGCGGCGAAGTCCACCACCGCCCAAAGCTCATCATACTCGACCTTGACCAGGGCCGCGGCGGCCTTGGCGTTCTCCAGGGTGTCGGCCACCACGAAGGCGACGCTCTGGCCGAAATAGAGCACCTCGTGGTTCTCAAGCGCCGGGGCCGAGGCCCGCTGGCTACGCGGATTGGCCTTATGGCCCCGAGGCGCCTGGGGCGGGACGGTCTCGTGCGTCCAGACCAGCAGCACGCCGGGCGAGGCCTCCGCAGCCTTGGTGTCCACAGAGGCGATGCGGCCGCGGGCGATGGACGAGGTGACCAGCACCCCATGCACCGGCTTTTCCGGCGCCTCGACCTCGTAGGCGTAGGGCGCGGTTCCGGTGACCTTCAGCGGCCCCTCATAGCGGTCCACCGCCTTGCCGATCAGGCCGGAGCGGTTCTCGGTGACGGGGTTGGGCGTGGCCCAGTCTGCGATGGAGCTCATGCTTCGCCCCCTTGGGCTTGGGTGATCGCCGCGGCGGCCAGCCGCGCGGTCAGGGTGATCTTGAAGCCGTTGCGGCCCAGGTCTTCAGCGTCGGCCAGTTCGGCCTTGGCGGCTTCGGACGGCGAAGCGCCAGCGGCCAGGGCCGCCTCGGTCTTCAGCGCCCGCCAGGGCTTCAGCGCCACGCCGCCCAGGGCGACCTGGCTTCCGGCGACGGCGGCCATGGCCAGGCCCCCGGCGTAGGACGCCCGGTCGCGGGCCTTGCGATAGACCTGCCCGCCCTTCGGCGGCGGCGGCAGGACCACGGCCGTGATCAGCTCCCCGGCGGCCAGCTCGGTCTCGATCTGCGGGGTGTCGCCGGGCAGGCGGTGCAGAGCGTCGACGGACAGGCTGCGGGTCTGCCCCTTAGCGTCTACCGTCTCCACCACCGCGCCCAGGGCCGACAGGGCGACGGCCATGTCCGACGGGTGGGTGGCGACGCAGTGCTCGCTGGCGCCCAGGATGGCGGCGCTGCGGTTCAGGCCGTCGATGGCCGAGCAGCCGGAGCCCGCAACCCGCTTATTGCAGGGCTTGGTGGTGTCATAGAAGTACGGGCAGCGGGTCCGCTGGACGAGGTTGCCGCCCACGCTGGCCTTGTTGCGCAGCTGGGCCGAGCCGCCGGCCACGATGGCCTGGACCAGCACCGGATAGCGCGCCCGCACGTCGGCGTGCGCCGCCACCTGGCTGTTGGTGGCCATGGCGCCGATGCGCAGACCACCCTCAGGCGTCGCCTCAATGGCCGACATGGGCAGACGCCCCACATCCACCAGGTGGGTCGGCCGCTCGATCTCCAGCTTCATCAGGTCGAGCAGGTTGGTGCCGCCGGCCAGGAAGCGGGCGTCGGGGTTTCCCGCCACGGCGCGAACCGCGCCCTCGACATCCGTCGCGCGTTCGTAGGTGAAGGGCCTCATGCGCCGGCCTCCGCCACGCTGCGGATCGCCGCAAGAATCTGTGGATAGGCCGAGCAGCGGCAGAGATTGCCGCTCATCCGCTCGCGGATCTCGGCGTCGGTCAGCTCGATCTTGGCGACCAGGTCCTCAGTCACCTGGCTCGGCCAGTTGTCGGCGACCTCCTTCAGCATGCCCAGGGTCGAGCAGATCTGGCCCGGCGTGCAATAGCCGCACTGGAAAGCGTCTTCCTTCAGGAAGGCCTGCTGGATCGGGTGCAAGGCGTCAGGCGTGCCGACCCCTTCGATGGTGGTCACCGCGTCGCCGTCGTGCATGACGGCAAGGGACAGGCAGGAATTGATGCGGACCCCGTTCACCAGCACGGTGCAGGCGCCGCACTGGCCGTGGTCGCAGCCCTTCTTGGTGCCCTTCAGGTCCAGCTCTTCACGCAGGGCGTCGAGCAGGGTGGTGCGAGGATCAAGGTCAAGCGCCCTCGCCTGCCCGTTCACAGTGATGGTCGTCTTCAACAGCACGCCTCCCCAGCGCGTGACAGCCGTTTTGCCGGCGTCCGATTCCCAGTTCTAGTTCGGAGGGCTCAGGCCTCTCCGGGCGCCAAGGCCTTGACCGAAAGGGCGTGGACGGGTCCCGCCAGCTCCTCGGCCAGGGCCTTGTAGACCATCCGCTGGCGCGCCACCTTGGCGGCGCCCTGGAAGGCCTCGGCCTCGATCACGATATTGAAATGGCTCTCGCCGCCTTCCCGGGCGCCGGAATGGCCGGCGTGTCGGGACGAGTCGTCCTGGATTTCCAGGCGGCTGGGCGAAAAGGCCGCGGTCAGTTTGGTTTGAATGGCTTCAAATATGGCGCCCATCGGCTCAATCTTCAATTCTTGAAAGGGTCGGTGACCGCACCATACTTGGGACATGGCGCGCGCGTTTCAATACAAACCGAAGTTCGTGGATATCCGGGTCCGACCGCCCTCCGCCGAGGAGGCCGCCCAGACCGACGATGTCTATGCGCTGAAGCCCGGCGAGCGGGCCTGCGACCACCCGGGCTGCCGGGTGGCGGCGACGGCGCGTGCGCCCAAATCCCGCGACATGCTCAACGAGCACTACTGGTTCTGCCAGCCGCACGCGGCCGAATATAACCGCAACTGGAACTTCTTCGCCGGCATGAGCGAGGGCGAGATTCGCCGGCGCCAGGCCCAGAGCGCCGCCGGCGACCGTCCCACCTGGCAGTTCAAGGCCTCCAAGTTCTCCCGTGAGGCCGCCGCTGCGGCCCACGGCTTCGGCCGCGGCCAGGGCTTCGCCGATCCCTTCAACATGTTCGGCAACGGCGGCGGCGCGGCCTCGACCGCCGCCAACGCGCCCGAGCGCCGCCGCCTGGGCAAGCTCGAACGCAACGCCCTGGCCGACCTCGACCTCGACGAAGACGCCGACGCCGCCAAGATCCGCACCCGCTACACCGAACTCGTGAAACGCTGCCACCCCGACGCCAACGGCGGCGACCGCTCGGCGGAACACAAGCTCCAGCGCGTGATCAAGGCCTACCAGCTGCTGCGGAAGTCGAAGCTGGCCTAGGGCCCGGTCTCAATGAGTTCCGCTTGAGGCGCCCTTCTACCCTTGTGGGATCATTACGAAACGCCCCTTGTCCGCAACGTCATGGCCGGGCTTGTCCCGGCCACCCATACGCGCCTGAGGTTCAGGCCTG
>CAZXVO010000261.1:3449-4931 GCA_964643835.1 uncultured Phenylobacterium sp. | reverse complement strand
CGGCAACCACGAAGTGATGATGCGCGGCACCTTCGCCAACATCCGCATCCGCAACCGGATCACTCCGGAAATCGAAGGCGGCGTCACCAAGCACTTCCCCTCGGGCGATGTCATGTCGATCTACGACGCGGCCATGCGCTACCAGGGTGAAGGCCGTCCGATGGTGGTGTTCGCGGGCAAGGAATACGGCACCGGCTCGTCCCGTGACTGGGCCGCCAAGGGCACCAAGCTCCTGGGCGTCCGCGCGGTGATCGCCGAAAGCTTCGAGCGGATCCACCGTTCGAACCTGGTCGGCATGGGCGTGCTGCCCCTCCAGTTCCTGCAGGAAGGCTGGCAGAAGCTGAACCTGACCGGCGAAGAGATCGTCACCATCCGCGGCCTGACCGAGCTGTCGCCCCGCCGCCAGCTGACGGTCGAGATGTACCGTCCCTCCGACGGCCGCATCGCCCGCTTCCCCGTCCGTTGCCGGATCGATACGCCCACCGAGCTTGAGTACTTCAAGAACGGCGGCGTCCTGAACTACGTGCTGCGGAACCTCGCCAAGGCGGGCTAAGCGGCCAAAAAACTGAGAAACACGCCGCGCCCGGTTGCATCCAGCCGGGCGCGGTGGCGTATTTGGGACCTGATGTTTCGACGCCCGTCCCGTCCCGCCTCACGCCAACTTGACCCCCGGGGACGGCGGAACCCGGCTAAGTGCGGCCCGATGCGTCACGCCGCCACCCTCGCGCCCCTGTTCGCCCTGGTCCTCGCCGCCCTGCCGGCGGCCGGCCAAGCCAAGACGCCCGTGGTCGTGGAGCTGTTCACGGCCCAGGGCTGCGCCTCCTGCGGCGAGGCCAACGCCAATCTGGGCAAGCTGGCCGAGCGCGCCGACGTGCTCGCCCTGACCTTCCCCGTCGACTACTGGGACTATCTCGGCTGGGCCGACACCTTCGCCAAGCCCGAGTTCGCCGAGCGCCAGAAGGCCTATGTGGTCAAGATGGGCCTGCGCGAGCCCTACACCCCCCAGATCGTCGTCGATGGCCGCACCCAGGTGGGCGGGCTGCAGACCGACAAGATCGAAAAGCTGGTGGACACGTCCGCCGCCGGCCCGCGCCACGGCCCCGACATGGCCTTTATCGGCGCCCGCCGCGTGGATGTGGGCGCCGGCGCCGTGCCCAAGGGCGGGGCCGAGGTCTGGCTGGTCCGCTATGATCCGCGCGAGCAGGACGTCGTGGTCAAGAAGGGCGACAACAAGGGCCAGACCGTGCCGCACACCAATGTGGTGCGCGAGATCGTCAAGCTCGGCCCCTGGCGCGGCAAGCCCACCGCCTATCGGGTCCCGGCGTCCAAGGAAGAGGGCCTGACCACCGTGGTCCTGGTCCAGGGCGCCAAGGGCGGCCGGGTCATCGGCGTGGGCAAGCGGCCGGAGGCCGCGGCGCGCTGACATCATCCGCTCATCCCGGCGACCGCCGGGATCCAGATGACGCCATCGGCTGGTGAGAG
>CAZXVO010000261.1:2417-3350 GCA_964643835.1 uncultured Phenylobacterium sp. | reverse complement strand
CACGAGGCGCCGCTCCCCCACCGCCCGCGCCCCCGGGGGGCGGGGGGGGGTGTTCTGGATCCGGGACCTGCGGTGTCTCTGATCAACCGACAATGCCCTTATCGCTGGGGGATCGGGCAGGGGCTGGACCGAAATAAGGTCATTTCACGGCGTGCGTTTCGGGGCAGGCCTAACGCTGAGACGAGATGTCGGCGTCGTGACCCTCGCCTTGCCTGCCGATTTGGGTCTAGGCTGGCGGCGATGGCATTTGATCAGCAGTCGCCGCAGGCGGGTCAGGTCTTCTTCGACCGGCGGGAGCTCACCCGCCTTCTCAATCTCTATGGCCGGATGGTCGCCGCCGGCGAATGGCGCGACTACGCGATCGGGGCGACCGCCGACGTCTGCGTTTTCTCGGTCTATCGGCGCACCTCGGAAGCCCCGCTCTACCGCATCGAAAAGCGCCCGGCCCTGGCCAGGCGCCAGGGCGCCTGGGCGGTGATCGGCGAGGGCGGCATGATCCTGCGCCGCGGCCAGGAGCTGGAGCAGGTGCTGCGGGTCTTCGACAAGGGCCGCTTCAAGGTCGTCGACTAAGGCCCAAACAAAAACCCCGGCGGTCGCCCGCCGGGGTTCTGTAACTTAGGCCTTGCTGAGGCTTAGCGGCGGTTGCCCAGGAAGCTCAGCAGGAACTGGAACAGGTTGATGAAGTTCAGGTACAGGCTCAGCGCGCCGTAGTTGGTCGCCACGCCCATGGCCTCACGGTTCCCGCCCAGCTGGTAGTAGGTCAGCTTCAGGCGCTGGGTGTCGTAGGCGGTCAGGCCGGCGAAGATCAGCACGCCCAGGATGTTCACCACGAACGAGATGCCCGGCATGCGTAGGAACAGGTTCGCCAGGCTGGCGATCACGATGCCCCACACGCCCATGATCAGGAAGCTGCCGAAGCCGGTCAGGTCCTTC
>CAZXVO010000261.1:0-2407 GCA_964643835.1 uncultured Phenylobacterium sp. | reverse complement strand
GGACAGGGCGCCGAAGGCGGTCGCCGTGATCAGGAAGGTCGTGGCGATCGAGGCGCCGGTATAGGTCAGCACCACCAGGCCCAGCGACGCGCCGATCAGGCTGACGATGGTCCAGTAGGTGATCCCGGCCGACTGCGCCGTCACATTGCGCGCGAAGGACGTGAACATGATCACGGCCAGGGGCGCGAAGGCCACCACCATGCCCAGGATGCTTAGGCCCATGGCGCGGCCATCGGGGCTGATCTTAAACATCAGGTCCCGAACCGGCGGGAAGGAGCTGGTCACGAACGCCAGGGCGGCGGACAGGAGAAGACCCAGCGCCACCTTGTTGTAGACGCCGAGCATGAAGCTTCGAAGGCCCGCGTCCACCGACATGTCGGCGCGATCGCTCGGGATCGAAAAGCCGCGGTTGAAGTCGCTCATCTGAGGCAAAGCCCTTTTTCACACGCCCCAAGCGGGCGCAGCCCTCAATATCGTGATGCTTTCGGTCTTTCGCAAGGCGAACCGGTCGAGGTTCGGATTTGGAGCTCTTGTTTCGCGGGCGCGGGCCGCTAGCTTCCGACTATGATCCGCCTGTTCGCCGCCCTGCACGTGCCCGATGAGATCGGCGAGGGGCTCCTGCGTCGCCAGCATGGCCTGGAGGGCGCGGCCTGGCGCCCGCCTGAGGCCCTGCACATCACGCTCAAGTTCGCCGGCGAGCTGCGCGAGGACGTGGCTGATGATTTCGACGCCGAGCTGGCGGCGATCTCCGGGGAGGCCCTGACCCTGGAACTGACTGGGGTCGGCCATTTCGGCGAGGGCGAGGACATCCACGCCGTCTGGGCCGGAGTCGAGGACAACGCGGCCCTGCGGCGCCTGGCCAAGGCCTGCGAGACCGCCGCCCGCCGCGCCGGCCTGCCCGCCGAGACCCGCACCTATCGGCCGCACGTGACCCTGGCCTATCTGAAGCGCCCGGTCCCCGACGACGTGGCCCGCTGGATCCAGGCCAACAACCTGCTCCGCTCCCCGCCCTTCCGGGTGACCAGCTTCGGCCTCTATTCCAGCCACCAGACCTCGGAAGGGTCACGGTACCGGCTGGAGCGGGCGTATCCGCTTTAGAGTCGGAGCTGACCCCTCACCCCAACCCTCTCCCCGCCAGCGGGGCGAGGGAGCAGGCCCTAGAACCCTCTCCCCTCGGGGAGAGGGCAGGGTGAGGGGGCCCTCCGGCGCCTAGGCCCGGTGGTGAACCGCCTCTTCCTCGGCCAGCGGCCTGTCGAGGCGGTGGACCATCTCTTTCGGCACGATCTGCCAGAAGCGGCCGACCATGCGGTCCCAGTCGCGCAGGATCTCGCCAGCGAACACCGAACCGGTCTCGGCGGCGTGCTCCTCGACCAGGGCCTTGAGCTCGGCTTCCCAGGCCCGCGTCCCGATCCGTTGCACCACCACGCTGTCGCGGTTGAGGTTGATCAGGACCCGGTCGTCGAGATCGAGGACGAAGGCCATGCCTCCGGTCATGCCGGCGGCGAAGTTGAAGCCCACCGGTCCCAGGATCACCGCTCGTCCGCCGGTCATGTACTCCAGGCCATTGGCGCCGACGCCCTCGACCACGGCCACGGCGCCGGAGTTGCGCACCCCGAAACGCTCCCCGGCCAGGCCTGCGGCGAACAGCCGGCCAGAGGTCGCGCCATAGAGCACGGTGTTGCCGAGGATCGCATTGGCGTGGGCGTTCACCAGGTGCGGCGAGGGCCGAATGACGATGGTCGCCCCCGACAGGCCCTTGCCCACATAGTCGTTTGCCTCGCCGGTCAGCTCGATACGCAGGCCCTGGACCGCAAACGCCCCCAGGCTCTGGCCGGCCGAGCCCTTGAGCTGGACCGTCAGGTGGCCGGGCGCCAGCCCCGTCATCCCGAACTTGCGCACGATGTGCGACGAGGTTCGCGAGCCGATGGCCCGGGCGGTGTTCCGCACCGTGTAGGTCAGCTGCATCTTCTCGCCCCGCTCCAGAAGGGGGGCGGCGTCGCGGACGATCTGGGCGTCCAGGGTGTCCGGCACCTCGTTGCGGCCCTCCACCGTGCAGTAGGGGGCGTTGAGGCCCGGATCGGCCTTCACCAGGAGGGGGTTCAGGTCCAGGTCGTCCAGATGCTCGCCGCCGCGGGAGACCTGGCGCAGCAGGTCGGTGCGGCCGACGATCTCCTGCAGGGACTTGAAGCCCAGCTGGCCCAGGATCTCGCGCACCTCCTCGGCGATGAAGGTGAAGAGGTTGATGACCTTCTCCGGCGAGCCGGAGAACTTGGCCCGCAGGGCCTCGTCCTGGGTGCAGACCCCCACCGGGCAGGTGTTGGAATGGCACTGGCGGACCATGATGCAGCCCATGGCGATCAGGCTGGCCGTGCCGATGCCGAACTCCTCGGCCCCCAGCATGGCGGCG
>CAZXVO010000260.1:0-4939 GCA_964643835.1 uncultured Phenylobacterium sp. | reverse complement strand
GCCCCCGCCGCCGCCGGAGGCGCCGCCGCCGCAGGCTCCGCCCGCGCTTGCGCCCGAGCCGCCCGCGCCCGAGGTCGAGGAATTCCGCCTTGAGCCGCCGCCGGAACCGAAGCCTCGGCGCCAACCCACACCAAAGCCGGAGAACCCTGTTCAGGGCAGGCTGGACCTGCCGCCCTGGGACGAGGACTGACCGGGGCGGTAAGGTCGCAGACTAGACGGAACCTGGCGCACGTTAGTGCGCGCGGGGGCCCGCGAGTTCGGCCATCAGCTCTTTCTTGCGGGCCTTCAACCGCTCGCCCATGGCCTCCAGGTCTTCGTCGCCCCGCTTGGCCTGGGCGAACATGCCGCCGGCCTGCTCCTCTTCCTTGACGTGGTGCTTGATGTACTCGCCCAGCACCTTGACCTTGGCGTCGTAGAGCGGCGCGTCCGGGGTCATGGCCTCGATCTCGGCGATCAGCTTCTTGGCGCCGTCGTGCTCGACATAGGCCTCGTCCAACAGGTCCTCTTCCACGTCGGCGCGGGTCTCGGGATAGAAGATCTCCTCCTCGATGCGGGTGTGGACCTTCAGAGCCAGGGCGATCTTGTTGAAAAGCTCCAGCTTCTCGCCCTCGTCATCGAGCTGCTCATACTCGTCGAACCAGCCCTCCACCTCGCGGTGATCCTTCTTCAGCAGGCTGATCGCCAGCGGGTCTCGGCGCCCCGTGCGGCGGGTGCGGCGCTTGGGGGCGGACTTGGCGGAGGACTTGGATGAAGACTTCGAGGTTGCGGCCATGGGAATTCTCTCCGGCTTGGGGTTGGCAGCTAAACCCCCGCCGTGACCGCCGGTTCCCCTCAGCCACGCCGCCCGAACACCAGCGCTCAAGCCATTGGAATTTATGGAACCTTGGCCTTAGGCCCGCCCGCGCCCAGGGCGAACGCAACGGCGGCTTCGGCATGGACGATGGCGGTGTCCACTACCGGAGCCGCAAGATCTTGCGGGCTCAACAGCAGGCCGATCTCCGTGCAGGCAAAGACCACCGCGTCCACCGGTCCGGCGCGGGCGATCATCGCCAGGACCTCGGCCCTGGAGGCCTCACTCACCACGCCCTGGCAGAGCTCGTCATAGATGATAGCGTGCAGCCGGGCCCGATCCGCCTCGCCCGGGATCAACGCCTCGACGCCATGGGCCGCCAGACGGTCGCGGTAGAACCCCATCTCCATGGTGTAGCGCGTGCCGAGCAGCAGGGCCCGCCGTGCCCCCAGGCCGCGCAGGGCCAGCGCCGTGACCTCGCCAATATGGATCAGCGGAACCCCGATGGCGGCCTGAACCGTCTCGGCCACCAGGTGCATAGTGTTGGCCCCGATCAGGATCGCCTCGGCGCCCGCGGCCTCCAGCCGCCGGGCGATCTCGGCGAACTGCTCGCCCGCGGTCTCCCAGTCACCCTTGGCCTGAAGTTCGGCCACCGGGGCGAAGTCCACCGACCACACCAGCACCCGCGCGGAATGCAGCCCGCCCAGCCGCTCCCGCACGAGGCGGTTGAGCGTCTGGTAGTAGTAGGCCGTACTCTCGGCGCTGATCCCGCCGATCAGGCCGATCAGCCGAGGCTGGTCTGATGTCATGGCTCAGGCCGACGGCCAGTCAGGCAGCGCGATCTTCACCGGCGCCCCGGCCTCGGTCGTGGCCAGGTGCAGCAGGAAGCTGGCGATGCCGGCGGCGCCCTGCATGTAGCCGGTCTGAGCCTGCAGGAAGTCGGGACGCTCGCGATGCTCGGCCTGGACCCAGCGACGGCCGTCAGCTTTCAGGTCGGAGGCTTCCTCGATCACGTCGGCGCAGGCTTCCGCCAGCTCGCGATAGCTCTCATCCCCAGTGCGCGCCGCCATCAGCAGGGCGAACTCGCCCACGCCCGCGTCGCCGCAGCACTGGCCGAAATTGTTCCAGTAGCCCGCGGATCGGGTGCGCGGCGCGCCGGTGGCCGTCAGACCCTCCATCAGCGCCTTGGCCTCATCCAGCCAATGGGCCTCGCCGGTCAGCTCGTGCAACTCCAGCAGCAGGCGGCCGGTGCCGGCCGGACCGTGGCAGGCCCCGAGATAGAAAATCGGCCGCCGGGCCTCCTCGGTATGGACCACCAGCTTGCCCTGCCCCATCGGCTTGGACCGGCTCATGGTGTAGCGCGCGGCCTCGCGGGCTGCGTCCAGATAGCGGGCGTCGCCGGTCTCCCGGAACAGCTGGATCAGGAAGTAGCCGACACCGGCCCCGCCGTGCGCGAAGTTGGGGGCGGTGAAGGGGAAGGGCATGTCGTTCATCAGCCGCCAGCGCAGGCCGTCGGGATCCGGCTCGGCCACCTCCAGCAGGCGCTCGGCCACCGCCTTGGCCCAGTTCAGCGCTTCGGCGTGCAGGCCCTGGCGGTGGGCGTAGATCATCAGGAGGCCGGCCCCGGCCGCTCCCACCGACTGGTCATAGATCTCGCGGTCGTCGGAAAAGCCGGTGATGTCCGCGAAGGGCGCGGTCTCGATCCAGCCGATCCCGGCCCCGCGCGGCGTCGACTGGGCGTGGAGCTTTTCAAGGCAACGCACGGCGCAGGCGCGGAAATCCTCTCGGCCGCTGACGCGCGCGAGCTCAGACATGGCGAAGGCATAGCCCGGCCAGCCGGTCGACATGGACACTGACAGCCGGTCCTTCTTGGCCAGGTACTCGACCACCTCTTCGCCAGCGGCGATCGCCTCGTCCAGGGCGCCCGGATCCTGGCCGGCGGCGTGCAGCTCCAGCAGCAGCAGAATTACCCCGCAGGCGCCGTGATACAGGCTGTAATCGGCGACCCCGTCGGCCTCGTCCGTCCGCCGCCACTTGGCGCGCCCCTCAACCTTCTGGGCGCGAATGAAGCGCACCGCTTCCAGGGCGGTGTTCAGGTGGCGGCTCATGACGTTTCTCCCGATCGGACCCGTGGCCGGGCCTCTGTCATGTCCCTCACTGAACTTGCCGCTGGGGCAGGGTCAAGGCGGTGGTTGAACGCTGGCGCGAAAACCGGTCCTATCCCGGCCAATCTTTGAGGGGAGACACATGGCGCCGGACAGTTCCCGCACGCGGCTGCGTTCCATCCTGGCCGGGTCAGCGGGCAATACGGTCGAGACCTACGACTGGTTCGTCTACGCCGCCTTCACCCTCTATTTCGCCAAGGTCTTCTTCCCCGCGGGCGATCGCACGGCGCAGCTGCTGAGCGCCGCGGCCGTGTTCGCGGTGGGCTTCCTGGCCCGGCCGGTGGGCGCCTGGCTGATGGGCCTCTACGCCGACCGGGTCGGCCGCCGGGCCGCCATGACCCTGTCGATCAGCCTGATGTGCGCCGGCTCGCTGATGATCGGGCTCGCCCCCGGCCATGACCGCATCGGGGTCGCCGCCCCCATCCTGCTGACCGCCGCCCGGGTTCTCCAGGGCCTGAGCATGGGCGGCGAGTACGGCACCAGCGCCACCTACATGGCCGAGATGGCCGCCAAGCATAACCGCGGCTTCTGGTCGGGGATCTTCTACACCACCCTGATCGCGGGCCAGCTGCTGGCCACAGGGACCCTGATCGCCCTTCAGACCTTCCTGTCGCCCGAGGACCTGCAAACCTGGGGCTGGCGCATCCCCTTCTTCATCGGCGGCGGACTGGCGGTGCTGGTCTTCTGGCTGCGGCGGACCATGCAGGAGACGCCCGCCTTCACCGGCAAGGCGGAGGACCGGGCGACGACCTGGAAGCTGATCGTCCGCCACCCGCGCGAGAGCCTGATCGTCATGGGCCTGACGGCCGGCGGCACGCTCGGCTACTACACCTTCACCACCTACATTCAGAAGTTCCTGGTCAACACCTCGGGCTTCTCGAAGACCGACGCCACCTGGATGACCGCGGTGGGGCTGATAGTGTTCATGGCGGTCAATCCGCTGCTGGGCGCCCTGTCCGACCGGGTCGGCCGCCGCCCCATCCTGATCACCTTTGGGATCGCCGGAACCCTGCTGACCTGGCCGCTCCTGTCGACCCTCGCCCGCACCCACGAGATCGCGCCGGCCCTGGCCCTGACCTGCGCCGGCATGGTGCTGGTGGCCTTCTATTCCTCGGTCAACGGGGTGGTGAAGGCCGAGCTGTTCCCGGCCGAGATCCGGGCCCTGGGCGTCGCCCTGCCCTATTCCTTCGCCAACGCCCTGTTCGGCGGCTCGGCCGAGGCCGTGGGCCTGTGGTTCAAGCACCGCGGCATGGAGAGCGGCTTCTACACCTACGTCACCGCGGTGATCGCCGCCTCCCTGGTCGTCTATGTCCTGATGCCGGACACCCGGAAGACCAGCCGCATTTTGGAAGACTAGAGCGCGGCTTCGACCGCGGTCTTGATGTCGTCGGCCAGGGGCTCGGTGCGGGGGCCAAAGGCGCGGATCAGTTGGCCATCCTTGCCGACCAGCAGCTTGTGGAAGTTCCAGGCCGGATCAGCGGGCTCGCCCAGGGTCTCAAGCGCCCACTTGTAGAAGGGATGCGCGGTGTCGCCCTTCACGTCTTCCTTGGAGGTCAGGGGGAAGTCGATGTTGAAGCGGGTCTCGCAGAAGGCCTTGATCTCGGCCTCGGTCCCCGGCTCCTGGCCCATGAACTGATTGCAGGGTACGCCCAGCACCACGAGGCCCTTGTCCTTGTAGTCCGAGTACAGCTTTTCCAGCCCATCGTACTGCGGGGTCAGGCCACAGGCCGAGGCGGTGTTCACCACCAGCACGACCTTGTCCTTGAACGTCGTGAACGGCAGCGGCTGGCCGTCGATGGACTTGAAGGCGAAGTCGTAGGCGGTGGTCATGGCGGGCTCCCTGAGATGTTCAGGTGAAGCTAGTGGCTCACGCCTGGATTGCCAGCCCTTCCCTCTTAACAGGCCGTCATGGCCCGGCGTGTGGCGGCCCCCCCTGAACACCGCCATGCACGCTCAGGCGCGGATGGGTGGCCCGCCCAGGGCC
>CAZXVO010000259.1:0-4943 GCA_964643835.1 uncultured Phenylobacterium sp. | reverse complement strand
CGGCCAGACTATCAGGAAGGGCGACAAGGTGGTCATGTGGTACGTCTCGGGCAACCGCGACGAGAGCGTGATCGACCAGCCCGACAGCTTCATCATCGACCGCGAGCGTCCCCGCCAGCACATGTCCTTCGGCTTCGGCATTCACCGCTGCGTGGGCAACCGCCTGGCCGAACTGCAGCTGAAGATCGTCTGGGAAGAGATTCTGAAGCGCTGGTCGAGGATCGAGGTGCTTGGCGAACCGACCCGTGTGCGCTCGTCCTTCGTGAAGGGCTACGAGACCTTGCCGGTCCGCATCGTCGGCTGACACCCGACCGACAGCGGCCAGACGCGCAAAAGAAAAGCGCCCCGTAAGGGGCGCTTTTTCCTGTGCCATTTCAGAGAGTGGCGCGAATGACGGGGCTCGAACCCGCGACCTCCGGCGTGACAGGCCGGCGCTCTAACCAACTGAGCTACATCCGCATCTCTGCGTCGCGTCGCCGCGAGGGGCGTCTGATAGGGCGGGCTCGGAATCGTGTCAACGCCCGAGTTGCGACTTTTTCAGAAGACGTCCTTTTCCTGGGGATAGCTGCCCCACGACCCCAAGACGGGGTGCGTTTCCGGCCTGGATGAAATTTCCGGCGCGACCCTGTGACACGCCTGTTTGAACCTGCGGTCATGGTGGTCTAGAAGGGCCGCGACTCCTTCGAGGATTCCATGAACGCCTTTCTCCTGCAGTACCTCCCGATCGTGATCTTCCTTGGGATCTCGAGCGTCCTCGGCCTGGTTTTCCTCCTGGCCTCGACCCTCTTGGCGCCCAACGCGCCGGACCCGGAAAAGCTCTCCAGCTACGAGTGCGGCTTCAACGCCTTCGACGATGCGCGGATGAAGTTCGACGTCCGGTTCTATCTGGTCTCGATCCTGTTCATCATCTTCGACCTGGAAGTCGCCTTCCTGTTCCCGTGGGCGGTCTCGCTCATGAAGCTGCCGCCTGAAGTGGCGCAGTTTTCGTTCTGGTCGATGATGACCTTCCTGGGCGTCCTGACCGTCGGCTTCATCTATGAATGGAAGAAGGGCGCGCTCGAATGGGAGTGATCGTTCCCGCCGGCTCCGCCGGTCGCTCGACCGTGGAGGGGTATGACCCCAAGCTGCACGACCCGTTCTTCGACGGCGTCTCCCAGCAGCTCGCCGACAAGGGCTTCATCACCGCCGCCGCGGACGACCTGATCACCTGGGCCCGCACCGGCACCCTGTGCAACAAGATGGCTCCGGCCCTGCGCAAGGTCTACGACCAGATGCCGGAGCCCCGCTACGTCATCTCCATGGGCTCGTGCGCCAACGGCGGTGGCTACTACTACTTCTCCTATTCCGTCGTGCGCGGCTGCGACCGGATCGTTCCGGTCGACATCTACGTGCCCGGCTGCCCGCCCACCGCCGAGGCCCTGGTCTATGGCGTGCTGCAGCTGCAGAAGAAGATCCGTCGCACGGGGACCATCGAGCGATGAGCTGGCCGCTTTCCAATGACGCCCTGGCCGCTTTCGGCCAGCAGGCCGTGGCGGACAGCGCCGGCGCCATCGCCGGGGCTTCGGTCGCGTTCGGCGAACTGAACCTGACCGGTCGGGCGTGGACTATCCGGAGCGTCCCCTACGCTTCGACGTGGTCTACCACCTGCTGTCGCTGACCAAGAACATGCGCGTCCGCTTCAAGGTCCAGACCGACGAGGACACCCCGGTGCCGAGCGCCGTCGACGTGTTCCCGGTGGCCAACTGGTACGAGCGCGAGACCTTCGACATGTACGGCGTGTTCTTCGAAGGACACCCGGACCTGCGCCGCATCCTCACCGACTACGGCTTCCATGGGCACCCGCTGCGCAAGGACTTCCCGATGTCGGGCTATGTCGAGCTGCGCTACGACGACGAGCTCAAACGCGTGGTCTACGAGCCGGTGAAGTCCGTGGAGTTCCGTAACTGGGACTTCCTGTCGCCCTGGGAAGGCGCCGACTATGTGCTGCCCGGCGACGAGAAGGCCGATCAAGCCGGAGGGCCGAAATAATGGCTGACGACGCCTCGCAGGTCCCGGTCCTGCCCGAGACTCCGGTCCGCAAGTTCAACATCAACTTTGGTCCCCAGCACCCGGCGGCCCACGGCGTGCTGCGCCTGGTCTTGGAGCTGGACGGCGAAGTCGTGGAGCGGGTCGATCCGCACATCGGCCTGCTGCATCGCGGCACCGAAAAGCTGATGGAGTACCGCACCTACCTGCAGAACGTGCCCTATCTCGACCGCCTCGACTACGTGGCGCCGATGAACCAGGAACACGCCTTCTGCATGGCCATCGAGAAGCTGTTGGGCGTGGAGGTGCCGATCCGCGGCAGCCTGATCCGCGTCATCTACAGCGAGATCGGCCGGGTGCTGAACCACCTGCTTAACGTCACGACCCAGGCGATGGACGTCGGCGCTCTGACCCCGCCGCTGTGGGGCTTCGAAGAGCGCGAAAAGCTGATGGTGTTCTATGAGCGTGCGTCCGGCGCGCGCCTGCACGCCAACTTCTTCCGTCCCGGCGGCGTCCACCAGGACCTGCCCGAGGCCCTGATCAACGACATCGAGGCCTGGGCCAAGAACTTCGCCAAGCCGCTGAACGATATCGACAAGCTGATCACCGGCAACCGCATCTTCAAGCAGCGCAACGTCGACATCGGCGTCGTGACCAAGGAAGAGGCGCTGGCCTGGGGCTTCTCCGGCGTGATGGTTCGCGGCTCGGGTATCGCCTGGGACCTGCGCCGTTCGCAGCCTTACGAGTGCTATGACGACTTCGAGTTCGACATCCCGCTCGGCGTGAACGGCGACTGCTACGACCGCTATCTCTGCCGGATGCAGGAGATGCGGGAGTCGGTGAAGATCATTCTGCAGGCCATCGACCGCCTGAAGAAGACCCCCGGCCCGGTGCTGTCCGACGACCACAAGCTGTCCCCGCCGCGGCGTGGCGACATGAAGCGGTCGATGGAAGCCCTGATCCACCACTTCAAGCTCTACACCGAAGGCTTCTCCACGCCGGAAGGCGAGGTCTATGCCGCGGTCGAGGCGCCGAAGGGCGAGTTCGGGGTGTTCCTGGTCTCCAACGGGACCAACAAGCCCTATCGCGTGAAGCTGCGCGCGCCGGGCTTCGCCCACCTGTCGGCGATGGACTGGATGAACCGCGGCCACATGCTGGCTGACGTCTCCGCCATCCTCGGCTCCCTCGATATCGTGTTTGGTGAGGTGGACCGGTGAGCGACAACGCCAAGATCGTCCAAGGTCAGCTTGAGGCCTACAACGCCCAGGACCTGGACGCCTTCTGCTCGTTCTATGCGGACGACGCGGTGCTGGCCGGTTATGGCGGCGAGATCACCAATCAGGGCATCGCCTCGATTCGTGAGCGGCACGCCAAGCTGTTCGCCGACTTCCCGCAGAACACCGCCACGGTCGTGAACCGCATCGTGGTCGGCTCCAACGTGATCGATCACGAGAAGGTCTCGCGCGCCCCGGGCGGTGAGAGCTTTGAAGTGGCGCCGATCTACACCCTCGCGAACGGCAAGATCGTTCGCGTCGACTTCGTGAAGTGAGGGCTCGATGAGCGTCCGTCGCCTCTCCCCGAACCAGCCCGACAGCTTCGCCTTCTCGGCCGAGAGCGCCAAGCTCGCCGACTGGTGGGTCTCCAAGTTCCCGGCCGGTCGCCAGCAGTCGGCGGTCCTGCCCCTGCTGTGGCTGGTTCAGAAGCAGCAAGGCTGGGTCAGCGAGCCCGCGATCCGGATGGTGGCCGAGAAGCTCGGCATGCCGGTGATCCGCGTCTACGAAGTCGCGACTTTCTACACGATGTTCATGCTGGAGCCGGTCGGCTCCAAGGCCCTGGTCCAGGTCTGCGGCACCACGCCCTGCATGCTGCGCGGCGCCGGCGACCTGATCTCGGTGTGCCAGCGCAAGTTCGGCGACCGTGACCACCTGTCCAAGGACGGCCAGTTCTACTGGCAGGAAGTGGAGTGCCTGGGCGCCTGCTCCAACGCGCCGATGGCCGCGATCAACGACTACTACTACGAGGACCTGACGGCGGAGAGCTTCGAGGCGATCCTCGACGACTTCGCCGCCGGAAAGCAGCCCGCGCCCGGCTCGGCCATCGGCCGCACCAACTCTGCGCCGGAAGGCGGTCCTAAGGTCCTGCAGGACCCCAAGCTCTACGACGGCTCCGCCGCCAAGCTGAAGAAGCTCCCCAACGCCGCGCCCAAGGGCAAGGCCGCCAAGGAGCCCACCGCGTGATGGCCCAAGCCGCGCATTCGATGTCGATCGCCGGGTTCGCCCGCGCGAACAGGGGAGAGTAGGGGATCGTGGTCGGAATCCTGGAAGACAAGGACCGCATCTTCACCAACGTCTACGGGCTCCAAGACTGGGGCCTGGAGGGCGCGAAGGCGCGTGGGGCGTGGACGCTCACCCGCGAGATGCTGCAGCAGACCCCGGAATGGATCTGCGACCAGGTCAAGAATTCGGGCCTGCGCGGCCGTGGCGGCGCCGGCTTCTCCACCGGGCTGAAGTGGACCTTCATGCCCAAACAGGAGAGCGAACGGCCGCACTATCTGGTGGTCAACGCCGATGAGTCTGAGCCGGGCACCTGCAAGGACCGCGAGATCCTGCGCCATGACCCGCACCTGCTGATCGAAGGCTGCCTGATCGCCAGCTACGCGATCCGGGCGCACACCTGCTACGTCTATATCCGCGGCGAATACGTCTTCGAACGCGAGCGCCTGGAAGCGGCGATCAAGCAGGCCTATGCGGCCAAGCTGGTCGGCAAGGACAATGTCCACGGCTGGGATTTCGATATCCACGTCACCCACGGCGGCGGCGCCTATATCTGCGGCGACGAAACCGCCCTGATGGAAAGCCTGGAAGGCAAGAAGGGCCAGCCGCGCCTCAAGCCGCCGTTCCCGGCCGGCGCCGGCCTCT
>CAZXVO010000258.1:1720-4992 GCA_964643835.1 uncultured Phenylobacterium sp. | reverse complement strand
GGCCAGGCGGTCGAGGGCGGCCTCGGCGGCCTTCACCGCCTCCCAGGCCGCGTCGATGGTCGGGAAGCACAGCGCCGGAGCGGGGCCGCTGCGGACGCCAGGACGAGTCGGATCGTCGACCAGGCTGCTGTCGATCGACAGGAGCGCGCCGCTGTGGCCGACGCGGAGATCGGGGAGGGCGGGGCGCATCAGGCGGCCTCGCCGGCGAAGATGCGGCGGGCCGCGACCCGGTCGCGAACCGTGAACTCGCGGGTCAGGCGGGTCCATCCGGCATTGTCGCCGCGGTAGGTCTCGCCCGCCTGGACGGCACGGCGAATATCGCACCGCTCCGACCAGCCGATCCCCCTGCTGTCGCAGAGGGTGTTCAGGTCGGTCATCGTGACGAACCCTTCCGGCCCCTCCAGAACCACGATCAGGTCGCGGTCAGCCTTGGCGGCTGCGGCCCGGGTGCGAGCAAGATCGCGCTCGCGGCGGACAGTCTCGAAAGCCCGATGAGCGTCGAACTCCGCCGGGGCGCTCATGCCTCCGAACCACACGCCCGACGGCTTCAGAGAGGCGATGAAGTTCGCGTAGGCCGCGGCAAAGGCGGCGGCCATATCGGCATCGGCGGCAAGCTCTGAGCGCTGCTCTGGGCGTAGGTTTTCGAGGGCTTGGTGCGGGGTGAACATCGGTTGCGGCTCGCGCTGTGGATGAGCCAACCGTGCAAAATGCATCAGGCGCGGTCAAGTGCAAAATGCATCAGATCGTGCATTCTGCATGGCGCGAGCTATGTTGATGAGGTGCAAAGGCCCCGCATCCGTCGGGGCAGGGAGATCACATGACGAAGCGCTTCATCGCCATGATCGCTGCTCTCAGCAGGATGGCCGGCAAGGCATGGGCGAAGCAGCCCGAGACATCGGGCGCCCGCATGCCGGGCCTGATCGCAGGCTCCGGACACATCGGCGCTGATCGTTTATTGTCCGAGCGTCCAGACGGGCGCTGGTCGGAAACGCGTTAGGCGCTATTGAGGCAGGGCGGCGAGGGCCTCGGTGATGATCTTCGTGGCGTGGTCGACCATGTAGTCGCGTGCGACCTCGGTCTTTGCCCCCTCTTCAACGCCGTAGAATTCAAAGCTGGCCCACGGCGACCTGAAGCATTTCGACGATCTCGCGACCCACCTCGTGCGGATCCGGTTCGGCCTTAAGGACGTGCCGGATTAGGTACTTGAGCACTAGCGTGGTCGAGAAGAGATCCAGGCGATCGAGCTCGAATGCGTCGAGCTTGTTGGGGTCGCTCATCTTGGGGTCACGCTCCTCGAGGAGATAGCCAGCGTCACGGTGTCAGAGAGACGGTGAGCGCCTGGCCACCAATCAGCCGCACCAGCTTTGCGATCTCTCCGCCCTGCGGCTCACCGCCAAGCGCTTCCCAGCTGACGCGGGCGATCACGTAGTAGGAGCCGTCCGGCAGGCCGGAGAACATGAACTCACCACGCGAGTTGCAGTGCGTCTCGGGAAAGTATCGAAAGGCGTTGGCGTCGACCCAGGCCCAGCGCTTGTCCGCCTTCTCCAGTCGCACCGCTCCGCCCTCGGCAGATCCAAAAGTGTCCAGCACGAAAGTCCGGGTGTAGTCTGCCACTGGGAGTAGGCGGACAGGGCCGCCGGCGCAGGTGATGACCTGCCCACCCCGGGTCCGCATGAAGGCATCACCCCCAACGCTGTTCCGGCCAGGCTTGGTGGACCAGGCCAAAGCGGCGGGCTTGAACGTCACGACTTCGGTCGCCTCGCCCGCGACCATGGGCTCGGGCAGAGGTGTGATCTGCGCGGTGGCCGGCGAAGCGAGCAACAGCGCGCTGGCTGCGAGAAGGGCTCTCACCATGGTCCTCACTCCTTCGCCCGTCATCTCATGCTCTTTACCTTGGCCGCCCAGAGCACCTCAGCGTCGAATATCGGTGACTCAGTGTTGGACAGGAGGTGGAAGCGGCCAGGCGTGGCGGTGGGCTTCAGCTTCTTCACCAACACCCTGTCGTCGGGAAGGCCGACCACGCAAACCTCGCCGAACATATCCGGCGTCGGGGGATTGCGCACCTCATCCCAGAACACCAGCCACCCGTCCAAGAGGGGGCCGAGACTCTCGCCCCGTATCTCTGCCGCGACGGTGTTCGATGTCGCGTCTTGAGGTGCGGCCACGTAGTCCAGTCCTCCGTCTCCGGTCGCGTAGTAGTGCGCGACGGCTCCGGCCCCGACATAGCCGACAAGCGGGACAGTTTCGGACGTAGGCTTGGCTGTTGGGTCTTCGCCGCGGCCGTAGAGCAGCCACTCGGGCGTGACGCGGAAGCGCCTCGCGTACTTCTCCGCCTTGCTGGCCGGAAAGCCGCGCAGGCCGTTCTCGTGTTGTCCGTAAGTGGCCTGGGATACGCCAAGGGCAGCTGCAGCCGAGGCGGCCGTCTCGAAGCCCGCGGCCATCCGCGCCCGTCTGAGTCTGTCGGCTGGAGTTTCCACGGCGGAAGGGTAGGCGCGCGCGAAATGCATTAGGCACTTGCATTGAGAAATGCAAAATGCATCTTGTGGCTCATGGCGACACACCAAGAAATCATCCAGACGGCCGGCGCGGCGAACATCCGCGACATACTCGGCCTGGAGAGCGTGCACACCGTGCGGTCGTGGGCGCAGCGCAACCGCATTCCGGCCGAGTGGTGGCCGGACCTGGCGGTGGCCGGGATCGCGACCCTGGATGAGCTGAGGTCCTCAGCGCGGCCCAGGAAGAACGCCAGCCGCAAACCCAACACCGAAGCGGCCTGACCAATGTCCCTGGGGGCGCACACCGACATTGCACACGCGCGCGGGCTCGCCCCCCGCTTGACCGCGCGTGTCGCTGACCTGGCTCTCCAGTCGGTCAGCGGGGGGCGCTGCCGCTTTCCTGGTTGCGTCAGCGCCCCCTTCGAGTTCCGCACGCTGGCGAGCGGTGCCGCCGCCGGGTCCAAGACCTTGACCATCAGCGCGGCTGCAACCGCCCGGTGGCGAATTTCAAGCTTCCAGAACCCCGAACCCTCGGTCGGGTAGCGGGTCCGCCGGGCGCGATAGCGCGCCATCAGGATCAACCGCTCGATCAGACGAACCATCAACTCGTCGTCGCATTCCTCCCGCACCCGCGCGCCTCCAGCGCCACCGCCAACCGTCGAGAGCAACCATGCAATTGACGGCGGGAAATCTCATGACCCTCGACGGGCAACTTCTGCCCTTCGCGCGCGCCCTGCGCGAGGCGCTGGCGGGCTACGCGCGGCGCCGGTGGCCGAC
>CAZXVO010000258.1:1195-1638 GCA_964643835.1 uncultured Phenylobacterium sp. | reverse complement strand
GAACCTCCTCAAGGGCCACGCCTCAGACGCCACCCTCACCCGGGTCTTTCGAGCAGGCGGTTGGGAACTCGTCCTTCCGGTCATCGGCGCCGTCATCGGCCACCCGGTCACCGACTTCTTCCGGAACCAGACCAGAGAGGCGGCGAAAGAGCATGCGCAAGCCGAGCAGCACGAGCGCGACGCCAGCCAAGCCTATCGGCTTCTGGGCCGAGCTCTGGTGGTCGATCGTCGTCCTGCTGGGACGAGCCCTGCGTCAACTCGGGAAGCCGGGGATGGCGATCGAGCGGCTCGGCCTCGGCAACCTGCGCAGCGTCGTGTGGGGCTTCATGGGCGATGACGGCGACGGCGCGCCGGAAATGGTGACGCTCTTCAGGAAGTATAGAGAGGATGAGCGGGCACGTGATCTGTTCTGGCGGCGCGTGCTGGGCGTGGTGGACGCCATG
>CAZXVO010000258.1:0-1185 GCA_964643835.1 uncultured Phenylobacterium sp. | reverse complement strand
TCGGCCTCCGCAAGCTCGGCGTTTGGCCGGCTGACTGAATCCCCGATGAGCCCCCGGGGTTCAGCGGGGCCGATGCATAGGAGGTGGCCAATGGCCGCCAGTGAAGGCAAGGGCGGGCGACCGATGGTCGGCGCGATCCGAAGCCCGGACGAACATGCCGACCTGCTGACCTTCCACGTCACCGAGATCCGGCGGCGCCAGGCTCAGGTCGAGAAAGCAAAGGGTCCGCTCGAGGAAGCGAAGGCGGCGCTGAAGGAGCAGCGGGACGAACTCTCGACCTGCTTCGATCTGGCGCAAGCGGACCTCGGGCGGGCGTACACCCGGAAGTACCTGGAAGGCCTCATCGCGGACGGGAACGGCAAGACCCGGACCCTCGTCGAGATCGAGACCATGCGGGCCCGCGACAAGGTCATCCTCGGCCAGCCGGTCTATGGCCAGCAGGCTGAACTCTTCCCGGGCGAAGGAACGCCGACCCTCACCCGCGATGAAATGGCCTGGGAGGCCGAGGGATATGCCCGCGGGCTCCGGGGTGACCTCGAGGAACTGCAGTCCAGCGACCCGCCGGAGTTCCACCAGGTGATCATGCGCGGCTACGCCGACGGCCAGAAGAAGACGGCCGAGCGGGTTCAGCGCGGCATGGAGCTTCGCGCCAAGATCGGCCAGCCGGACGCCGGGGAGGGTGACGAGCCCGACCTGAACGCCCAACCCGACCCGGAGGCCGAGGAAGAGGCCATCGAGGAAGGCGTCGACAGGCTAAAGCGCTCGGGCTTCACCCAGCGCGGCGAGCGCGCCGAAGAGTTGGTGACGCACTGATGCGTAAGCCGGCCACGCCAGTCATCTACGAGGACGAGGACGCGCTGCAGATCGCGACCGCGGATTATCTGCGGCTGGCGTGGCCGAGCGATCTTCTCTGGTGGCACACGCCCAACGGGGGCGAGCGCCCCACGGTCGAGCGCGTCGATCGCAGGACCGGGAAGACCTATCGGTTCTCGCCCCAGGCCGCGAAACTCAAGCGGATGGGGACGCTCGCGGGCGTCGCGGACTGCGCGCTGCAGCTTCCGAAGGGCCGCATGGGCTTCATCGAGTTGAAGGTCGGCACGAACGACCTCGACCCGCCGCGGGAAGCCTTTCGCGACCGCTGCCTGGCCAACGGCCATGGCTGGGCGCTCTGCCGCTCCGTCGAGC
>CAZXVO010000257.1:0-4995 GCA_964643835.1 uncultured Phenylobacterium sp. | reverse complement strand
GACCTGATCCTGCTGGAAGACGGCCACTGCCTGCGCGACCACGCCCTGGCCGCCTGTGGCCTCAGACCGCCCAAGGCCACCGGCGATGAGGAGGCCTTCGCCGCCACCTCCCTGCCGACCCTGGTGCAGATGGTGGGCTCAGGCCTGGGCGTCACCTTCCTGCCGGCCATGGCGGTGAAGGCCGGCCTGGCGGAGGCCGCCCCCGTCGAGGTGCGGCCGCTCAGCATGGAGCATCCCAGCCGCGAGATCGTCGTCGCCTGGCGGGCGGGCTCCAGCCGCGGGGCCGAAGGCCGCCTGCTGGCCGAAGCCCTGAAGGACGCCTAGCGCTTTAGGAACGCCTAGTCCTTGCGGAGCCGGATCAGGGCTTCCTGCGCCCCGCTGGCCACCCGCTGGCCGGCGCGGTTGTAGATCGAGCCGCGGATGAAGCCGCGGCCGCCGGAGGCCGAGGGGCTGTCCTGGTCGTACAGGTGCCAGTCGTTGAAGTTGGTCGGCTCGTGGAACCACATGGCGTGGTCCAGGCTGGCCGACTGGAAGCCCTTGGTCTGCCAGTGGACGCCGTGCGGGCGCATGGAGACCGACAACAGGCTCATGTCCGAGGCATAGGCCAGGATCGCCTGCTGCATCTTGATGTCGTCGCCGATCGGCTGGACCGACCGGAACCAGATCTGGTTCTCCGGATCCTTCGGCGGCGGGTTCTTGCCCTTGAAGAAGAAGCCGCCGTCCACCGGGCGCAGGTCGATGGGGCGCGGGCGCTTCATCCAGGTGGTCAGGTGCTCGGGCAGGCCTTCCATGGCCTCGGCCCACACTTCGGATTCAGGCCGCACGCTCTCCGGATCCGGCGCGTCCGGCATGGTCGACTGGTGGACGAAGCCGTCCTCCGGCACCTGGAACGAGGCGGCCAGGTTGAAGATCTGCCGGCCATGCTGGATTGCGATCACCCGGCGGGTGGTGAAGGAGCCGCCGTCGCGGGCCCGGTCCACCTCAAAGACGATCGGAACCTTCGGGTCGCCTGGGCGGATGAAGTAGCAGTGCAGGGAGTGGCAGACGCGGTCTTCCACCGTCGCATAGGCCGCCAGCAGGGACTGGGCGATCACCTGGCCGCCGAAGATGCGGGGTCCGGAATCCTTGCTGTTCTGGCCGCGGAAGAGATTCACTTCCAGCTGTTCCAGGGCGAGGGCCTCGGTCAGGATTTCCATCTGGTCCATGCTTACTCTTGAAAATTGCTGCGCTGCGAAAGCGCTCGCTCTACCCCTCGCAAGCCAGCGGGGCAAGGCGACGCACATGCAGGCGAAGGTGGCGAAACGTCGCCTGATGGGTCAAAAGGCCGCCCATGTCCTTCGACGTCACCATGCTGACCATGTTCCCCGAGGCCTTTCCCGGGCCGCTCGGCGTCTCCCTGATCGGGACCGCCTGGCGCGAGCAGGGCCTTTGGACCTTGGAAACCCTGGACATTCGTGGCTTTTCCAAGGATAAGCGCGGCTTCCTCGACGACACCCCTGCGGGGGGCGGTCCGGGACAGGTGATGCGGGCCGATGTGATCGCCGCGGCGCTGGACAGCGTCGAGGTGCGCGGACGTCCGCTTTTGTACATGAGCGCCAGGGGTCGGCCCCTGACCCAGGCGCGCGTGAGTAACTGGGCCAAGGGGCCGGGACTGATCGTCCTGGCCGGGCGGTTCGAAGGGGTGGACCAGCGGGTGCTCGACGCCCGAGGGTTCGAGGAAGTCACCGTTGGGGATGCGGTGCTCGCCGGTGGCGAGGCGGCGGCCCTGGTGACCATTGAAGCGTGCGTAAGGCTCGTGCCCGGCGTCCTCGGCCAGGCGGAGAGCTTGAGTGAAGAGAGTTTCGAGGACGGGCTCCTGGAGCATCCGCAGTACACGCGACCGCGGACCTTCGAAGGGCTCGATATTCCCGAGGTGCTGTTAAGCGGCCATCACGCTGAAGTGCGGAAGTGGCGGCGGGCGCAGCGGGAGCAAGCGACGCGGGAGCGGCGCCCGGATCTCTGGGCCGCCCATCTCGCCAATCAACAGGCAAAGGGCGAGTAAAGCCCAGTAAGGATGAAGACCATGAACCTGCTGCAGCAGCTGGAAAAGGAAGAGGCTGATCGCCTCCTCGCCACCCGCTCGATCCCCGACTTCAAGCCGGGCGACACCGTGCGCGTGAACGTGAAGATCAAGGAAGGCGACCGCGAACGCGTCCAGGCCTACGAAGGCGTCTGCATCGCGCGTCAGGGCCAGGGCATCAACGAGAGCTTCACGGTCCGCAAGATCTCCTTCGGCGAAGGCGTGGAACGCCTGTTCCCGCTCCACTCGCCGAACATCGACTCCATCGAAGTGAAGCGTCGCGGCGTCGTCCGTCGCGCCAAGCTGTACTACCTGCGCGACCGTCGCGGTAAGTCGGCCCGGATCGCCGAGCGTCAGATGACCTCGACCAAGGACGCGACGCCCGCCGGCGAATAAGCCTCCAGGCGACACTGTTCAGAAGCGGCGGCTCCGGTGACGGGGCCGCCGTTTTCGTATTCGGGGGTCAGCGCCGACCTTCGGCCGCGAACCGCGACAGGCCCTCGACCAGGTGGTCGAACATCAGCCGCATGCGCCGCGAGCCCTTCAGGGTCTCGGGCATCGCCACCCACATCTCCAGCTCGAAATGGAAGGCGTTGGCGAGCACCGGGGTCAGGCCATAGCGGCGCCCCAGGGCGTGCTGGATGGCGCCGATGCCGAGGCCCGCGCGCACGGCGGCGATCTGGGCCGCGTCATTGTCGGTGCGGAAATTGAAGATCTCGCGGGTGATCTCGCGCCCGACATTGACCCCCTCCAGCGCCTCGATGGCCGGCCGCGCCCGGTCAAAGCCGATCAGCAGGTGGTTGGGCTCCAGGTCGTCGATGCTGGTGGGCATGCCCCGGCGCTCGATATAGTCGGGCGTCGCATAGAAGCCGACCCCGGTGGTCCCGACCTTACGCGCGACCAGGGACCCTTGCGTCGGGCGCATCATCCGCACGGCGATGTCGGCGTCGCGGCGGGACAGGTCCTCGGTCTTGTTGGACAGCACCAGCTCGATCTGGATGTCCGGGTGCAGCTTCATGAACTCCGCCAGGATCGGCGGCAGCACCTCGGCGCCCATGATGTCGCTGGCCGCCAGGCGCACCACCCCGCCCTTGGTGTCGGCCACGCCCGAGGCGTCACGGATCGCGCAGGCGGCGGCCGCGGCCATTTCCTCCAGGTGAGGTTTCAGGGTCTGGGCGAGGTCGGTCGGGGTCAGCCCGCGGGGGGAGCGGACAAACAGCGGCGCACCCAGCGCGGTCTCCAAGGCCTCGATATGGCGGCCAAGCGTCGGCTGGGTCAGGCCGCGCGCACGGGCGGCGGCGGAGAAGCTGCCGGCCTGCATGACCGCGTGCAGGCTTTGAAACAGGTCCCAGGCCGGATCGCTCATGCGCTTATGAATACCTGTTCCAATATATTCCGCAATTCCGTTTAGCTGGTCCTGGGGAGAGGATCATCAGGCCTTCAAGCAGATGGAGAGGCCCCGATGGTTGAACAATCCCCCTTAAGAACGGCCCCCCAAAAGACGGCATTGCTCATCGGCGCCACTGGCTCGATCGGCGGCGCGGTGGGCCGCGCCCTGATCCGCCATGGCTGGACCCTGCGGATCATGGCCCGCAGCCCGGACCGCGCCCGGCGCGAGGCGCCGGAGTTCGCCGCTTGCGACTGGGTGCGCGGCGACGCCCTCAACGCCGACGACGTGCTGACCGCGGCCCAGGGGGTCCAGCTGATCGTCCACGCCGCCAATCCCAATGGCTACGCCGGCTGGGCCAAGCTTCTGCCGCCGATGATGGAGGCGGTGATCGCCGCCGCCAAGGCGACCGGCGCGCGCATCCTCTATCCCGGCAATGTCTATAACTACGGCCCCGACGCCTGGAGCCACATCACCGAGGACGCGCCCCAGAACCCCAAGACCCGCAAGGGCGCCATTCGCGTGACCCTGGAAAAGCGCCTGGTCCGCGCCGCGCGGGAAGAGGGCGTCCGCACCCTGATTGTCCGGGCGGGCGACTTCTTCGGCCCGGTGTCCGACAGCTCCTGGCTCACCGAGGGCTGGGTGAAGAAGGGCAAGCCCCTGACCGCCATCAGCATCCCGGGGCCGATGGCGGTTCTGCACGACTGGGCCTATCTGCCCGACCTGGCCGAGACCATGGCCCGTCTGGTGGATCGTGAGGCGCGGCTGGCCGACTACGCCGTCTACAATTTCCGTGGCCACGTCCTGACCAATGGCGAAATGGCCGACGCCCTGGACCGGGTGGCCGGCCGCAAGCTGAAGCGCAGCCGCCTGCCCTGGATGGCCATGATGCTGGCCGCGCCCTTCGTCGAGATGCTGCGGGAGATGCTGGAGATGCGCTATCTCTGGGACCATCCGGTGGTCATGGACAATACGAAGCTGGTCGCCGAACTGGGCGAGGAGCCGCACACCCCGCTGGATCAGGCCCTGAGGATCGCCCTGGAGGGGCAAGGCTGCCTCAAACCCGCGGTGGCCAAGGCCGCCTGAGGCAAAAACTTGCGGCGAGGGCGCTGGACTTCGGCGCTCCTCCGACCCTACATGCCGCCCATGGCCGGCAAGACACTTTACGACAAGATCTGGGACGCCCACGTCGTCGCTCAACAGGACGGCGAGGCGATCCTCTATATCGACCTGCACCTCATCCACGAGGTGACGACGCCCCAGGCCTTCGCAGGGCTCCGGGCCGCCAAGCGCCCTGTGCGCCGGCCCGACCGGACCCTGGCCGTGGCCGACCACAACATCCCCACTGAGGGCCAGGCGCTGGGCGTCGGCAAGGTGGCGGACGAGGAGGCGCGGCTGCAGCTCCAGACCCTGGAGCAGAACGTCAAGGCCAACGGGATCGAGTTCTTCCCGATGGGCGATATCCGGAACGGGATCGTCCACGTGGTGGGGCCTGAGCAGGGCCGCACCCAGCCGGGCATGACCATCGTCTGCGGCGACAGCCACACCT
>CAZXVO010000256.1:0-5009 GCA_964643835.1 uncultured Phenylobacterium sp. | reverse complement strand
CCAGGATGGTGATGCCGCGCTCGCGCTCCTGGTCGTTGGAGTCCATGGCGCGCTCCACAGTCGCCTCGTTGGCGCGGAAGACGCCGGACTGGGCGAGGAGCTGGTCGACGAGGGTCGTCTTACCGTGGTCGACGTGGGCGATGATGGCGATATTGCGGAGCGACATTTAAATCTTATCTCGGAGAGGGCGCGCGCTTGTAGTTGAGCGCGCAACTTTAGGCCAGCGGCTTATTGGATCTGCGACAGCGGGTCTATGTCGCGCATTGTGCGCCGCAGCATGAAAGCGACGGCCCCCTATCTGCCTTCAAAGGGTTGATTACGCAAGGGAACCGGAATTTTTGGGGCATCTTTTCGCACCTGCGACGTTTTTGCCCTTGTAGAATTGTGCGCCGCACCGTATATCAGTCCTGTGAGGCGTCGCTGACGCCTCTGCCCTTCCTGGGCGTTTCCTCCCTAATGAACTGGCCGGGCCTTGTGCCCGGCTTTTTTCTTGCGCGCTATCCCGCTGATGAAGACGGGAACCGGTTACCGGTCCGTCACGCGCCGCGCAGGCTGCTCCAGTCGGCCGCCGCCAGCCCCGCCGTCAGGGCCTCGATGTCCGCCTTCAGCCGCTCAAACCCTTCCGTACGCTCCAGGGTCGCCTCGTCCAGGTAGAGCGCGCGATTGATCTCGATCTGCAGGGCGTGGGTGCGCCGCTGCGGCCGGCCATAGTGTTCGGTGGTGTATCCGCCGGCATAGGGGGCGTTGCGCGCCACCCGATATCCCATGGCCTCCAGCGCCTTCTCCACGCTCCGCGTCACCAGCGGCGAGCATGAGGCGCCATAGCGGTCGCCCAGCACCATGTCGCAGGGCCCATCCCGGCCGCCCACCTTCGCCGCCGCCGCCGGCATGGAGTGCCAATCGATCAGGATCGCCATGCCGTGCGCCGCATGCGCCTCGCCCAGCAGCCTGGCCAGGGCGGCGTGATAGGGGCCGTGCGCGCCCTCGATCCGGGCCCGCGCCTCGGCGAAGGTCAGCTTGCGATCATAGATCTCCTGGCCTTCGGAGACCACACGGGCGATGGCCCCCAGCCCCGCCTGCACCCGCGCCGACCGCGCCCGGGCGAAGTCCGGCAGCTCGTCGGCGAACATGGACGGGTCCAGTTCGAAGGGCTCGCGGTTCACATCTATATAAGCGCGCGCGAGACGGGCGGTGATCAGGGCGCAGCCCAGGCCCGGCCCGGCGGCGACCAGCTCGTCCACATAGGCGTCTTCTGAGCGGCGGATCGCCACCCCGTCCAGGGCGGCGTCCATGTCTTCCGGATAGAGCCGGCCGGAATGGGGCGAGGCGAACACCAGGGGCGTGGGCGAAGGCAGGCCCTCTCCGCCGGCGCGCTGGACCTCAAAGGCCGGCTGCGACCAGGCGACCGGGCTGGTGTCCGAACGGGGGGCGGGCTGCCAGCGATTCATCCGCCGCATAAGAGGATCGAAGCCCCGGCCGGTCAAACGGATCGGCGCCGCCGCGTGCGCAAAGGTTCATCGCGAGTTTACGTCTGGGGCGCTAAGGTGCCCGGCCTGTTCACTGACGAGCCGAGCCCTCATGCCCCGTATCCTCCTGGCTGAAGACGACGATTCCCTGCGCGGCTTCCTGACCCGCGCCCTGGAGCGCGCCGGCTACGAGGTCACCTCCTGCGCCGATGGCGACGAGGCGGCGGCCGTGCTCGACCAACCCTGGGACCTGCTGCTCACCGACATCGTCATGCCCGGCATGGACGGCATCGAGGTGGCCCGCCTGGCCGCCCAGAAGCATCCAGGCCTGCGCATCATGTTCATCACCGGCTTCGCCGCCGTGGCCCTGGCCGCCGGCGAAAGCGGCCCGCCCGGCGCCAAGGTGCTGTCCAAGCCCATCCACCTGCGCGAGATCGTGACAGAGGTGGAAAAGATGATGGCGGCGGCCTGAAAAGAGCGGTCTTCCCCGCTTGCCTAAGGGATTAGGCGCCGTTATACACCCCGCCTCTCGTTCCCCTCGGGGATCCGGTCGGACGCGTAGCTCAGCGGGAGAGCACTACGTTGACATCGTAGGGGTCACAGGTTCAATCCCTGTCGCGTCCACCATTCTTTCTCCTTCTAAATCAAAGCGTTAAGCCGATTTCGGCTGCCTCCGCCCGCCAGGGCTGAGGAAGGCCCGACACCAAATCGACACCAGGGCTCCGGTTTTCAAGGGCGCTGGGTGATCCGATCTGGGCTGCGACACCAGTCTAGCACGCCCTACCCACCCCCCTAGCTGCATGTGAGCGCTCCCCGTCGCCGGACCCAGGGGGGGCAGGGCCGTGCCCGCCGTTGGGAGTCCCACGCGCGCGCAAAGTTACTAGGCCCGGCTTAGCGGCGAGCACCTGGAAACGTCTGGCCGACCTGTCGCGCCCGTACGCGATGGCGTCGGCGCGGGCCTTACGCGCCTGCGCGCCGTCCCCGAAGGGGATACGCGCGCGCGGTCCCCAAAGGGGACAGGGGCTTCCGGGGGTGAAGATGCGCAAATCCGTTCTCAGCGGAACGCAGGCGCACGCCGCCTCTTCGGGGGCGGCGTGCGGATCAACGCCACCAAACTCACCAAGAGCTGATCACATGTCGTCTGAGCCGACCAACTGGACGGATTGGGACCCCATTCTGGATGATTTCGGCCCGCCCCATGTTCGGGCTGATGACGAACACCTGCTGGAGGCCTTTGTGAGTTTGGTTCGAAGGGCTGAGACGCTCGATGGCCTGATCCCTGCCTTGAAAGACGATCTGGCGCTCAAGGAGAAGGCGCAGGCCAGCATCCTGCGCGACGTGATCATCAGGATCGCGCCGGGAGCCAGGGAAGCAGGTCGGCGAGGTCGCCGCCGCAAGCTTTCCTATAGTGCTCTTCTGAGCCTGCTGGGTCGGGCCGCCGAACGCCGCAACCTGGCTGAAGCGGCCCTCCATCAAGCCGAGGACGAACTATCTGCCGCCCACGCCGACCTTGACGACTTTAGCCTGGAGATCGTCCGTCGCTTCCTGCGGCCCGATCTCAATGTGGACATTATCCAGACGGGCGGTCTCCGCTTTGTCATCTCCAACAAGGACGGCGAGCCTGAGGTCTTTGTGGTGAGCTAAGCCCTCCTGACCCGGGCCGCTCTTGGCGGCGGCCCCGGAACGCCCCCCCGAAATGGGTTGTTTACAATAAACATTGCCCCTTTACCGGCGTTTACGCGCCCACCAACAAGTGCAAGCGCCTGCGTTACAAGTATGGGGTGCGTCGGGGGATGTAGGCGTTGGAAGAACGGCATCGCATCGAGCAGAGGCTCGAGCGGCTTCGCAGGAAACTGCTCGACCTTTCCACAACCAATCGAATGCTGAGTTTCCGGCATCCGAGGGCCTCTTGCCTTCGGATCGTTGATGAATTGCCGGGCCAGGTCTTTGATTTGCTCGTCGATGGCTCGGCGCTGACCTTCGAGCCGGTTCCCGAACCAACACCTAGAGAACTGGAGGCCTATAACGCGCCTCCTCCAGACCAAGTTAAGCGGGCGACCGAACCTCGTGCAGGAAGCCGTCCTGAGGCCGCAGTTTGGGCGAGGCGGTTGGGGATCAACGTCCAACATGACCTCCCCGTCGAGACCGACTCATTCGAGCGATCAAACCGACATTCGGATCGGAAGCTTCAAACGCTTCACTATCCGGAGGAGCTGGATGCGCGACTTCGGAAGATCCGGGCCGCCGCGCGCACGGCTATCGAGGAGAGTGGAGCGAACATGCTCTATCTCGCCTTTGGTTTCCTCGAATGGCGAGATCAGTCAGACAAGGCGCATCAAGCGCCCCTTATCCTGCTCCCGGTGGAGTTGGAGCGGGAGGCCGGCCGGGGCGGTCAGTACAAGACTCGCATCAAATGGACGGGCGAGGAACTGCAGCCCAACCTGTCGCTTCAGAAGAAGCTCGAAGAGCTCAACATTGACCTGCCCGACCTGGAAGAGGAGCAGGACCTAGAGACCTACCTCACCGAGGTCGCGCAGGCTGTCCGACACAAGCCCGATTGGCTCGTTCGCAGATACGTCACGCTCGGCCTTTTCGAGTTCGGCAAGATTCTGCTGTACCTGGACCTTGATCCCGACAGATGGCCGACGTCCGCCCCCTTGGCGGATCATAGACTAGTTCGAGAAGTCCTAGGTGGCCCTGAAGACGCTGAAGGCGTCGAGGACGAGGGAACGCCTTGGCTGCCTGAAGGAGATCAGTCCCCTAAGGCCGTCGAAGCTCGCGACCTGACGCTCGAAGTTGTTGATAGAGCCGACAGTTCGCAGTGTGAGGCGCTCGAAGTCGCGCTATCTGGGCGCAACCTGGTGGTCCAAGGGCCGCCAGGCACAGGCAAATCACAAACCATCACCAATCTCGTCGCCGCCGCTCTCGCCCGGGGCAAGACCGTGCTCTTCGTCGCGGAGACATATTTCGACACCGCCGCCCTGGACGGGACCACCGACCCGAACCTGATCTTTGACCTGCGGGCCAAGCTGGATGGCGCGGGCCACTACGACTCTTACGAGGTGGACCGCGTCGCCGCCGTGGTGATGGACCCGAAGTCGAAGCAGGGCGACCTCGCCGCCGCGATCCTGCCGGTCGCCGACCGTCTCATGAAGCAGTTCGGGGCGGCCAAGGCGCGCTACGCGGCGGCGCTGGCGGACGAGGACGAGAAGGCCGCCAAGGCGGCGAAGGAGGAGATGGACACGCTCACCCTGTTCAAGGGTGACTTGGCCACCTTCATCCGGCTTTACACCTTCCTGTCCCAGATCTTCGACTACGGGAACGCCGACATCGAGAAGCGCTTCCTGTTCTTCAAGCACCTGATCCGGCTGCTGGAGTTCGGGCGCGAGCGCGAGAGCGTGGACCTGTCTCAGTTGGTCCTGACCCACCACACGCTGAAGAACCTGGGCAAGCGCCGGTTCGAGTTGAGCGAGGGCGAGACGCCGAAGATCGCCCCGGTGGGCGATGTGGGCTCCGGCTCTGTGAAGGAGAAGCAGAAGGCCC
>CAZXVO010000255.1:333-5021 GCA_964643835.1 uncultured Phenylobacterium sp. | reverse complement strand
CTCGACTTCGCCAAGGCGATGATCGACGAGGGCTTCCACCCGATGACCATGTACTTCCCGCTGGTGGTGCATGGCGCGATGCTGATCGAGCCGACCGAGACCGAATCAAAACAGGAGCTCGACCGATTCTGCGACGCCCTGCTCGCCCTGGCCGAAGCGGCCAAGGCCGGGGACGCCGATCGGTTCAAGGGCGCGCCCTATCTGGCCCCCCTGCGGCGGCTGGACGAGACGCTCGCGGCCCGGAAGCCCAAGCTGACGTGGCGCCCGGAACCCACGACTGTGGCGCCGGCGCCTCTCGCGGCGGAATAGCGCAGTCCGGGGCGGCATGGACGAAATTTAACGGGTCAGTCGGCTTTACGGGGCGCAAATGCGTTCCAATATCGTACTTACGCGGCCACCGCCCGACCTCCCCTGACCGGGCGCGGACCGCAACCCTCAGGATCGACTGTGACCTTCGCTGTGCCCAGCGTGCCCTTTCTGTGCGCGTCAGACGCCCCCGCCCGCGAGATGCTCGCGAGGATCGGGCGCTTTATGGCGACGGTGCTTGGCCTGTTCATCATGCTCGTGGGCCTGGTGACCGCGCCGCTGCCTGGTCACCTGGGGCTGCCGATCCTGGTGCTCGGCCTGATGATCGTGCTGCGGAACTCATTCAAGGCGCGTCGCCGGTTCGTCCAGATCCAGAAGGCGCACCCGAAGATGGTCTTCCCGCTGCGCCGCCTGCTGCGTCGGGAGCCTGAAGTGGCCGCCGTCGCCTGGCAGCAGCTCCTGCGTATGGAGCGTCTGCTGCTGCCCGGCCGTTGGCGGGTGGCCAAGCGCTCGCGACTGTGGCTCGTACGCCGCCGCCGTGTTCGTGGCGCCACAGCTTCACCGATTCCGGCCGCCGCTCCGCCCTTCGCCGCGGAATAGCGGCGTTAAGGTTCAAATTTAACGGGCGCGTCGCCTTTAAGACGCAAGGTCGCGCCCAAATATCGGGGGGGTCCGTTTGCGCGGGCGCTTCCTTCAACCAGGTCCGACGCCTTGACCATGGCCCTACCCAGCCCGCGCGTGGAACGCGCCTCTGACGCTCGCGCCCGCGCCGCCCTGGCGCGTGTGATGCGGTTCGCCGGTGTGGCGGCGGGCGTCCTGCTGGTGATCATCGGCGTGGTGCTGTCGCCCCTGCCTGGCCCTGGCGGGCTGCCGGTGGTGGTGGTCGGGCTGATGCTGGTGCTGCGCAATTCGTTCAAGGCGCGCCGTCAGTTTGTGCGCTTCGCCCAGGCGCATCCGCGTGTCGCCTCGCCGATCCGGCGGTTGCTGCGCCGGGACCCGAAGCTCTTGAAGATCTTTTGGGAACAGCTGTTGCGGATGGAGAAACTCATCCTGCCACCGCGGCTTCGGGTGGCTTCGCGGATCCGGCGCTCGCTGTTCAAGCGCCGGACCGCTAAAGCGTAGAGACTACTGCAGTCGGGTCGAGATCTGGCTGATCGCCGCATCGACCTGAGGGTCGGTCTTGGCGCCAGCCAGACGCTTGGCCAGCACGTCTTCCGCCATCTTGGCGGCCAGCTCGGCGGCCGCAGCCTTCACGTCCGCCTGGGCTTGCGCTTCGGCGTTGGCGATCTTGCGTTCGGCGAGTTGCTGGCGACGGGCCAGGCTTTCCTTGAGCTTGGCTTCCGCATCCTTGGCGAACAGGCGGGCCTGTTCCTGGGCGGCGGAGAGCATCTCCTTGGCCTGAGCCTCAGCTTCCGCCCGCTCAGCCTTCAAAGTGGCCAGCAGGGCTTCGGCTTCCGCACGGATCCGGGCGGCCTCATCGAGGTCGGTCTGGATGGCGACGGTGCGCGCGTCCAGCGCCGCGGCGATGGCCTTGGGGGCCTTGGCGACGAAGACGACGATGCCGAGGAAGATCAGGAGGCCTACGCCAACCCAGAACTCAGCCTCGGCGGGGTTCAGGAACTCAGGCATCAGGCGGCTCCTTGAGCGGTGGCGGCCTTGACCTGGGCGGCGGTGACCTTGTCCCCGGTCAGGTGCTCGACGATGGCCTGAGCGGTCTCGACCGCAATGCCCTCGACGTTGGACATGGCGGCGTCACGCAGGCCCCGGATGCGCTCCTCGGCCTTGGCGAGTTCGCCGGCCAGTCGCTCGTCCTCGGCGGCCTGGCGCTGGGCCATTTCCGCGTTGGCCTTGGCCTTGGCTTCGGCGGCCACGGCGCGCGCCTGGGCGCGGGCCTGGTCGATCTCGGCCTTGGCGTCCGCGGCCTGGGCGTCAGCCTGGGCCTGCACCGACTTCGCCTGCTCCACCGCCGAGGCGATGGTTTCGGCGCGGGTGTCCATGATCTTGCGGATCCGAGGCGTGAACACCTTGGCCAGCAGGACATAGAGGACGGTGAAGATCAGCAGCAGCCAGACGATCTGACCGCCCCAGTATTCAAACTTGAACTGGGGCAGCCCGCCACCGCCGTGTTCGGCGGCTTCCGTCGAGGCCCCCGCATGGGCGGGCGCTGTATCGGCGGGTTGGGTTGTGGGTTCGGCGGCCATAAGGCTTGGACGTCCTCAAAGACAGAGGGGCGGCCGGACGCCAAGCGCCCGTCGCCCCTTGCTGCGGATCTTGGCTTAGCTGAAGAGGATCAGCAGGCCGAGCACGAAGGCCAGAATGCCCAGGGCTTCGGTCAGAGCCGCGCCGAGGATCAGGTTGGTGAATTGGCCACCGGCGGCCGACGGGTTACGCGTCGCGCCTTGCAGGAAGCCCGAGAAGATGGTGCCGACGCCGATGCCCGCGCCGATCATGCCGAGGGTCGCGAGGCCCGCGCCGATGTACTTAGCCGCTTCCGCTTCCATTTGATCTAGTCCCGTTGAGAAGTTGAGATTTGAGGGTTGGCCGTCAGTGGTGATGGCCGAGATTGACCACGTCGTTGAGATAGACGCAGGTCAGAACCGCGAAGACGAACGCCTGGAGGAAAGCCACCAGGAATTCGAGCGCCGTGAGGGCCACCACGCCGCCCAGAGACAGGGCCGCGCCGGCGTAGCCGAGGGTGGCGATGCCGCCGGTCGCGGCGAGCGCGCTCAGCGAAACCACGAAGCCGGCGAACACCTTCAGGGCCACGTGGCCGCCGAGCATGTTGCCGAAAAGACGAAGGGCGAGGGTGACCGGGCGCAGCAGGAACGAGATGAATTCGATCGGGGTCACCAGGATCAGCATGTACCAGGGCACGCCCGCGGGGACGAACAGCTTGTACATGTTGGCGCCGTTGCGGATGAAGCCGATCAGCAGCACCAGCAGGATGGTCATGCCGCCCAGGGTGGCGGTGACGGCCAGTTGCGACGTCGAGGTGAACATCAGGAACAGGCCGAGGAAGTTCATCGCCAGGACGAACAGGAAGACCGTGAAGACGTAGGGGAAGAAGGTGCGGCCCTCATGGCCGATGATCCCCGTCACCAGGTCATCGATATAGCTGAAGATCCCTTCGGCCATCACTTGCAGACGGCCGGGCACCACGGCCGACTTGGCGGTCGCGATGGTGAAGAAGGCCACGATCAGCGCCGCAGCGATGAGCATGGACATGATGGAGTTGTTGATCGACAGGTCGATCGCGCCGATGCCCGGGACATTGACGGTGGGCAGGGTGAGAACCGGCTGGATCTCGAACTGATGCATCGGGCTGGCCATGCCGCCTCGAACTCCTTCAATCGTCCTCGTCGTCGGGCGGCAGGTCCGTGACCGGACCCCACTCGCTCGCCGCTTCGGCGCTCATCCGCTGGGCCGAACGAACGGCCATCCAAATCGACATGCCGAAGCCCGCAAGGACCCCGACAATCATTCCGAAGGGCGCCGTGTGGGCCAGGACGTCGACAACGGCGCCGAACCCGATCCCCACGAACGCGCCGCCCAACAGCACAGCCATCAGACGGTAACCGTAACCCGCTGCCTTGGAGCCGTAGTCCGGCGTGATTTTCGCCGTCCGGGCCGCCAGGGCGTCGGCTCGCTCGTCGAGGCTTTTAATCGCCTCATCGCGCGAATTGTCCGGATTTGGCATGCGTCACGCGGTCTTGCGACCATGACGTCTCCGCCACAGCCCCGGGCTTCAAGTCGCGCGGAACCTATAGGCGTGGGTGCGGTGCGTCAAGGCTAGGCAAACCCTATTTAGCGCTTTGAAAATATTGAGAATTATGGTGCGCGTCGCATCTTCCGCAACGACAGGCGCAGATTCCCCACAGCTTGCGGCGCAAAGCGGGGCGTGCGGATCGCCCGAACCGGGCCCTATTGGGCCGCCATGGCCTCGGCCTGGCGCAGGTCCACCGACACCAGCTGGGAGACGCCGCGCTCGGCCATGGTCACGCCGAACAGCCGATCCATGCGCGACATGGTCACGGGGTTGTGGGTGATGGCGATGAACCGGGTCTGGGTCCGGCGGCGCATCTCGTCCAGCATATTGCAGAACCGATCGACATTGGCGTCGTCCAGCGGGGCGTCCACCTCGTCCAGCACGCAGATCGGCGCCGGGTTGGCCAGGAACACCCCGAAGATCAGGGCGCACGCCGTCAGCGCCTGCTCGCCGCCGCTCATCAGGCTCATGGTGGCCATGCGCTTGCCGGGCGGGCAGGCGAAGATCTCCAGGCCCGCCTCCAGCGGATCATCGGATTCGACCAGACGCAGCTCCGCCTGGCCGCCCTGGAACAGGGCCTCGAACAGGGTCTTGAAGTGCTCGTTGATGACCTCGA
>CAZXVO010000255.1:0-304 GCA_964643835.1 uncultured Phenylobacterium sp. | reverse complement strand
CAGCTCATCGATGCCCTGGCGCAGCTTGGCGATGGCGCCCACCAGGTCGGCGCGCTCGCTCTGGATGGTCTCCAGCCGCTGGGCGTATTCGACCGCCTCTTCCTCGGCTCGCAGATTGACCGGCCCGATGCCGTCCCGCTGGCGCTCCAGGGCGTAGAGGTGGGTCTCGATGCCGCCGGCCTCGGTCGGGATGGCGACGGCCTCGTCCGACAGGCGCTGGGCCAGTTGCTCGGGCTCGACGCGGGCGGTCTCGCGGATCTGGTTGGTGACCTCGGCCAGGCGCTCGGCGGCGGCCTCGAGCCGG
>CAZXVO010000254.1:0-5167 GCA_964643835.1 uncultured Phenylobacterium sp. | reverse complement strand
GGGCTGAGGGGGCCGACGCGTAGCGGCGGTTTCTGACTCAGCTACCGCTTGCTGGCGCAAGCGGCCCCCTCCGTCGCTTTGCGACACCTCCCCCAGAGGGGGAGGAGTCTTGGCCCTACAGCATCCCCGGCAGGACCCGGTCCGGCGGGCGGTGGCCGTCCATCCAGGTCTTGATGTTGATGATCACCTTTTCGCCCATGTCGATGCGGCCCTCGACGGTGGCCGAGCCCAGGTGGGGCAGCAGGACGGCATTGGGCAGCTTCAGGAGCTTGGGATTGATGGCCGGTTCGAACTCGAACACGTCCAGGCCCGCGCCGGCGATGGCGTTGTCGGCCAACAGGGCGGCCAGGGCCGCCTCGTCGATGATCTCGCCACGGGCGGTGTTCACCAGGATGGCGTGAGGCTGCATCAGCTTCAGCCGGCGGGCCGAAAGCAGGTGATAGGTGGCCGGGGTGTGCGGGCAGTTGACCGAGATGATGTCCATCCGGGCCAGCATCTGGTCGAGGCTTTCCCAGTAGGTCGCCTCCAGCTCGCTTTCGGTCTTTTCATCAATACGGTGGCGGTTGTGATAGTGGATGGAGAGGCCGAACGCCTTGGCGCGGCGCGCGACGGCCTGGCCGATGCGGCCCATGCCGATGATCCCCAGCCGCTTGCCGGTGAGCCGGCGGCCCATCATCCAGGTCGGGGTCCAGCCGGAGAAGCCGCCGGCCTGGGTCAGGTTGGCGCCTTCGACGATGCGGCGGGAGACCGCCATCATCAGAGCCATGGTCAGGTCGGCCGTGTCCTCGGTCAGCACGCCCGGCGTGTTGGTGACCGCGATCCCCCTGGCGGCAGCGGCGGCCACGTCAATGTGATCGACGCCCGCGCCGAAGTTGGCGATCAGCTTCAGGCGCTCGCCGGCCGCGGCGATCACTTCGGCGTCGACCTCGTCGGTGATGGTGGGCGCCAGCACGTCGCAACGGCCAACAGCATCGATCAACGCCGCCTTGGTCATGGGGGCGTCATCGAGGTTCAGTTCGGTGTCGAAGAGCTCGCGCATCCGCGTCTCCACGGCGTCAGGGAGCTTTCGGGTGACGATGACTTTCGGCTTGCGCACGGGCATGGGCGGTTCGGCGACCTGAAAACAACGTTCCTGGGATCAGCGCCCTATGGCGCCTTCTTTCCCAACCCTCTAGCAAAGGGGGCATGAACGGCCAAGGCGAGGCGAGCGCACACATGCGGCGTGCGTGGACTCTGGTGAAATTGACGGCGGCGCTGATTCTGGCGGGACCGGCGGCCCTGGCGGCTGACCGACCGACCCCATCCGGCCTGCCGGTGCCCCGATATGTGATCCTGAAGTTCGACGAGGTGAACGCCCGGTCCGGCCCCGGCGACGACCACCGGTTGCTCTGGGTCTACCGCGCTCGCGGCCTGCCGGTGCAGGTGGTGGCCGAGAATACTGAGTGGCGGCGCATCTGCGATCCGGAGCATGGCATGGCCTGGGTTCACCGGCGCACGGTCGATGGTCGGCGCAATGTGATGCTGGTCCAACCCGAACCCTTGGCCCTGCACCGGTCGCCCAAGACCGATTCGCACGTGGTCGCCATGCTGCGCCCCCGCGCGATCGCCAGCCTCGTGCGCTGTGACGACAAGGGCTGGTGCAAGCTGCGGGTCGACAACATCAGCGCCTGGGCGCCAGCCCAGAGCCTGTGGGGCACGGATGATAAGCCGCAATGCGGCTGACGGGGCCGCCGGCGGAGCCGCATGGGGCATAGCGGCGTTGAGCCGGAACGGCGGCTCTGCTAGGCCCGTCGTCCAAGGACAGGACAAAGGCGCATCATGACCGTCGGGCCCAAGGCGAAGGACCACTACGACCTCCAAGAGCTGCTGGCCTGCGGCCGCGGCGAGATGTTCGGCCCGGGCAACGCCCAGCTGCCGGTTCCGCCGATGCTGATGTTCGACCGCATCAGCAAGATCAACGATGACGGCGGCCTGCACGGTAAGGGCTATGTCGAGGCCGAACTCGACATCAATCCGGACCTCTGGTTCTTCGGCTGCCACTTCATCGGCGACCCCGTCATGCCCGGCTGCCTGGGCCTGGACGCCATGTGGCAGCTGGTCGGCTTCTTCCTCGGCTGGTCGGGGGCGCCCGGCAAGGGTCGCGCCCTCGGCGTCGGCGAGGTCAAGTTCACCGGCGAGGTGACGCCGGACGTCAAGAAAGTGGTCTACAAGATCGATCTCAAGCGGGTGATTCTGCGCCGGCTGGTCATGGGCATCGGGGACGGGGTGCTCGAAGCCGATGGCAAGGTCATCTACGAGGCCAAAGACCTTCGCGTCGGCCTCTACGCCAAGAACTAGGCCTTCGGGGGAGGAGCCAGGATGCGCCGCGTCGTTGTCACCGGGATCGGGATCGTTTCCTCGATCGGCAACAATTCCAATGAAGTGCTGGCCTCCTTGCGGGAAGCCAAGTCGGGGATCATCGGGGCTCCGGACTATGCCGAGCTCGGCTTCCGCTGCCAGGTCCACGCTGCGCCCCAGATCGACTGGGAAGCCATGGTCGATCGCCGCGCCGCCCGCTTCCTGGCCCAGGGCACGGCCTACGGCCACATCGCCATGGAACAGGCCATCGCCGATTCCGGCCTGAGCGATGCGGAAGTCTCCACCGAGATGACCGGCCTGATCGTCGGCTCCGGCGGCCCGTCGACCCGCGCCATCGTCGAGGCCGCGGCCATCACCCGCGAAAAGGGGCCCAAGCGGATCGGCCCGTTCGCGGTGCCCAAGGCCATGAGCTCCGGCCCGTCGGCGACCCTGGCCACCTGGTTCAAGATCCGCGGCCTGAACTTCTCCATCTCGTCGGCCTGCGCGACCTCGGCCCACTGCATCGGCGTCGGCTATGAGCAGATCGCCATGGGCAAGCAGGACGTGGTGTTCGCCGGCGGCACCGAAGAGCTGGACTGGACCCTGTCCAACCTGTTCGACGCCATGGGCGCCATGAGCTCGAACTTCAACGACCGGCCCGCCGTAGCCAGCCGCGCCTATGACAAGGACCGCGACGGCTTCGTGATCGCCGGCGGCGCCGGGATCGTGGTGCTGGAAGACTATGAGCGCGCCAAGGCCCGCGGGGCCAAGATCTATGGCGAGATCGTGGGCTACGCCGCCAATTCGGACGGCCACGACATGGTCGCCCCCTCGGGCGAGGGCGCCGTGCGCTGCATGCGCCTGGCCATGAAGGGCGCCGGGAACCGCACCATCGACTACCTGAACCCGCACGGCACCTCGACCCCGGTGGGCGATTCCAAGGAAATGGGCGCGGTGCGCGAAGTGTTTGGCGACAAGGCGCCCTTCATCTCCTCGACCAAGTCCCTGACCGGCCACAGCCTGGGCGCGGCCGGGGCGCAGGAGGCGATCTATTCGCTCCTTATGCTCAACAACGGCTTCCTGGCTGAGAGCGCCAACATCGAAAACCTCGACCCCGAGTTCGAGGGGCTGCCGATCCTGCGCAAGCGCGAGGACCGCCAGGTCGAGACGGTGATGTCCAACTCCTTCGGCTTCGGCGGCACCAATGGCTGCCTGGTGATGTCGCGGGTCTGACAAAACCACACAAGGCCGTCATCCTCCGGTCGTCCGCCAGGACGATCCGGGGGACCCATACCGTAGGTCAGCTTGGATCCCCCGGATCCCCGCTGTCGCGGGGCCCGGAGGATGACGACGGTAGGGGAGTGACGCATGCAATTCCGCCCCGCCGTCGCCGCCGATCTGCCCGCCATCGTCGCCCTGTTGGCCGATGACGCCCTGGGGGCGGGGCGCGAGGATCTCTCGGCGCTGGCGGACTATCAGCTCGCCTTCGAAAACCTTGACGCCAACACCCTGCTGGCGGTGGCCGAGCTCGACGATCAGGTCCGCGCGACCCTGCAAATGACCGTGATCCAGGGCCTGTCGAACCCGGGGGGGGCGAAGTTCGCCCTGATCCAGGCGGTTCGGGTGGATTCAGGCCTGCGCGGCCAGGGCGTCGGCGCGGCCTTCATGGCCTGGGCCCTTGACCAGGCCAGGGCTCGCGGCTGCTCCAAGGCCGAGCTGTTCACCCACGAGAGCCGCAAGGACGCCCAGCGGTTCTATGCCCGGCTAGGCTTTGTCGACAGCCATGCGGGCATGCAGCTGCGCCTCTGATCAGTTGCGTCGAAGCGCGCGCCCGTCCACATAGCGGCAAAGGACTGTGTCTAGGGAGATACGCGTGGCTGACGAATACCAGATGCCCAAGGGCGACCTGATGAAGGGCAAGAAGGGCGTTGTGACCGGGGTCGCCAACCACCAGTCCATCGCCTGGGGCATCGCGAGCCAGCTGGCCGCGCAAGGCGCCGAGATGTCCTTCCTGCATCTGCCGGGCATGGAGCGCCGGGTTCAGCCGCTGGCCGAGAGCATCGGGGTCAAGTCCCTGGCCGCGGTGGACGTTACCGACGACGCCTCGATGGACGCGGCTTTCGCGACCGTCGAGAAGGACCTGGGGACGATCGACTTCTTCGTCCACTCCATCGCGTTCGCGAACAAGGACGAGCTGAAGGGCTCCTTCATCGACAACACCACCCGCGAGGGCTTCCTGCGGGCCATGGACATCTCGGCCTACAGCTTCGTGGACTGCACGCGGCGCGCGGCCAAGCTGATGCCCAATGGCGGCTCGATCATCTGCATGACCTATATGGGCTCCGAGCGGGCGATCCCGAACTACAACACCATGGGCGTGGCCAAGGCCGCGCTGGAAGCCGCGACCCGCTACGCCGCCCGCGACATGGGCCCCAAGGGCGTCCGGGTGAACGCGATCTCGGCCGGCGCCATGCGCACCCTGTCGCTCGCCGGCATCTCCGGCGGCCGCGGCATGCTGGCCCAGGGCCGCGCCATGTCGGCCATGAAGGAGGACACCTCCATGGAGGGGGTCGCCGGCTGCGCCCTGTGGCTCTTGTCCGATCTCGGCCGCTCCACCACCGGCGAGGTGGTGCACGTGGACGCGGGCTTCCACATCATGGGCATCGGCGACGACTCAGAGGGGTGATTTATCGCCCCTAAGGGTCCGCAGCGACTAGACGTCGGCGGGGGTTCGTCGCCATATCCCGGCCATGAGCAATGACGCCGACGTGATCATCGCCGGCGCCCGCAAGGCCCGCGCCCCCCACGCCCAGGCCGTGAAACAGGGGGG
>CAZXVO010000253.1:642-5179 GCA_964643835.1 uncultured Phenylobacterium sp. | reverse complement strand
TTTAGGGGGGGGTTCCCCCCGGCCCCCCACCTCCCCCCTCGTTTTTTTGGGGGGGGGGTTAAACGCCGGCCACCCACGACAAGGGTTGAACCTCACCGAATTTTGCGGCGGCGCCCCAGCGGAGAAGGGACGTGAACCGGTCGCCTAGGCTTGGGATCAGACCTATGCCCTAGCCGGCGCGCCTCGCGCCCATGGCCGCGGCCAGCCGGGCCTGCTGGCCCCGCGCCCCATTGGCCGGGGCGCTGCTGACCCGGAACTGGCCCATCAGCTCGGCCAGCTCGGTGGCCTCGCGGGCCAGGGCGTGGCTGGCGGCGGTAGACTGCTCGACCATGGCCGCGTTCTGCTGGGTCACTTGGTCCATCTGGTTCACCGCTGTGTTCACCTGGGCCAGACCCGAGGCCTGCTCCTTGGACGAGGCGGCGATCTCGCCCACCACCGCGGTGATCTCGGTGATCTGGCTGACGATCCGCTGCAGGGCCTCGCCGGTTTCGCCCACCAGCCCGACCCCGCGGTCCACCTGGCCAGCCGAGGCGCCGATCAGGTCCTTGATCTCCCGCGCCGCTTCGGCGGAACGCTGGGCGAGCGCCCGCACCTCGGAGGCGACGACCGCGAAGCCCTTGCCGGCGTCGCCGGCCCGGGCCGCTTCCACGCCGGCGTTCAGGGCCAGCAGATTGGTCTGGAAGGCGATCTCGTCGATGACGCCGATGATCTGGCCGATCTGGCTCGACGAGGTCTCGATCTCGCCCATGGCGGCCACGGCGTTGGCCACCACCTGGCCGGAGCGCTCGGCGTCGGTCCGGGCCTGGGCGACCACCGCACTGGCGTGCTCCGCCCCCTGGGCCGTGCGCCGCACCGTCGCCGTGATCTGGTCCAGGGCCGCGGCGGTCTCCTCCAGGCTGGCCGCCTGCTGTTCCGTCCGCCGGGACAGGTCGTCCGCCGCCTGGGCGATCTCGCCAGCGCCGGCGGTGATGGTGGAGGTGTTGCCCACCACCGTGGTCATGGCCTCCTCCAGCCGGCTCATCGCGCCGTTGAAGTCGCGCTTCAGTTGCTCGTATTCCGGCGGGAAGGCTTCGTGCACCCGCGCCGTCAGGTCGCCGCCGGACAGTCGCGACAGGGCGCCTTCCAGGGACGAGACCACCACGGCCTGGCGCTCGGCGGCCAGGCGCTGTTCCTCCGCCGCGCGGCCGCGGGCCGCCTCGGCCTCGGCGCGCAGCAGCTCCTGCTCGCCGCGCATCCGTTCGCCCTCGGACAGCTTCTCGCGGAACTGCTCCAGGGCTCGGGCGATCTGACCCACCTCGTCCTTGCCCTCGACGCCGGTCACCGACTGGTCGTAGCGCCCGGCGCTGAGGCTGGCGACGGCGCCAGTCAGCCGGCCCAGCGGCCCGCCGACGATCTTCTGGGCGGCGGCCCACAGGCTGAGCAGCACGGCGGCGATCACCACTAGACCGCCCACCGACATGGCGACCACCAGGTTGCGCGCCGGGGCGGCTACCGTGGCGGTGGGGGCGTCCACGAGCACGCCCCAGCTGGCGTTGGACTTGGGCAGAGCGACGGGGACCAGCCGGCGATCGGTGGAGACGCCATCGATCTTGACGTCCGGCAGGCTCAGGCTCTTGCCGTCCTTCAGGGCGGCCAGAACGGCGTCGGCCTTGGCGTCGTCATAGGCCTTCATCCGATGGCTGGCGTCGGGGTGGGCCACCCACTTGCCGTCGCCCGACAGCAGCATCACCCGCCCGTCGCCGAAGGGGCGTACCTTGCCCAGCTCGTCGGAGATGGTGTCGAGCGCGATATCCATGCCGGCCACGCCGATCAGCGTGCCGCCGGAATAGACCGGCGCGGTGATCGAGGTCATCAGCACGGTCTTGCCGTTGACCGGATAGGGATAGGGCTCCGTGATGGCCGGCTTCCCGCTCTTGGCGGCCAGACCGTAGAAGTCCGATGTGAAGATCTGGTCGTCTTCCGGCGGCTCCATCACCACGCCGTCCGGCGTCTTGGCCCAGTAGGGCTCCAGTCGGCCGTTGGAATTGGCGCCCTGGTCCTTCAGGCCCTTCAGCTCGGCGTCGCGGCCGTCCCAGGCGTCCGGCGCGGCGAAGAACCAGCTGCCCAGCACCAGGGGCGAGGCGTCGAGATTGCGCTTGGTCACGTCCAGCACCAGCGCGCGATCCCGCAGGCCGTGCTCATGCATGGTCGCGATGGCCGTCGCCATGGTGTCGACGGAGTTCTGGACCTGGTTCAGGTCCCCCGCCACGCTCTCGGCCAGGGACTGGCCCAGGGCGTCGCCGTACTTGTCCGACAGCTTGGCGGCCGCGCCGCCGGTCTGGCGTGACAGCAACAGGGCGGCCACCAGCAGAAGCGCGCCGATGGTCAGGCCCGCCGCGGCGATAAGCTTGCCGGCGACCTTGGCTTTCCCGAACAGTTCCACAGGCGTCCTCCATGTAGACCCAGTCTGCACTTCAGCGCCCAGATCGGGCGCCACTTGGTGAACGCTGGGTAAATGCGCGGTTGAGGAACGCCCGCGCCGCCCATCTGCGACAAGCCGCCGCAGGGTGACACCGGGAACAGGTGCGGGCGACGGTCCCTCCCACACGAACGCGGGTCTCTGAAAGGCTCTGGTTCCAGGCCTCGGCTTGGGCTCCAATGCGGGCCAGTTCACGCTCGGAGCTCTCTGCATGTCCCGCCGCCTTCGCCCCCTGCTCCTCGCCGCCGCCGCAGCCTCCAGCCTGGTCCTGGTCGCGCCGGCCTGGGCGGCCGAGGGTGATGGCGACGCCGCCTTCAAGGCGCTCTACACCCGCGAGTGGACCTGGCGGCGCGCTGAGCTGGCCGGCGAGGTGGGCGAGGACGACACCGACCGCATCACCGACCACCTGCCCAAGATCGACCCCACCGCCCAGAAGGCCCGGCTCGACTACTGGACCGGCGTGCTGGCCGAGGTGACGAAGATTGACCCGGCGAGCCTGTCGCCGGAAGCCCGGATCAACCACCAGATCTACCGCGAGCAGATCCAGGTCCTGATCAACCAGCAGAAGTTCCGCGACTACGAGAAACCGCTGAACGGCGACTCCGCCTTCTGGTCGGACCTGACCAGCGAGAGCCGCGAGCCCTTCCGTGATGTGGCCGAGTACGAGCGCTACATCCGCCAGATGCGGGACTTCCCGCGCTATTTCCACGACCAGGTCGCCAATATGCGCGCCGGCCTGAAGCGCGGCTTCACCCCGCCGGCCATCGTGCTGAAGGGCCGCGACGCCTCCATCGCTTCGGTCTCCGGCGCGACCGGCGAGGCCAATCCCTACTACCGGCCCTTCAAGGCCATGCCGGCCAGCATCCCCGCCGCCGACCAGGCCCGCCTGCGGGCCGAAGGCCTGGCCGCTATCCAGTCCTCAGTGATCCCGGCCTATGCCGAGTTGCTCACTTTCATGCGCGCGGAATACCTGCCCAAGGCGCGCACCGTTCTGGCGGCCGAAACCCTGCCCGACGGAAAGGCCTATTATCAGAGCAAGATCAAGGAGTTCACCACCACCGACATGACCGCCGACCAGATCCACCAGCTGGGCCTGGCGGAGGTGGCCAAGATCCACGCCCAGATGCTGGAGGTCATGAAGGAGACGGACTTCAAGGGCGACTTCCCCGCCTTCCTCACCTTCCTGCGCACCGACCCGCAGTTCTATCCCAAGACCAAGGAAGAGCTGCTGATGCGCGCCGCCTGGATCGCTAAGCGGTTCGACGCCAAGGCCGAGCAGTATTTCGGCTACCTGCCCCGCAAGCGGTTCGCGATCATCCCGGTGCCGGACGACATCGCCCCCTACTACACCGCCGGCCGCGGCGGCCCGGGCGTCTACCTGGTCAACACCTACAACCTGCCGGCCCGCTCGCTGTACAATCTGACGGCGCTCACCCTGCACGAAAGCGCCCCGGGCCACGCCTTCCAGATGCCCATCGCCATGGAGCACAAGGAGCAGCCGGAGTTCCGCCAGAAGACCTACATCTCCGCCTTCGGTGAGGGCTGGGCGCTCTATTGCGAGAAGCTGGGCGTCGAGATGGGCATGTACGAGACGCCCTATGACCGGTTCGGCATGCTGACCTACCAGATGTGGCGCGCCGCCCGGCTGGTGGTGGACACCGGCATCCACTCCAAGGGCTGGACCCGCGAGCAGGCGCAGAAATTCCTGCACGACAACACCGCCCTGTCCGACCACGAGATCGAGACCGAGGTCGACCGCTATATCGGCTGGCCCGGCCAGGCCCTGGCCTACTACATCGGCGAGATGACCATCGTCGCCGGCCGCGAAAAGGCCGAGCAGGCCTTAGGCCCGAAGTTCAACATCCGCGCCTTCCACGACACGGTGCTCGAACTCGGCAGCGTCCCCATGCCGGTCCTGACCGCCCGCATCGACCGCTTCATCGCCGAAGGCGGCAAGGGGCCCTATCCGGAGTTGGAGGAGTAGGGGGCCGCTTCCACTCCCCGCTCATCTCCGCGCAGGCGGGGATCCAAGCCGAGGTATTGCGGCACGCGGCGGTGCGGCTTCAGGCCCCGCATGGA
>CAZXVO010000253.1:0-632 GCA_964643835.1 uncultured Phenylobacterium sp. | reverse complement strand
TCCCCATGCCGGTCCTGACCGCCCGCATCGACCGCTTCATCGCCGAAGGCGGCACGGGGCCTAACCCGCAGCGGGCGGACTGACCTCCCAACCGCCCATCCCCGCGACGGCGGGGATGAGCGGAGGTTGGGGCAGGTGCGAAAAAGCCCGCCGCCTTTCGGCGACGGGCTCAAAACTCTCAGACCTTGGCGGGCCGATCAGTCCTTGGCGCGCTCGATATAGGAGCCGTCCTCGGTCAGGATCACCACGCGGGTGCCGGCGGCGATATAGGGCGGCACCATGATCCGCTGGCCGTTGGTCAGGGTCGCGGGCTTGTAGGACGAAGACGCGGTCTGGCCCTTCACCGAAGGTTCGGTATCGGCGATCTCAAACACTACACGGGCCGGCAGCTCCATGGCGATCACCACACCCTCGTGCAGGGACAGGACGCAGGTCATGCCATCGGTCAGCCACGGCGCGGAGTCTCCCACCACGTCCGGCGGCACCACGACCTGATCGTAGTTCTCCGGGTTCATGAAGTGATAGCCCTCACCGTCCTCGTAGAGGAAGTTGTAGTCGCGGTCGTCCACGAAGGCCCGCTCGACCTGCTCGGTGGTCCGCCAGCGTTCCGACACCTTCACCCCGTCGGAGAT
>CAZXVO010000252.1:0-5216 GCA_964643835.1 uncultured Phenylobacterium sp. | reverse complement strand
CGCCACCGCCAGGATCGGATACTCGTCGATCATCGAGGGCGCCCGCTCCGGCGGCACCTCCACGCCCTTCAGCGGCGAATGCCGGGCGGTCAGGGCGCCGACCTCCTCGCCGCTCTCGATCCGCACATTGGACAAGGTCAGGTCCGCGCCCATCTCCTTCAGCGTCGTGAACAGGCCGGTGCGCAGCACATTCAGCAGCACGCCTTCCACCGTCACCTCGGAGCCTGGGGTGATCAGGGCCGCGACAATGGGGAAGGCCGCCGAGGACGGATCGCCCGGCACGCGGATCGTGGTTCCGGTCAGGCTCTGGCCGCCGGCCAGGGTGATCCAGCGGCCATCGGCCCGGTCCTCGACCAGGACCTCGGCGCCGAAGCCGCGCAGCATGCGCTCGGTGTGGTCCCGCGTGGGCTCGGGCTCGATCACCTGGGCGCCGCCCGGCGCGTTCAGCCCGGCCAGCAGCACCGCCGACTTCACCTGGGCCGAGGCCATGGGCAGGCGATAGCTGATGGTCTTCAGGCTCCCGCCCTTGAGGGTCAGGGGCAGCCGCCCGCCGGAGCGGCCGAGCACCACCGCCCCCATCTCCTTCAACGGGTTCAGCACCCGGTTCATCGGCCGCCCGCGCAGGGAGGCGTCGCCGGTGAAGGTGGCGGCCAGGTCAAAGCCCGCCGCCGCGCCCATGATCAGGCGCACCCCGGTGCCGGCGTTGCCGCAGTCGATGACGTCGGCGGGTTCCTCGAAGCCGCCCTTGCCCTCGACCCGCCAGCGGCCTTCGCCCAGGCGTTCGACGGTTGCGCCAAAAGCGCGCACGGCCGCGGCGGAGCGCAGAACGTCCTCGCCCTCCAGCAGCCCTTCCACCTCAGTGGTCCCTCGGGCCAGGGCGCCGAAAATCAGCGCACGGTGGGAAATGGATTTGTCGCCAGGGGCGCGCACGCGACCCCGCAGCGGGCCGCCGCGATGCGCGGTCAGTCCAGCCGACGTCATGGGAATACCAAGCTTGCTGTTTTCACGAGGGGCTTTGCTTTTGACAGCGCCGCCCGCCCGTGGCAAGTGAGCCGGCTTCAATTCCCAACCCTGCTTCAGAGGCCCCCAACTTGGCCAATCCCGAACTGGGCGCAAAGCAAATCTGCCCCAACTGCCAGGCGAAGTTCTACGACCTCACCCGTCGTCCCGCCGTCTGCCCCAAGTGCGCGACCGCGTTCGATCCGGACGAAGCCGTCCGGACCCGGCGGGTCCGCGCCCGGGTCTCGCCCGTCGATATGGATGACGAGCGCGAAGATCAGGTCCGCAACCCCGTCGAGGCCGACGAGGAAGAAGAGGACGAGGCCGTCACGCCGGAAATCGACGCGGCGATCGACGAGCCGATCCTCACCGGGGACGACGATGATGACGCCGAGCCCGGCGCGCCTGAGGACGAACTGGCCGGCTTCCAGGAAGACGAAGAAGACCTGGAAGACGACGCCGACGTGCCGTTCCTCGAAGAGGACGAGGACGACGATTTCGACGATACCGAGATCGACGGCCTGCCCGGCGAGGGTGACGACGACGACCGTTAACCAGGGTCAATCGAGCCCGCTCGAAAAATTTTCTGAGCGGGCTTGATCCCCTGAAACTGTCGGACTAGGTTCCGCGCCTCTTCGGGGCGGGGGGTTCCACCCCAAACACCGAAGACCCGAGACCTCGGGGCTATAGCTCAGTTGGTAGAGCGCTTGAATGGCATTCAAGAGGTCAGGAGTTCGACTCTCCTTAGCTCCACCATGGAGGCCCGCAGGACACCCTGCGGGCCTTCGCCTTTTCCGGGCCATGGTTTGGGTTTGACGAACCGGCCGGCCCTGCGCCAAGAGGTCGCCCACGCCCTCCCCCCAGGGACCGCCCTCCAGGAATTTCGCCATGACCGACCGCATCGTCCTCGCCAGCGACCACGCCGCCATCGCCCTGCGCCAGGCCGTCGCCGCCCACCTGACCGCCAAGGGCTTCGAGGTCGACGACATCGGCCCCACAACGCCGGAAAGCGTCCCCTATCCGCAGCAGGGTGAGGCCGCGGCCCGCAAGGTGGCGGCCGGTGAGGCCCGGCTCGGGATCATCCTGTGCGGCACCGGCCAGGGGATCATGATGGCCGCCAACAAGATCAAGGGCGTCCGCTGCGGGGTCTGCTCCGACACCTTCTCGGCCCGGATGATCCGCCAGCACAACGACGCCAACATGCTGTCCCTCGGCGCCCGCGTCGTCGGCGAGGGCCTGGCCCTCGACATCGTCGACGCCTTCCTCGCCGCCGACTTCGAAGGCGGCCGCCACGCCCCCCGCGTCGACATGATCAAGGCCCTGGAAGCCTGACGCACTCCAGTTCCTCCCCCAGAGGGGGAGCAACGAGGCGGCAAATCCTCCCCCGCCTGCGGGAGAGGATAAAGACACTGTCGGAGTCGCCCCGGGCCGTGCGTCCTAAGGACCACCACCTCATAGGAGCGACCCGCATGAAGACCTTCCTGGCCCTGTTCATGGGCGACCCAAATCCCGTCAGCGGCCCGCCGGACATGAGCGAGGCCGACATGGCCCGCGGCATGGAGGCCTGGGGGGCCTGGATGGCCAACAACGCCGCCCGGATCATCGACGGCGGCGGCCCCCTGGGCGTCAACAAGACCACCGACAAGGCCGGCGTCCACGACGCCCGCAACCAGGTCGGCGGCTATGTGATCCTCACCGCCGAGACCCACGACGAGGCCGCCCGCCTGTTCCTGGACCATCCGCACTTCACCATCTTCCCCGGCGACCGGGTGGAGATCATGGAGCGCCTACCCATCCCGGGCGCGACCTGAGCCAATCCTTGCGGCCTCCGGGCCAGGTTCCATTGACCCCGGCCCGGCGCATCACCACATCTGTTTCATCCGGAGCCCGCGCCACACCTCGGGCGGGCTCACGGAGAGTCGCTTGATCCGCGAGGACTCTGGAATGAATCGAACTGTGGTTTTCGACAGCCCCTTTCTCCTGGGCTTCGAACATACGCGTAGCCTCATCGAACGCGCCGCCAAGGCCGCCGCCGAGGGCTATCCGCCCTACAATGTCGAAGATCGTGGCGGGGGCGCCTTGCGCATCACCCTGGCCGTGGCCGGCTTCACCCCCGACACCCTGCACGTGACCCTCGAGGACCGCCAGCTCACCGTGGCCGGCCGGCGCGAGGACAACGGCAAGGCCGAGGACGCCTACCTGCATCGCGGCATCGCCGCCCGCGGGTTCGTGCGCGCCTTCGTCCTGGCCGACGGCATGCAGGTGGAGCGGGCGCTGCTGGAGCACGGCCTGCTGCACATCGACCTGGCCCGCCCCGAGCCCAACGGCCTGGTCAAGCGCATCCCCATCCAGACCGGCTCGGGGAGCTGAACGATTGGTCGCGCCCGCGTCCGGCCGAACCGGAGGACGCCTGTCGCGTTTGAGTTACAAGGAGGTGGTCGACATGACACCTAATCTGACGCCCAACCTGACCAAGGAAGACTTCGCCGCCCTCGGTGGCCCGGACCTGGTCTATGTCCGGCCGATCAAGGCCGCGGAGATCCTGGCCTCAACGCCCGAAGGCCGGATCGAAGGGTTCGAACTGGACCCCGAACAGACCCTCTATGCGGTCCACCGCGCCAATGGCGAACGCCTGGCGATCATGACCGACCGCGACACCGCCGTCGCCGCCGCCCTGGCCCACGAACTGGCCCCGGTGTCGGTGCACTAGGGAAAAGCTCCCCGCTCCTCGTGCGGAGCGCCTCCTTCAACACGTCATGGCCGGGCTTGTCCCGGCCACCCATACGCGCCTGAGGTTCAGGCCTGGGCGCAGGGGCTCCGCAGCATTCTATCCACTGACACGGTGTTCATGGGTGGCCGGGATAAGCCCGGCCATGACGGCAAATGGTAGGGAAGAAGCCCCCTCAAGCCGCCGTAGAGCGCGCTTCCTGGGCCAGCAGCACATGGATGGCGTCCGGCGTCCGCGCCTGGCGCAGTTGCTCGCGCAGGTCGCCCTGCCGCAGGACGCGCGACACCCGGGCCAAGGCCCGCAGATGCTCGGATCCGGCGGTCTCGGGCGCCAGCAGGGCGTAGACCAGGTCCACGGGCTGGTCATCGATGGCGCCGAAGTCCACCGGCTGCTCCAGACGGATGAAGACGCCGCGCATGCGGTCCAGGCCCTCGACCCGGGCGTGCGGCACGGCGACGCCATGCCCCACGCCGGTCGAACCGGCCGCTTCGCGCTCCATGAGCGCATCCAGCACCTTGCCAGCGCTGAGACCAAAATTCCGCGACGCCATCTCGGACACCACGGCCAGAACCTGGCGCTTGCTCGAAGCGCTCGCCCGCGGCGCGATGGCCGCGCGGTCCAGAAGCTCAACCATAACCATGTGTCTCGCGACGCCTAAAACTGTACAGCCCGACAGAAGCCAAGACCATCGAGACGCGCGAAACGCAGGAGCCTAGTGGCCCGTTCCGTTCGTCCCGTTCCCGTTCGACGATTTGGTGCGTTCGGGGTCGATCCAGCCGATGTTCCCGTCGGGCCGGCGATATACCACGGACAATCCGCCGTGAGCCGCGTTCCTAAACACGATTGTTTGAGATTCCGTCAAGTCCAGCTCCATGACCGCCGCGGAAACGGTCATCGTGCGGATATCCTTCTCCGTCTCGGCGATGACCATGGCGCTGTGCGACTCAGAGCCTTGGACCTCGTCCTCCCAGACATCGTCGGAGGCGTCGTCGTCCGGCGCGCGCAGGACGAAGTACGAGGCCGTCTCGGCCTGGCGGGCGGTGGCGGCGATCGAGTGGCTTTTCAGGCGCTGCTTGTAGCGCCGGATGCGGGTCTCGATCTTGGCCAGGGCCGCGTCGAACGCCCCGTGGGCGTCGGCGCCGAGGCCATGGCTCTGCAGCGCCTGGCCTGAGGCCAGCTTCACTGCGCAGTCGACCCTGAAGGAATGACCCTCCCGGCTGACAACGACGTCGGCGTTACCGCCACGGTCGAAATACTTGCCAATGGAGGAGGCGATTTCGTCGGTGACCCGCTCACGCAGGGCCTCCCCGACGGCGACATGCTTGCCGGAAACCAACACTTGCATGAGTGAAAGAACGCGCCTGTCCGGCAAAGGTGTCAAGCGCCCAAAAGTCGCGCCTGCACAGCCAAAATTGGACCGTCATGGCCGGGCTTGTCCCGGCCACCCATGAACTCCGTATCGGCAGGATCAGGCGCGTATGGGTGGCCG
>CAZXVO010000251.1:0-5254 GCA_964643835.1 uncultured Phenylobacterium sp. | reverse complement strand
CGGGGTCTTCATGCTCGCGCCAACGCTTGGCCAGCATGAACTCTTCGTCCTTGGCCAGCATCGGGAACTTGCGGATTTCGGTCAGGTACCGGCTAAGGCCGCCATCAGGCGACATCACCGACAGCGAGGTCGTTCCAGCCATGTGTATATCCCCTTCCCTCGAACGGACTTCGGGTCGGCGCGCGACAAGCCGCGCGGAGCCGTTCGCCCCCTCCAGACCCTAGATAGGTATCGATCCTGGGGAGCGTAAGAGGGCCAGGCTTGGGAGGACGGCCCGAAAGTCCGAGTGCTCTACTCAGGTATTTGTAGCCCCGGAAATGGGCCGCAACAAGGCGGGGGCCGCCCAGTCTTTCTCACAGGCCTGACAGCAGACCTTCCAGGCTGGCCATGTCTTCGGGGAGGGGAGATTCGAACCTCAGGGCCTCGCCGGTGACCGGGTGAACGAAGCCCAGGACCTGGGCGTGCAAGGCCTGGCGCTTCAGCCCGGACCTGGCCAGGGCGTCCTTCACCGCGTTGGTCGGCGCCCCTGCGCCATAGACGGGGTCGCCCAGGCAGGGCGCGCCTTTGGAGGCCAGGTGCACGCGGATCTGGTGGGTGCGGCCGGTCTCCAGCCGACAGGAGATGCGGGCCGCCACCGGCTTGTCCTGGGCGCCGAAGGTCTTCTCGACGGCGTAGTGGGTGATCGCCTCGCGTCCGCCGGTACGCAGTACGGCCATCTTCTTGCGGTCATGGGGCGATCGGCCGATGCGGGTCTCGATGGTCCCACGCTCGGGGCGCGGCGCGCCGCGGGTCAGGGCCACATAGACCCGGGTCAGGTCGTGGGCGGCGAACAGGGCCGACAGGCCCTTGTGCGCGGCGTCGGTCTTGGCGACCACCAGCACGCCCGAGGTGTCCTTGTCGATCCGGTGGACGATGCCGGGCCGGGCCACTCCACCCACGCCGGACAGGCTGTCGCCACAATGGTGCAGCAGGGCGTTGACCAGGGTGCCGCGCTCGTTGCCGGGCGCCGGGTGGACTGCCATGCCGGCCGGCTTGTCGACCACGATCAGGTGGGCGTCTTCGTACAGCACGGTCAGCGGAGTGGCCTCGGGCTCCGGCGTCGCGGGCTCGGGCGGCGGCACGACGATCTCATAGTCGCCCGCCTTGGCCTTGGCCGAGGCGTCGCTGAGGGCCGCGCCGTTCAGGCTGATGCGGCCTTGCGCCAGCAAGGCCTGGATTCGGCCCCGCGACAGCGCGGGAACCGCCTCGGCCAGGGTCTTGTCCAGTCGTCCGCCCGCCTGATCCGGCGCCAGGGTCACGCGCAGGACCTCGCCCGCCGGCGCCTCGTCCTCGTCGTCGGGCAGGGTGTCGGATGTGGACAGGGCGTGGCCTCTTGCGGACATGGAACTATCATGCTCCCGCCGTATGGGAGCGTCAGGTGTATGGCACGCCTGGGCGGCGCGCGCGAACAGGAGTCCCGGATGCAGATCGATCGCCGCAAGGCCCTGGCCCTGCTGGGCCTGGGCGCCGCCACCCCCGCCCTCGGCCAAACTGCGGCCTATGCCGGCGCGGTCCGCTTCGACCACGGCGTCGCCTCGGGCGATCCGCTGCAGGACCGGGTGATCCTGTGGACCCGCATCACCCCGGCCGAGGCGACGACGGGCGAGATCGCCTATCGCTGGTGGCTGACCCCGGTCACCCGGAACTGGCGCACCCGCAAACTGGCCAAGTCCGGCCAGGGGACGACCAGCGCCGCCCGCGACTTCACGGTCAAGGTCGACGTCACCGGCCTGAAGCCCGGCGTCGACTATGACTTCTGGTTCGAGGCCAATGGCGTCAGCTCGCGGCCCGGCCGCACGCGGACCCTGCCCCAGGGCAAGGTCAATGACGTGGTCATGGCGGTGGCCAGCTGCAGCCTCTATCCCAATGGCTACTTCCACGCCTATGGCGCCATCGCCGCCCAGCCGCGGGTGGACGTGGTCCTGCACCTTGGCGACTACATCTACGAATACGGCGGGCCGGGCTCCTACGGCATGGACTCGAAGGTGGCCTATTTTCGGCCCCATGATCCGCCGCACGAGATCGAGACCCTGGAGGACTACCGGCGCCGCCACGCCCAGTACAAGACCGACCCCATGCTGCAGGCGGCCCACGCCAAGGCGCCCTGGATCGTCGTCTGGGACGACCACGAGACCGCCAATGACAGCTTCAAGGACGGCGCCCAGAACCATACCCCCGTCGACGAAGGTCCGTGGAACGAGCGCAAGGCCCGCGCCATCAAGGCCTATTTCGAGTGGATGCCGATCCGCGAACCGGCGGCCGGCGGCTTCGCCATCAACCGGACCTTCCACTTCGGCGACCTCGTCAGCCTGTTCATGCTGGAGACCCGGCTGACCGCCCGCGACAAGCAGCTGGTCTATGACCGCGACTTGAACGGCATGGATGGCAAGCCGGACCTGAAGGGCTTCAAGGCCAAGCTCTACGATCCCTATCGGCGGATGATGGGCGAGGACCAGCTGGCCTGGCTGGCCGGCGAGCTGGACGCCTCGGTGAAGTCCGGCCGCACCTGGCAGGTGCTGGGCAATGAGGTGGTCATGGCCAAGGTCAATGTGGCCAGCTTCAAGAAGGAGATGGCCCCCGCCGACTACGCCAAGGCGACCAAGGGGCTGTCGGCGGCCGGCAAGGCCCGCCTGGACCGGCTGGAGCTGATCGCCAGCCTGGGCCTGCCCTATGGCCTGGACATGTGGGACGGCTATCCGGTGGACCGCGAGCGGCTGTACGACGCCATCAAGGCCGCCGGGGCGCGGACCATCGTGGTCTCCGGCGACAGCCACGCCTTCTGGGCCAACGAGCTCTATGACGCCGCCGGCACCCGCGTGGCCGCCGAGTTCGGCACGACCGGGATCACCAGCCCCGGCGGCGGCGACGCGCTGCCCAGCCTGCCGGTGGGCGAGGTCTACGCCAAGGCCAACAAGGAAGTGGTCTACAACAACCAGTCGGCCAAGGGCTTCGTGCTGCTGACCCTGACGCCCACCGAGGCCAAGGGCGAGCTGATCAAGGTCTCGACCATCATCCAGCCGACCTATGAGGTGAGCGTGGACAAGACCTTCCGCCTCACCCCCGAACCGCGCGGCGTGTCCGGCCTGACGGAGATCTAGCGGCGGGCGAGGGCTAGTTTCAGGCCAAAGCCGATGAACACCGCGCCGGTGGTTCGGTCCATCCAGCGGACCACTGCCGGACGGCGCAGGGCGCGCGAGATCGGCTGGGTCGCCGCGATCAGGGCGGCGAACCAGATCGCGCCCAACAGGGCGTGGATCGCGGCCAGGCCGAACATGTAGGGGCCGGCAGGCACGCCCTCGACCAGGAACTGGGGCAGGAACGAGACGTAGAACACGCCCACCTTGGGGTTCAGCAGGTTGGTGAACAGGCCTCGCCACAGCCAGCCGCCGCCCGAGACACTGGACGCAGCCTCCGTCTCGAAGCGGTCGCGGGGCTTGCGCAGCAGGTTGATCCCCATCCAGACCAGATAGGCCGCCCCCGCCCATTTCAGCGCCGTGAAGGCCAGGGTGGAGGCCGCAAGCAGCGCGCCCAGGCCCACGGCGGCCGCAGCCCCCCAGGCCAGGCAGCCCAGCAGAATGCCGGCCCCCGCCAGGGCGGCGCGCTTTGGCCCCTCGGCGGCGGCGGTGCGCAGCACCAGGGCGGTGTCCAGGCCGGGAGTCAGGGTCAGCAGGGTCGCGGCCAGGGTGAAGGCCGAAAGGGATTGGACGAGGGTCAAGGCCGCTCCACCAGCTTGCCGTCCTCAACGACGCGATAGAAGCAGGAGCGGAAGCCCACATGACAGGCGCCGCCGTCGCCCTGGGGCAGGACCTTCAGCCACAGGCAGTCCTGGTCGCAGTCCACGCGCATCTCGACGATCTTCTGGATCTGGCCGGAGGTCGCGCCCTTGTGCCAGATCTCATTGCGCGAGCGGCTGAAATAGACCGCCTCGCCCAGCTCCAGGGTGCGGGACAGCGCCTCGGCGTTCATCCAGGCGAACATCAGCACTTCGCCGGTCTCAGCGTGGGTGGTCACCACCGCCATCAGGCCATTGGCGTCAAAGCGCGGGGCGAGCACCTCGCCGCGCTCCAGGGCGGTCTTGTCGGGGGCGGTGGGGAAGCTGGTCATGCTCAACCCTATGGCGCGATCAGGCCCCGCCGCCTAGCCTCGGCGCGCATGAGTCTGAAGGACTGGATCAAGGGCCGGGTGGCGGCCATGGACGCCGCCGTCCGCCCCTGGGCGGGCCGGTCGCGGCTCAACGCCTTCCTCTATGAGTTCCTGCTGTTCGGCCTGAAACAGGCCTGGGCCTGCCTCTATGGCGGGGCGATGGTCGCGGCCCTGATCGGCACAAGCCTGTGGTGGCCGGACGCCTCGCCGGTCAGCCGCTATGACGCCCTGGTGGCCTACGCCCTGCTGATCCAGGTCCTGTTGCTCGCCACCCAGCTGGAGCGCTGGGACGAGGCCCTGGTGATCTTCATCTTCCACGGGGTCGGCACGGCGATGGAGGTGTTCAAGACCGCCACGGGCTCGTGGATCTATCCGGAGGACTCGCTCCTGCGGATCGGCGGGGTGCCGTTGTTCTCGGGCTTCATGTATGGCGCGATCGGCAGCTATATCGCCCGCGCCTGGCGGCTGTTCGACATCCGCTTCGAACGCTATCCGCCCCTGTGGGCGCCCTGGCTGCTGGCCCTGCTGAGCTATCTGAACTTCTTCACCGACCACTATGGGGTCGATATTCGCTTAGGCCTGTTCGCCCTGTCGGGGCTGATCTTCTGGGGTCGCTCGTTCCTGTTCACGCCGGACCTGAAGGCGCGGCGCATGCCCATGCTCCTAGGCTTCACCCTGGTGGCCCTGTTCATCTGGATCGCCGAGAACGTCGGCACCTTCACCCGGACCTGGATCTATCCCGACCAGGCGCACGGCTGGAGCATGGTCCCGCTGGCGAAGCTGGGCTCCTGGTATCTCCTGATGATGCTGAGCTTCGTGCTGGTCAGCCTGGTGCACCGGCCGGAAGCGCCGGAGCCGCGCACCACCTAGCTGTCATCCCAGTCCTTAAGTGTCATCCCGGTTTCCGCGTAGCGGAAGACCGGGATCTATAGACACAGATTCTTCCGAAGAGCCCCGCGCATCTGGGTCCCGCACTTCCGCGGCTGCGCCGCTCCATGCGGGATGACACCCAACGGCGCCCGTGAGGGATCAGCGCTTGTTGACGAAGTCCAGGAACCGCTGGCGCAGGGTC
>CAZXVO010000250.1:0-5332 GCA_964643835.1 uncultured Phenylobacterium sp. | reverse complement strand
TCACGCGCCACCTGCCGCCCAAGGCCTATGCCGAGCAGTGGGATGTCGAGGGCCTGGACCTGCACGTGCAGTCGATGTTGGGCCTGCAACTGCCCATCGCCGACTGGGCCGCCGAGGAAGGGATCGCCAACGAGGAGATCCAGGACCGCATCCAGAAGGCCGCTGACGCCCGCGCCGCCGAGCGCGAACAGGTGGTCAGCGCCGACCAGATGCGCGGCGTCGAGAAGAACTTCCTGCTGCAGATGATCGACATGCAGTGGCGCGAGCACCTGATGCATCTCGACCACCTGCGCAACGTCATCGGCCTGCGCGGCTATGGTCAGCGCGACCCGCTGAATGAGTACAAGACCGAGGCCTTCTCGCTGTTCGAGAAGCTCCTGGTCGACCTGCGCCAGAACGTGACCCGCTGGCTGATGACGGTGGAGTTCACCTTCGCCGAGCCTGAACCGCAGCGCGGCGCCTTCACCGAGGTGCACATGGACCCGTTGAGCGGCGAAAACGCCGCCCAGATGGGGGCCCTGCCCGAAGGCCTGTCGCCGGAACAGCGCCAGGCTCTGCCGATCTCAGCCCTGCCCCACGGCTGGGAAGACACCGGCCGCAACGCCGCCTGCCCCTGCGGCTCGGGCAAGAAGTTCAAGCACTGCCACGGCGCGCTGGTCTAGATGACCGGCTACCACCTGGAGGTCGAGGGCCGCTGTCCGGTCTGTGAACAGGACGCCACCTTTATCTCCAGGGACCCGTGGCTGAGGGACCACTTCCTTTGCCAGAGCTGCGGCTCGCAGCCCCGGGAGCGGGCGCTGATGCGCATCCTGGCGCAGATCGCCCCCAACTGGCGCGAGCTGGCCATCCATGAAAGCTCACCCTGCACGGCGGCCAGCCATCGGCTGGCTTCGCAGGCGCCGGGCTATGTCGCCAGCCAATACGCCGAAGGCTACGAGCTAGGCTCCATGCACCCGGAGTTCGGCCAGAGGGTCGAGGATCTGGAGCGGCAGACCTTCGAGGACGCCCGGTTCGATATCGTGGTCACCCAGGATGTCTTCGAACACGTCTTCGCGCCCGACCGGGCCATCGAGGAGATCGCCCGCACCCTGAAGCCGGGCGGCTTCCACATCTGCACCGTGCCGATCATGAACAAGGCCGAGCCTTCGGTGCGACGGGCTCGGCGGCGGAGAGACGGCGCGGTGGAGCACCTGCTGCCCGAGGTCTATCACGGCAACCCGGTCGACCCCCGCGGCGCCCTGGTGACCGTCGACTGGGGCTATGACATCGCCGACTACCTCGACCGCCACAGCGGGCTCAGCACCACGATCTGGACGATCGAGGACATGAGCCAGGGCATCTCGGCCGAGTACATCGAGGTGCTGGTGAGCCGAAAGCCCAAGCCCGGCGACCTGACGCCCGACGGCCTGCCCCAGTCCGACTGGCGGCGGCGGTTCAAGGCCTGGCGGCGCTCTGCCGCGGCGCGCCTCAGCCCGCGTCGCTGAAGCGCGGGTCTTCCAGTTCGGCCGTCGCGGCCTCCTGCGCCAGCCGCCAGCGATGAGACCCCGGTCCAAACGGTAGCTCGAACAATTGCTGACACCCCAGGCCGCCCTGCGCGCTGCCGCGGTCAAAAGCCTCCATCAGGTCCTCGCGCAGGTCGGGCGGCGGACGGCGGGCGTCAAACCCCGCGCGCCGAGCCACGTCGGAGATTACGAGATCGCGGTGGGCCTCGCCGCCCAGGCTGCGTAGGGTCTGGGCGATCTCGAACAGCAGGGCCTCGTTGAGGGTCGGACGGCGGCGACGCACGCGGCGCGGAAAGACAACGACCTCGGACATACGCCCCCCAGCGCCTTAACCCTTGACCTCTCGCGAATCGCCATAAGGCGACTTTCCGTGCAACAAGGTCGCGCCTCAAACTGGGTCGTTTTAGAAGGTGTGTTTCGGCGCGGGGCGCGGGGCGCCTGTTGCGCGAACAGGGTCGCGCCGATCCACCCGCGCGCCTAGACTTCCTGCGAGTGTGGATACGCAGAGGGGGCTTCTTGCCGCGCCGCCGCGCCAACCTGCCGCTGTCACGTCTCCTGCCGCGCCTAGCCGTGGCGGGCGGCCTGCTGTCGCTTGTCCTGCTGGTTCCCACGGCCAAAACCGCCCCGGAGCCCAAGGTCGACAGCCGGGTGATCCGCCAGGCGACCGGCGAGCTGGCGGCCCCCGACCTCGCGGCGCGGATCCAGGTCCTGGGCAAGGGCTTCGACGGCCGGGTCGGCATCGCCGTGCGCGACCTGGACGAGGGCTGGAGCGTCAACTTCGACGGCGACGGCGCCTTTCCCCAGCAGAGCGTGAGCAAGCTTTGGGTGGCCCTGGCGGTGCTCGACGCCGTGGACCGCGGTCGCCTGGCGCTTGAGGACTCGGTGGTGGTCCGCAAGGCCGACCTCAGCGTCTTCCACCAGCCCATCCGCGCCAAGGTGGCGGCCACCGGGGCCTATGCCGCCTCGATCCGCCAGCTGCTGTCGGGGGCCATCAGCCAGAGCGACAACACCGCCAACGACGTGCTCTTGTCCACCGTCGGCGGGCGCAGCGTGGTCCAGGGGGTGGTGGACGGCCGCAAGCTGTCGGGCATCACCGCCAGCCCCAGCGAGCGGGACATGCAGACCGAGACCGCGGGCCTCGAATGGCGGCCGGAATTCTCCTTCGAGCACAGCTTCTGGACCGAGCGAGACAAGCTGCCCCTGGAGTTCCGCCGGGCGTCCCTGGACGAATACCTGTCCCACCCGCCCGACGCCGCCTCGCCCAACGGTATCGTCAGCGCTCTGGGGCGCCTGCACGACGGCAAGCTGCTGGGTCGCGACACCACCGGCCTGTTCCTGCAATTGCTGGCCGAGACCGAGACGGGGCCGAGCCGGCTACGCGCCGGACTGGAGCCTGGCTGGACGCTGCAGCACAAGACCGGCACGGGCCAGGTGATGGGGCGTCTGGCCACCGGTCACAACGATGTCGGCCTGCTGACCGCGCCGGACGGCAAGGTGTACGCCGTCGCCGTGATGATCGACCAGACCCGGACGGGGATCCGGGCGCGGGTGGGGCTGATGGGCGTGGTGGCCCGGGCGGTGGTGGCCCACCACGACCGGGCGCACGGACTCTAAAACTCTTCCCAGCCCTCGCTGGCCGACGGAGCCTGTACTGCGCCGCGACCGCCGCCGGAGGCCGCCATGCGCGGTCGGATATCCCGGGCCGCGCGGCGCGGCGCCGCGCCAGCGCTGGTGCGGAAGCGCCCGACATAGCCGGACAGGGTCTCGGCCTCCTTGCGCAGGCCGTGGGTGGCGGCCGTCGCCTCCTCGACCATGGCGGCGTTCTGCTGGACCACCTGGTCCATCTGGTTGACGGCGCTGTTGACCTCCGAGAGGCCGGTAGCCTGCTCGCCCGCCGCCGAGGCGATGCGGGTGACGAGGCCGTCGATCTCGGCCACCTGGGCGACGATCCGCTGCAAGGCCTCGCCGGTCTGGCCGACCAGCAGCACGCCGGAGCTGACCTGGTCGGTGGAGGCCGAGATCAGCGACTTGATCTCACGCGCGGCGTCCGCCGAACGCTGGGCCAGGGCCCGCACCTCGGAGGCGACCACGGCGAAGCCCTTGCCGGCGTCCCCGGCCCGGGCGGCTTCAACGCCCGCGTTCAGGGCCAGCAGGTTGGTCTGGAAGGCGATCTCGTCGATCACCCCGATGATCTGGCCGATCTGGCTGGACGACTCCTCGATCTGGCTCATGGCGGCCACCGCCTGGCTGACCACGTCGCCGGACCGCTCGGCGTCGGCGCGGGCCTTGGCCACCACGGAGGAGGCTTCGCGAGCGCCGGAGGCGGTCTGGTTCACCGTGGTGGTGATCTCCTCCAGGGCCGCGGCGGTCTCCTCCAGGCTGGCTGCCTGCTGCTCGGTGCGGCGCGACAGGTCGTCAGAGGCCTGGGAGATTTCCTCCGTGCCGGACTGCACCCCGCTGGTGGCCGTAGCGATGGCGGCCATGGCGGCTTCCAGGGTCGAGACCGCGGCGTTGAAGTCATCCTTCAGCTTGGCGTAGCGGCCCGAGAAGCTGGCGTCGATGCGGGCGCTGAGATCGCCTTCGGACAGGCGGGCGAGGCCGGTAGCGAGGGTCTCCACGACCTGGGCCTGCTCCTCGGCCGTGCGCTGGCGCTCGGCCTCGCTGGCGGCCTGGGCCTGTTCGCTCTCGCGACGGGCGGCTTGAGCCTCGGTCTCCAGGCGATCGTTGGCGATGGCGGCCTCCTTGAAGGACAGCACCGCGGCGGCCATCAGGCCGACCTCGTCCTTGCGGCCCACGCCGGGCACGTCGACGGTCTTGTCGCCAGAGGCCAGCCGGCGCATCACCGCCGTCATGGCGGTGACCGGGGCGGCGATGGAGCCGGACAGGGTCAGCCCGCCGCCGATGGCGATTGCCGCCGTCAGGCCAATGCCGAGCACCAGGGCGATGTTCGAAATGCGCAGGGTGGCCGCCTGGGCCTTGGTTTCGATTTCAAGCTGGGCCTTGGCCTCGTCGACCACGGCCTGGATGGCGTCTTCCACCGGCTCCACCGCCTTGTCGGCGGGGCCGTCGTGGGCGACCAGCGCCACGGCCTGAGGGCGGGTCGCGGGATCAACGCCCAACTGCTCGCCAGGCTCGATGGCGACGGCGCGGTAGTTGGCGTAGGCGTCCTCGATAGCCTTCACCCGGCCCGTCGCGGCTGCATCCCCACCCGCCAGGGTGCGCAGTTCGCCGACGGCGGCCAGGAACTTGGGCTTGTGGGCCTCTTCCAGGCGCTTGACGTAGTAGTCGTCGCCGGACAGGAGGAAGCCGCGCAGGGAGTTTTCCTGGCGGGTCAGGCGGAAGGCGGCGGTATTGGCGGCCTCAACCGCAGCATAGGCGCCGTTCATCCGCTTCACCGACCTCTCGAAGGCCAGGTTGTTGGAGAACAGGGTGACACCCATTACGGCGACAGCGCCCAGCATGACAGCGAAAACCACCATCAACTTGGTGGGAATGCGAAGATCGCCGAAGCGCATGGGGGCCTCCAAGGTCACGCCCCGGAGACGACTCTCGCGGGCGCGTTAGTGGACCTTGAGTAAACTCTGGCCTTTGCGGGAGGGTTAACCGGACCTTGCCGCGGGTGTGGCGGGATGTCGCAAGATGACCCGCGCCCGACTGCCGAACAGGCCAAATTCAGGGCCAGCATCGGGGCTGGAACTGGAGCCCAGAAACACAAAACCCCGGTCGCGACGGACGCGACCGGGGTCGTGGGGCGACGCGGGCCCGCCCCCCGGCCCGCCCCCCCCCCCGCAACCCCCGCCCCCCCGGGGCCGGCCCAAGCGGCCGGCCGC
>CAZXVO010000249.1:0-5346 GCA_964643835.1 uncultured Phenylobacterium sp. | reverse complement strand
ACCGCCTATGCCTACTGGGTGTTCAGGGGCAAGGTCGGCGAGGAGGGCTACCATTGACCCGGCCGGCCCTGCGCCGCTGGGGCTGGTTCCTGGGGCTGTGGGCGGGAAGCGTCCTGGCCCTGGGCCTGGTCGGCGGGGTGCTGAAGCTGTTCTTCGGCGCGATCCTCAGCTGACCTCGTCCCCGGCGGTCAGCAGGAAGCTCAACACCTCGGCCACAGCCACATAGAGCCGCTCAGGGATCTCGGTCTCCAGCTCCAGCGTCGAAAGCGCCTGGGCGAGCGGCGGGTTGTAGGTCATCGGCACGCCATGGGCCTGGGCCACGGCGATGATCTTGTCCCCCGTCAGGCCCGCGCCGGAGGCCACGACCTTGGGCGCACCGGGGGCGTCGTACTTCAGGGCCACGGCGACCCGGCGATTGGCGGCCTGATCGGTCATAGCACCTGGTCCACGAGCTTCCCGGCCGTTGGCGACGGCGCGGCGGGGGTTCCGTGATAGACGGCGACATCGGCCGGCAGGCTGGCCGCCGCCAGGCTGGCGTTCAGGCTCTCGGCCCGGCCACGCAGGCGCTCGGCGCCCTCCGCCGACTGGGCCCAGAGCGCTACGCCCAGATGGCCATGAGCCAGGGTCAGATGGGCCTCCACCGGGCCAACCGGCGGGATGTCCAGGGCGAAGCGGGTCCGCCAGATGGCGCCCTCCTCCCGGTCGCGCCCGGCGCCGCGGCCTTCGCGGCGGATCTCGAACTGCACCATGGCCGCGCCCTGCTGGGTCGCCACCGGCGCCTCGAACACCCAGCGCGTGACCTCGCCGGCCTCAGACAGATCGTGCGGCGACGGCAAGGAGGCGATCTGCAGCAGCTCGGTGCGGGCGATGGCGGCGTCCGTCTCATCAGCCAGCTGGCGCAGCACCGCCGGGATCTCGGCGTCCTGGCTGAGGCTGGAGGCCGCCGGGCGCTGGGGCGTGGTCGGCCCCCCGCGATAGGGCGGCGGCGGCCGCTGGGCGGTGGGCTTGCCGGGGGTGCGGACCGAGTCCCTTGGCAGTCCCTGGGTCAGGGCCTGGCGCAGGACCAGCAGGGCGGCCTTCAGGTCCACGCCAACGGGCGAGGCCTGGGGCTCGGCGGCCAGCTTGGCCTCCAGCAGCAGGCCTGAATTGGACAGGGCCTTCATGACGTCCCGGGCCTCGACTTCGGGCCCCATGGGCGCCAGCTGCGTCATCACCTGAGCCGCGGCGGCGCGGGCGGCGGGCGGCAGGGGCTTGCCGCCCAGGGCCTGGCGCAGGTCGGCGATAAGCGGCCCCAGTCCATCCTGGCGGGCCGCGGCGTCCTGGGCCGCGAGCTGGGTCGCAGAGGCCGGGGTTGCGGGGGTCTGGGGCTTGTCGGCGTCAGGGGCGCGGCGAGGCCCATAGATGGGGCCGGCGCGCTCGATCTCCTGGATGCGCGCGATCTCGTTCGCCGGAGACCTGATCGCCCCGGCGATCGCCGTGGCCAACGGTGCGCCCGTCGGCCCTCTGATCGGCGAGAGCGCCACTCGCAAACCCCATCGGTTTGAGCCTGCTGCCACCCTAGGGCCAGCTTGGTAAACACCGCGTTAAGAATTGTTACCGTGGGGCGCCCTGGCTAGGGTCTGACCTCTGCTGTTCGAGGAGTCGCATGTCCCTGCCCCGCATCCTGAAGGTCGCCGCCGCTGTAGCCGCCCTGGCCGTCGCCGCCCCCGCCCTGGCGCAAACATCGCCCCAGACGCCTCCAATGACGCCGGACATCCCCGCGAGCTTCAAGCAGGTGCTGCCGAACGCGAACTACGAGAAGCGCGAAGTGATGATCCCCATGCGCGACGGGGTGAAGCTCTACACCGTCATCGTGCTGCCCAAAGGGGTGAAGGACGCCCCGATCATCCTGACCCGCACGCCCTACAACGCCAAGAAGCGGGCCGAGCGCGACGTCTCGCCCAACATGCTGGCGACCCTGGCCCAGGGCGACGAGGTTTTCGTGCAAGACGGCGGCTATATCCGGGTCTTCCAGGACATCCGCGGCAAGTACGGCTCCGAGGGCGACTATGTGATGACCCGCCCGCCTCGGGGCCCACTGAACAACACCGGGATCGACCACGCCACCGACGCCTACGACACCATCGACTGGCTGGTGAAGAACGTCGCCGAGACCAATGGCCGGGTCGGCATGATCGGCTCGTCCTATGAGGGCTTCACCGTCCTGATGGCCCTCTTGGAGCCGCACCCGGCGCTGAAGGCCGCCGTGCCGATGAGCCCGATGGTCGATGGCTGGAAGGGCGACGACTGGTTCCACAACGGCGCATTCCGCCAGCCGCTGTTCGACTACTTCTACCGCCAGACGGTGCAGAAGGGCGCGGGCGACGCGGTGCCGCGCACCGTCCACGACGACTATGACGGCTTCCTGCGGGCGGGCTCGGCGGGCGACTACGCCAAGGCCAACGGCCTGGACCAGCTGCCCTTCTGGCGGAAGATCTCCGAGCATCCGGCCTGGGACAGCTTCTGGCAGGAACAGGCGCTCGACCTCTTGCTCGCCAAGAAGCCCCTGAAGGTCCCGACCATGATCGTCGGCTCCCTATGGGACCAGGAGGACATCTACGGCGCCATCCACACCTATGAGGCCCTGGAGCCCAAGGACACCGCCAACGACAAGCTCTCCATCGTGCTCGGTCCCTGGCGGCATTCGGGCGTCAACTATGACGGCTCCAGCCTGGGCGCCCTGAAGTTCTCCGGCGACACCGCCACCGAGTTCCGCACCCAGGTGATGAAGCCCTTCCTGGACGCCCAGCTGAAGACCAACGCGCCCAAGGCCGACACGCCGCCGGTGCTGATCTACGAGACCGGCATGAACCGCTGGAGCCGGATGGACCGCTATCCGCTCGCCTGCGCCAAGGGCTGCCCGACGGCGTCGAAGCCGCTCTACCTGCAGGCCGGCGGCAAGCTGAGCTTCACCGCGCCGACCGGCCCGGCCGGCTTTGACGAGTATGTCGCCGATCCGAACAAGCCTGTCCCCTACCTGCCCCGCCCGGTGGTGTTCGCCGATGGCGACGCCTGGAAGCGTTGGCTGGTGACCGACCAGCGGTTCGTCGACGGCCGCCCGGACGTGCTGACCTTCGTCTCGGAACCGCTGACGGCCCCGATGCGGATCGCCGGGGCGCCGGTCGTGAACCTGTTCGCCTCCACCACCGGAACGGACGGCGACTGGGTGGTGAAGCTGATCGACGTCTATCCGGACGAGGTCCCGTCCTATCCCGAGATGGGCGGCTTCCAGCTGGGTGTCGGCATCGACATCTTCCGTGGCCGCTATCGCGAGAGCCTGGAGAAGCCCACCCCGATCGCCGCGGGCAAGACGCTGGCCTACAGGTTCGACCTGCCGCCGGCCAACCACGTCTTCCAGCCGGGCCACCGGATCATGGTGCAGGTGCAGTCGAGCCTGTTCCCGCTCTATGACCGCAATCCCCAGACCTTTGTGCCCAACCCCTTCTTCGCCAAGCCGGGCGACTACAAGAAGGCCACCCAGCGGGTCTGGACCGGCGGCGCCACGGCCAGCTCCATCGAACTGCCGATCGTGCCGGCGCTCTGATAGCTTGACAGCAGGTTTCACGCCCGTAATCTCCAGACGAGATTACGGGTGTAAGCCATGCATATCACTGAGGCCGAAAGTCAGATCATGGAGGCGCTGTGGCGCCGTGAGCCGCTGACGACCGACGAGATCATCGCCGAGGTCGGCCCCGCCAACGGTTGGGGCGACGCCACCGTGAAGACCCTGATCAACCGCCTCCTGAAGAAGAAGGCGCTGAAATCCCAGAAGTTCGACGGCCGCCACGGCTATGCGCCGCTGATCGCCCGCGCTGACTATGTCCAGGCCGAGAGCCAGAACCTGCTGGACCGGCTGTTCGACGGCGAACTCGCCCCCCTGGTCGCCCACTTCGCCAAGTCCCGGGCCCTGAAGCCCGCCGAAGTCGCCCGCCTCAAGAAGCTGATCGCGGAGTTCGAAGACGATGATGGCTGAACTCCTCGCCAACCTGATCTGGGCCAACCTGGCGGCCGGCACGGCGGTCCTGGCGGTGCTGATCCTGCGGCGGCCGGTGCGCCAGCTGTTCGGGGCCCAGCTCGCCTACGCCCTGTGGGCGCTTGTGCCCCTGGCGTTCTGCGCCGGCTTGGTCCCGCCTCGGAACTCGCAGAGCGCCCTGGCCGCACCGCTGGGCGAACGGGTCCTGACGGCGGACCTGGCGCCAGACGCCCTGCACGGCGTGGCCCTGGCCTGGGCCTTAGGCGCCGGCGTGGTAGTCGCCCTGATCCTGCTGGCCCAGCTGCGGTTCCTGGCGCGCGCCCGCCTGGGCCAGGCCGGGCCGGCCGTGGTCGGGGTCATCGCCCCGCGGCTGGTGACCCCAGCGGACTTCGAGGCCAGCTTCACTGCAGCTGAGCGCGAGCTGATCCGCGCCCATGAACGCGCCCACATCGAGCGCAACGATCCCAAGGCCAATGCTGTGGCCGCGGGGCTGATGACGGTCTGCTGGTTCAATCCGTTGATCCACCTGGCCGCGGCGGTCATGCGGCTGGACCAGGAGCTGGCCTGTGACGCCACGGTCATGGCGACGCGGTCCCGGGCACGGAAGACCTATGCCGGCGCCCTGCTGAAGGCCGGCCTGAATGGCGGAGCAGCGCCGCTCGGCTGCCACTGGCTGAGCGCGCGTCATCCGCTGGAGACCCGCATCGGCATGCTGGCCGCCCCGGCGCCTTCTGATGGCCGTCTCACCCTCGGCGCCTGGGGCGCGGCCCTGCTGGTGCTGACGGCGACCTGGTCCACCTGGGCCGCCAAGCCGCCGGCCCCGGCCCCGATCTCCTTCGAGCAGAGGGTCTATGACAGCCTGATCACTGAGCAACTGCCCGGCGGGGCCGTCATGATCCGCCTGAGCTCGGCCGAAGCCGCGGCCCTGCCGCGCCCGGGACGCTGAGGCGGGGCCATGATCAACCTGGTGGTCTGGCTCCTGGTCGCGGCGGGCGTCGGCAGCTTTCTGCTCGCCGGGTTCATGCTGATCCTCAGATAGAGGCCGTTTCCGGCGAGCGCCCTATCGCCCTTGCGCGCGAGTCCGGGTAGAAGCCCCGCCATGAGCGCCAAGCCTGCCAAGACCCTGGCCGAAACGGCCGCCGAATTCGGCCTGAAGCCCGAGGAATTCGACCTCATCGTCCGCCGCCTGAACCGCGAGCCCAATCTCGTGGAGCTCGGCGTGTTCTCGGTGATGTGGTCCGAGCACTGTTCCTACAAGTCCTCGAAGAAGCACCTGTCCACCTTCCCGACCTCTGGGCCCAAGGGCATCTGTGGCCCGGGCGAGAACGCCGGCG
>CAZXVO010000248.1:0-5347 GCA_964643835.1 uncultured Phenylobacterium sp. | reverse complement strand
GAGGTCCATGACCGTTCTCTCCCTTAGCCGACGCCGTCGAGCACTTCGATTTCAGGACGCCCGCCCATGCAGGGGCCCATCTTCGGCTGCGCGGCCTTGAAATATTCGGTCTGGCCGTGCGCGGCGAGCGCGGCCTGGTCGGCGTAGAGTTCCAGAACCTTGTAGGTCTGCGGGTCGGTGCGGCTCTTGGTGAGCTGATAGGCGACGCAGCCCGGCTCGTTGGCCTTCACCTGCGCGGCGAGGTCGGTGAAGATCGCCTCGAATTCCGCGTTCTTGCCCTCGGCGACCTTCAGGGTCGCGATGATGCCGATCATGCCGTTCCTCCCAACGAATGTTTGAAAGGCGACGGTAGAGGGCGGGCACGGCCCCCGCAAGCCCGACTTATCACTGTTCAGCGATCAGGCCGGGACGCCCGGAAAGGTCAGGATGCAGACCGTGCGTTCGCCCTCGCGGACGATCTCGAACCGCCCGTCGATCTGGGCGGCCATGGCCCGGGTGATCCTCAGGCCCAAGCTCTTGGTCCGCTTCAGGTCGAAGCCCTCGGGCGGGCCCGCGCCGTCGTCGGCCACAGTCAGCCGGTGCTCGGGCCCGGACTGGTCCAGGCGAACATCAATACGTCCCCCACCCCTGCCGCCAAAGCCGTGCTCCAGGGCGTTATTGAAGCATTCCAGCATCACCAGGGTGACCGGAGTCGCATGCTGCGGATCGAGCGTCGCCTCGCCCCCATCCACCACCAGGTCCACCGCCGCGCCGGCCGCCTCGGCGGCGTCCTGCAGGAGCTGCTGGGCGAGATCGCGGAACGGCGGCGCATCCCCCTCCAGGGCCTGCAGCTGGCGCTGGATGACGGCGATCACGTCCACCCGCTGGCTGGCCTCGGCCAGGCTGCGCCGAGCCTGGGGATCGGTCACCGCGTCGGCCTGCAGCCGTAGCAGCGAGGCCACCACCTGGATGTTGTTGCTCACCCGGTGATGGAGTTCCTGGGCCAGCAGGTCCCGGGCTTCCGAAAGCCGCGCCGAGCGCGCCCGCTCCTGCTCCAGCCGGTCGAGCGCGCTGCGCATCCCGTCGATGAAGAAGATGTCCACGGCGACAACAAAGACGAAAAAGGTGACGCCGACCGCGGTCGAGACGTTCCAGTGGAAGCCCCCCGGCGGCCCGAACCAGGTCCAGGCGGCGACCAGGGACAGGGCTGAGCAGAACACCGCCGGCCCGCGCCCAGCGACATAGGCGGTGATCACCACCGCCGGAAAAAAGGTCACATAGGGAAAACCTGGCGGAAACCAGGGCGCCAGGACCGCGCGCACGCCCAGGGCCGTAGCGAAGGCGGCCAGGCCCACGCCATATCGGTAGAGCGGCCCACGCCTCAGCCTGTCCAGCACTCAGCCCTCCCCCAGAATGGGGCTAGGCGAACAGAACCGGAGGTAGCTGTGGCGTCAAGCCGCAAGTCGACATAGTGGCCGGGATCAGCGCCCGCGCTCGTTCCAGCCGTAGGCGACCCAGTGGTGGCCGCCCATGTTGCGGGCTTCGATTACGCCGTCGGCGCGGGCCGCAGCCGTGCGGCGGGCGCGCAGGGCGAGGCCCGAGAGGCCCAGAAGGGCGCTGGACATCACCGCGATGATCACCACCGTCGCGGCGGCGAACAGGGCCAGGATCGCCCCGACAGCGACCGCCGCCGTGGTGGCGAGCGCGCCGCCGACCATGGCGAAGCTGCGAAGGGCAGAACCGTGCTTGCGGGCGAATTCCCTGACCATGGCGTCCTCGGCTGGCTGCCCTTTTGGCGGCCCTTATCGAATTATGTCGGTCCGACGACGGGCGTCGTCAACACTCGTCGAGAAAATTGAGCGGATCAGCCGCATCATGCCACGCCTTCGAGCGCCAGGCCGCGACGTTCGCGCATCACGGCGTCAAAGGCGGCGTTGATGGCCGCCGCCTTGGCCTCGGCCACGGCGACATATTCGGACGGCAGGCCCCGGGCGCGGGCGCGGTCGGGGTGGCTCTCCACCAGGGCCTTCTTCCAGGCGATGCGCACATGATCGTCCGGCGCGTCGTGCGGAACCTCCAGCACGCCGTAGGGATCGTCCTGCGCCAGCCCCAGGTGCGTGGCCTTCAGGCGGCGGAAGGCCAGGGCCGAAAACCCGAAGTGCCAGGCCACCTGCTCCAGGTAGTCGAGCTCTTCCTGCGACACGACCCCATCGGCGGCGGCGATGTGGAACAACCCGTCCAGCACGTCCTCAAGGATCTGCGGACAGTTGCGATAGCGCTTGGCGAGGCGCTTGGCGTAGCTCTCGAAGCCGCGGGTGGTCTGGCGGGCCAGGTCGTATAGGCGATGGATGTTCCGCTCGGACTCGACATCCGGCGTAAAGACCTGGGCGAAGGCGTCGAATTCGGAGACCTGCGCCCGGCCGTCGGCCTTGGCCAGCTTGGCGCCCAGGGCAGTGACGGCGGTCGAGAATGCGGGATCCTCACCCGGCGGGCCGGGCGGACAGTCTACGCACTCCGCTGCGTCGGGGCGGCGGACGGCCAGACCTGCGATGTTGCGCCAGAAGCTCATGCGGGTATTTCGGTTTGTAGCGTCAGGCGGATGCACCGACAATGCATACCTACCGCGAGGGAAATTAAGTTTTGGACAGGCTCTGGAGTTTCTGGATCGACCGGGGCGGCACGTTCACAGACGTGATCGGCCGCGCGGACGACGGCGCCGAAGTGTCCCTGAAACTGCTCTCCGCCTCCCCGGCCTATCCCGACGCCGCGGTCGAGGCGATGCGCCGGGTCCTGAACGCCGCCCCCGGCGCCCCGTTCCCCGCCGCCCGCGTGGCGGGCATCAAGATGGGCACGACGGTCGCCACCAACGCCCTGCTGGAACGCCGGGGCGCCAAGCCCCTGTTCGTGACCACCGACGGCTTCTCCGACGCCGTGCTGATCGGCGACCAGGCGAGGCCGGACCTGTTCGCCCTGGAGATCCGCCGGCCCGAACCGCTCTACGCCGGCGTCGTCGAGGCCGCAGAGCGCCTGGACGCGCAAGGGAAGGTCGTGCGCCCCCTGGACGGCGCGGCCCTGCGCGCCCGGCTGACCGCTGCATTGGCCGAGGGCTACCAGGCCTGCGCAATTGCGTTCCTGCATTCGGACCTGAACCCCGCCCATGAGCTGGCGGCGGGGGAGATCGCCCGCGAGGTCGGCTTCCCCTTCGTGGCGCTCAGCCACGAGGTCTCGCCCCTGCCACGGTTCATCCCCAGGGCCGAGACCACCATCGCTGACGCCTACCTGACCCCGGTGCTCAGGGCCTATGTGGACCGGGTGGCCGCCGCCGTCGCCGGCGCGCCGCTCTACTTCATGACCTCGTCGGGCGCCTTGGTCGACGCCGCCAGTTTCCGCGGCCGGGACGCCGTGGTCTCCGGACCCGCAGGCGGCGTGGTCGGCGTGGCCCGCACCGCCGAACAGGCCGACAGCGCCGCCGTCATCGGCTTCGACATGGGCGGCACCTCAACCGATGTCTGCCGCTATGCCGGGGTGCTGGAGCGCAAGGACGTGGCCCGCGTGGCCGGCGCCCGCCTGCGCAGCCCGATGCTGGATGTGGAGACCGTGGCCGCTGGCGGCGGCTCGATCCTGGGCTTCGACGGCTTCCGCGCCCGCTCCGGTCCCGAAAGCGCCGGCGCCGATCCGGGCCCGGCCGCCTATGGGCGCGGCGGCCCGGCCACCGTCACCGACGCCAACATCGTGCTGGGGCGCCTGGACGCCCGCTTCTTCCCCAAGGTGTTCGGCCCCAAGGGCGACCAGCCCCTGGACCAGCAGGCCGCCCGCGCCCGCGTGGCCGAACTGGCCGCCGCCATGGGCGCGCAGAGCCTCGAGGCCGCGGCCGAGGGCTTTGTCGCCGTCGCCGTCGAACAGACCGCCCAGGCCGTGCGCCGCATCTCGACCGAGCGTGGCTTCGACCCCCGCGACCACGCCCTGGTGGCCTTCGGCGGCGCCGCCGGCCAGGTCGCCTGTCAGGCCGCCGAGGCGCTGGGGATCGACGAGGTGCTCTGCCCCCGCCACGGCAGCGTCTTGTCCGCCTGGGGCATCGGCCAGGCCCGGGTCGCAGCCCTGCGCCAGGCCGGCCTGGATGTGGCCCTCGATGACGAAGGCCTCGCCAAGGCCAAGGCCCTCTGCGCCGACGTCGAGACCGCCGCCCGCAAGGCCCTGGCCGAACAGGGCGCGGACGAGGGCGAGATCCGCCTGACCCTGCGCCTCCGCTATGACGGCGCCGACGCCGAGTTGCCCGCGCCGCTGTCCTCCCTGGCCGACCTCCGCACGACCTTCGAGACCGCTCACCAGCGCCTGTTCGGCTTCATCGAACCCCAGCGCACCATCCTGATCGCCAGCGTGGAGGCGGAGGCGGTTCAAATAAGTGCCGCTCATACCCCCGAAAGCCGGGACCCCGGGGGTTTTCCTGGTAGTGCCCCGCCCGCCGAAAAAAGCCAGGGTCCCCCCATCCGCGGGGATGAGCGGGTGGAGATGTATGCGGGCGGAACAACCCACGACGCCCCCATCCTCGCCGCCGAGACCCTGACCACCGCCAACGGCCCGGCGCTGATCGTGCGCGGCGACACCCAGATCGCCCTGGCCCCCGGCTGGCGCGCCCAGGCCGAGGCCGACGGCCTGATCCGCCTCACCCGCAACGGCGCCCTGGCCCATCGAGTCATCGCCCTCGACAAGCCCGACCCCGTCACCCTGGAGCTGTTCAACCGCCGCTTCATGGGGGTGGCCGAGGCCATGGGCGCGGCCCTGGAGCGCACCGCCCACTCGGTGAACATCAAGGAGCGGCTCGACTTCTCCTGCGCCCTGTTCGACGACGACGGCGGCCTGGTGGCCAACGCGCCGCACATGCCGGTCCACCTGGGCTCCATGGGCGCCTCGGTCCGCGCGGTCCGCGACCGCCACCCGGTCCTGAACCCCGGCGACGCCTTCGCGCTCAACAACCCCTATGCCGGCGGCACCCACCTGCCCGACATCACCGTGGTCATGCCGGTCTTCATGGGCCAGGAGGCGAAGCCCGCCTTCTATGTCGCCGCCCGCGGGCACCATGCCGATGTGGGCGGGATCCAGCCCGGCTCCATGCCGCCCTTCTCCCGGAGCATCGACGAGGAAGGCGTCCTGCTCGACGCTCTGCCGATCATGCGCGGCGGCGTCTTCCTGGAGGCCGAGACCCGCGCCGCGCTGACCGCCGGCGCCTGGCCCCGCCGCGCGCCCGCCCGCACCCTCGCCGCCCTCAAGGCCCAGATCGCCGCCTGCCCGGCCGGCGCGGCGGCGGTGTCCGGCATGATCGAGGCCTACGGCGCCGAAGCCGTCGCCCGCTACATGACCTTCGTGCAGA
>CAZXVO010000247.1:0-5384 GCA_964643835.1 uncultured Phenylobacterium sp. | reverse complement strand
GTCAGCCTCTACAACGAGACCAACGGCGCGGCCATTCCGCCGACCCCGACCGTCGGAGCTGTGGGCCTGATCGCCGACTACGCCAAGCGCGCCGACTTCAGCGGGCTGAAGGCCGGCCAGGCCCTGGTGCTGGTGGGCGAGACCCGCGGCGACATGGGCGCCTCGATGTATCTGCGCGAGCTCCTGGGCCGCGAGGACGGCGCCCCGCCGCCGGTCGACCTGGCGGTCGAGAAGCGCAACGGCGACTTCGTGCGGTCTCTCATTGATTCGGCCCAAGCCCTTGTCGTGCTTGACCTTTCGGATGGTGGCCTCATCGCCGCCGCCGCCGATGTGGCGCTGGCCTCGAACACCGGCCTGACCCTGAAGCTTGACGGGTCGCTCGCCCCCCACGCCGCCCTGTTCGGCGAGGACCAGGCCCGTTACCTGATCGCCGTGAACGACGCCCCGTCGGTGCTGGCGGCCGCCCAGAAGGCCGGCGTTCCCGCCGCTGTTGTGGGTCAGGCGGGCGGCGACGCCCTGGGCGCCGATGGCCTGTTCAGCCTGCCGCTCGCGACGCTGCGGTCCGCCCACGAGGGCTGGATGCCGGGCTTCATGGAATAGGCGAGATCAGATCTCGGCTACGCGATCCGGCAGGGCGTTGACCGCGCCGTCGTCAGGAAACGCGCCCTGAAGTTCGGCGCCGCATAGCTCGACGGCCAGGATCAGGCCGTCGGCCAGGCCCTTGTCGCGCACGGTCTGCACGGCGCGGTCGGCGACTGTGGTCCAGGCGCCTGGGCGCACCGCCGCGTCGATGACCGGATTGGCCAGGATCTCGAGCTGACGGTCGCCTTCCGAGGCGAAGATCAGCACCGCCGGCTGGCCGGGCTTCACCAGGGTCAAGGCGCCGACGAAGTGGGCCTGCGCCGCCTGGCGAACCCGGGCGCGCACCGCCGCTCGGCCGGTCAGCAGCCGACGCACGGACGACAGACCCACAATCCATCGGACCAGCGCGAAGACCACCGCCTGGGTCGCAACATAGGCCACGAGCCACCCGACCAGGGCGGAGCCAGCCGTCCAGTGCATGGCCAGCGCCGCCGCGCTTTCCAGCGGCAGTCCGACGGCAAGCAGCACGGGCGGGACAAGCAGGGCGGCCGTCACCGCCCAGCCAAGGGGAACGTCGCGATAGTCCGACACCGCATCTGCGACGACGCACATGATCTCGCCGGAGGTCCTGGCCTCGGCTGCGGCCACGGCGGCGGCGAGACGCTGATGATCTTCGGAACTCAACATTCTCACCAGCTCCCGGAGGCGCCGCCGCCTCCCCCAAATGAACCGCCACCGCCCGAGAAGCTGCCGCCTCCGGATGACCCGCCGCTGTCAAATGACCCGCCGCCGGCCGAGATCGTCCCGCTGCTGGAGGGGGTGTAGGACGGAGCGGCATCGGTCATGGCGCCGCCAGTCGTCCGATGGGAGCCACCCCGGCGGTTGAAGAACCAGTTCGCCAGCACCCCCGCCGCCGCGCCCGCGCCGAACAGTCCGGCGCGGTTGAGGAAGGGCGAAAAGCCGTAGCCGCGTTGCGGGTAGTATCCCGGCGGCATGACGCCCTGCGGGAACCCCTGAGCCGGAATTCCCTGAGCCGGAAATCCCTGAGGTGGGAAACCCTGCGGCGGGAAGCCCCCTTGGGGATAGGCCTGGGGCGGAAAAGCTCCCGCAGGATAGGCGGCGTCACCCGGGCCGCCTCGGGGACGGAAGGCGAGGCCGATCAAGCCGGCCAGGACGCGAAGGACGCCGACCACAACCTTGTAGATCACGAAGAAGATGAGACAGACGACCACCAGCGCGAACAGGGAGCTCATATTGTCGCTCTTTACCGACGCCGGGGTCGGCGTCGCGGCGGGCGCGGCCGACGCCGCAAGCGCTTGAGGGGCCACAGCCGCGGAGGGGGCTGGCGCCGCATTGGCGTCCAGGCGCGCGATGATCGCTTCAGCGCCATCGCTCACGCCCTTCGCCAGCTGGCCCTTGCGGAACCTGGGCAGGATCATGTCCTGGACAATGGCCTGGGCGGTCGTGTGATCCAGCACCGTCTCCAGGCCGGAGCCGGGCTCGATCCGGACCTTCCGCTCATTGGGGGCGATGACCAGCAGCACGCCGTTGTTCTTGCCGATCTGTCCCAGCCGCCAGTTTTTGCCCAGGCCCAGGCTGTACTCTTCGATGGAGACGCCCTGCAGCGATGGCACGGTAATGACGACGAACTGATCCGTCGTGCGAGCCTCAAGGGCTTGGGACTGGGCCGCCAGAGCATCTTCGACACTGGCCGGAAGAACGCCGGCGCCATCGATCACCCGGCCGGTCAGGGCCGGATAGACGGGGGCCGCCGAGACGGGGCTCCAGAACAACAGCAGCCCGGCGGCGAGGCACAGGACGCGCGACAGCCCGCGCTTGATCCCAAAGTCCATGCATCTCCCCCCGAGAAGCTCTAGCGAGACCGCATCGTGGTCACGAACGAAGGGTGGAACTCACCCCGCCGGAGCGCCATCGGGCGATCCGTCGCAAAATTACAGCCTTCAGTTTAGCCCGTGCCCGCGCATTGCATACGCTTATTTCGCCAGCCCAGGGGCGAACAATCCGACGCGAACTCCGCATCCGCCGCTACGCCTGGGCGTATATGGGGTAATGCTCCCCCAAGCTCTGGATATCCTGATGCGCGCTGCCCTCGCCCTCCTGCTGATCGCCCCCCTGGCCGCCTGCGCCAGCGCGCCCGCGCCCAACAGCGGCTTCCTCAGCCGCTATGACGAGATGCCCGCCCGCACCGACACGGTGCGCGCCAGCATCCGCGAGCGCCAGGACGCCCCTGCCCTCGCCCAGGTGCGCAAGGTGGCTATCGCGCCAACCGTCTATGCGCCGAGCGCCACCCTCGCCTGGATGACCGAGGCGGAACGCAAGGCCCTGGCCCGCGAGGTGGACGCCCAGCTCTGTTTCGAACTCAGCAAGCGCTACGAGTTTGCGCCGCACGGGACGGCCGAGGCCCACAAGGTCCGCGCCGCCATCGCCGACGTTGAGCCCACCGGCCGGTTCGCTTCGGCGGCCTCGGCGGCGGCCAGCTTCTTCATCCCCGGCCCCCTGGGCGTGCGGGCGCCGGGCACCACCGGCGCCCTGGCCATGGAGGCCGAGATGCTGGCGCCGGCCGGCGAGCAGATCGCCGCGATCAGCTGGCGGCGGACCGCCAAGCCGGTGGGCACGGACGATCCCTCCCTGTCGCGCATCGGCGACGCCCTGCAGTTCGCCGAGCCCTTCGCCGACGCCGCGGCCCGGACGATGACGGCCAAGGACCACAAGTCCCGCAAGATCGGCGAACCCGACCCCTGCGCCGAGTTCGGGGCGCGCATCCGCCCCGAAGGCTTCCTGGCCAAGTTCGCCACCGGCCTCTACGTGCCGGACCTCAGCGGGGCAAAGAAGGACTAGGCGTCAGTCGCCTTGCGCAACAGTTCCAGGGCGGCGGCGGCGAAGGCGTCCATATTGGCCAGACGGTCGCTCTCCCCGGTCTCCAGCGTCGTCGCGAACTCCAGGGGACCGGAGATGGCGATGCAGGTGTGGCCGGCGGCGTCGCCATAGGGATTGCCGGTCGGGCCGGCCGCGCCGGTTTCTGAAATCCCCCAGGTCGCCCCGAACCGCTCGCGCACCGTCCGCGCCAGCAATAGGGCGTACGGCTCGCTCGCCGAACGCATGCCGGTCACCGCCACGCGCCGCAGCGCCAGCAGGCGGAAGCGGGCCTTGGCGGTGTAGATCACCCCGCCGCCCAGATAGTAGGCCGAGGCCCCGCCCATGCCGAGCAGGGCCGCCGAAATCAGGCCGCCGGACGAGCTCTCGGCCACGGCCACGGTCTCGCCCCGGCGTTTCAGGGACTGGCCCACGGCCTCGCCGAGCTGGATCAGAAGCGGGTTCATTAGGTGGTCTCCTCGTCGAGGCGATAGATGCGGCGGGCCGCGTCACGGAACAGCAGGCGCTTCTCGTCCGCCGAAGCCCCGGCGGCGATGCGCTTCAGCGCGTTCCACAGGGTCGCATAGCTGCACGAGACCCCGTCCACCGGATAGTTGGATTCGAACATCCCGCGCGTGGGGCCAAAGGCTGCGATGCAGGTCTCGATCCAGGGCCGCCAGGCGTCGGCCAGTTCGGTCGAGCTCGGCAGGACCTCGCGGTGATGAAAGCCGAAGCCGCAGGTGGCCATGCCCAGGCCGCCCAGCTTGACCACCACATTGGGCTCGCGAGCCAGCTCCTGGATGTCGCGCTTCCAGGCGGCGAACACCTCGTCGAGCCGCCCGGCATAGGGGCCGATGCCCAAGGGGCCGCCGACGTGGTCGAGGATGATCGTGGTCTCGGGGAAGGCGCGGGCCAGGTCGGTCACCTCAGCCAGCTGGGGATGGAACTGCCAGGCGTCGAAGGACAGGCCGTGAGCCTTCAGCTTGGCGAACCCGGCGCGAAAGGCCGGGCTGGCGTACAAGCCCTCAGGCGGATGGGTGTGGGCCTCGCGGATCTCGGGGCTCGCGTCCCAGGCCCCGGCGTGCCGGATCCCCCGGAAGCGGCCATTGCCCGCCCGCACATGGGCGGCCAGGGTGGCGTCCACATCGAGCCCGGCCAGGTCGGCCCGGCCGACGATGCCAGCGCAGGCCCGGGTCTCGCCATAGCGGCCCGACGCGCTCATCGCCGCCACGCCATTCACGAACTCGGTCTCGCCCACGAACGCCTGCTGCGGGGGAACGCCGGCCCGATAGAAGGCCGTGCATTCCACAAACACCGTGCTCTCAATCCGATGCCCGGAGCCGGTGTCGGCCAACAGCTCGTCCAGCAGGTATCGCGCGCCGGGGAAGTCCCACAGGTGATGGTGCGGATCGCAGATCGGCAGGTCGGGGTCGAGGATTTCCTCGGGCTCGGACGTCGGCAAGGGCGCTCTCCCTACGGCATGGTTTTGCTTGGCTTGGGCCGCATTCGGCGCGCATGATGCCCGCCTATTTCAGCGACCGCTATTTTTCGGGAGGATTTTTTCATGGACGCCCAATCCCAGTGGACGGGCCTCGACGCCGCGCGGCTCGAGCGCATCGATGACCATCTGCAGCGCAACTATATCGGCCCGCAGAAGATCGCCGGCTGCCAGGTACTGGTCTCGCGCCGCGGCCATCAGGCCTATCTGAAGTCCTTCGGCAGCATGGACGTCGAGCGCGGCAAGGCCATGCGCGACGACGCCATCTTCCGCATCTATTCGATGACCAAGCCGATCACCTCGGTGGCGCTGATGATGCTGTTCGAGCGTGGCTATTTCCAGCTGAACGATCCGGTCAGCCGCTATGTGCCGTCCTGGAAGAACCACCGCGTCTGGGTGTCCGGCGAAGGCGACGGCATGGTCACCGAGG
>CAZXVO010000246.1:0-5556 GCA_964643835.1 uncultured Phenylobacterium sp. | reverse complement strand
GGGTCTTGCGGGTGGCGCGCACGGCCAGGGGCGCGTTCTCGGCGATCTCGTGCGCGAGCGCCCGGGCGGCGGGCAGCAGGCCTTCCAGCGGCACGACCTCGTCCACCAGGCCCCAGGCCAGAGCGTCCTCGGCCTTCACCCGGCGCCCCGTGAGGAACATCAGGTCGGCGCGCTGCTGACCGATGGCGCGAGGCAGGGTGTGGGTCAGGCCAAAGCCGGGGTGGAAGCCCAGCTTGACGAAGTTGGCGCTGAACCGGGCTTCCGGCGCGGCCACGCGGAAGTCGGCGACCAGGGCGAGGCCCAGGCCAGCGCCCACCGCGGCGCCCTGCACGGCGGCGACGATCGGGGTCTCGATGGCGAACAGGCGCACGGCCTGGTCATAGAGGGGCGCGATGCCGCTCATGCCCGAGCCGCCGATGCCGTCGGCCGAGACCAGGTCGGCGCCGGCGCAGAAGGGCTTGCCCTCCGAGGCCAGCACCACGGCGCGGGTCTTGCCGTCGCCGTCCAGGCCTTCCAGCAGGTCGGCCAGGTCGCGCATCAGGCCCACAGAGACGTGGTTGTTGGGCGGCCGGTTGAAGGTCACCGTGGCGACGTGGCCCTCGTGCTCGACCTTGATATCTTTCGTCATCTCCGGGATCCCCCCATCAGGTTGCGGGCCACCACCATGCGGTGGACTTCCGAGGGCCCGTCATAGATTCGCATGTTCCGGACCTCGGCAGCCATCAGCTGCAGGGGAATTTCCTTGGTCATGCCCATGGCGCCGAAACATTGCATGGCGTTGTCGATGATCTCCCACGCCATTTCGGTGGCGAAGACCTTGATCATCGAGATTTCCTGCCGCACGTCGCGGCCCTGGTCCAGCTTCCAGGCGCAGTCATAGGTCATCAGCCGCGCGGCGTGGATCTTCATGGCGGCGTCGGCCGCCCACCACTGGACCGACTGGCGGCTCGACAGGGGGGCGCCGAAGGTCACCCGCTGGGGCGCGTACTCGCACATCATGTCGAGCGCCCGCTGGGCCAGGCCGATGCACCAAGCGGCCATCTCCATCCGTCGGGTGCCCAGGCGCACCTGCATCGGCGCAAAGCCCTGGCCCTCGACACCCAGCAGCTTCCAGCCCGGCACACGGCAGTCTTCGAGCGCGATCTCATAGGTGAAGGCGCCGCCGATCATCGGGATGCGACGCAGGATGTTGAAGCCGGGGGTGTCGCGATCCACCAGGAAGGCGCTGATCCCGCCGCGGGAGCCCTTTTCCTTGTCGGTCACCGCCATGACGATGGTGAAGTCGGCCTGGGCGGCGCGGGTCGTCCAGATCTTGCGGCCGTTCAGCACCCAGTCGTCGCCGTCGCGGACCGCGCGGGTGGTCATGCCGGCCGGGTCAGCGCCGGCGCCGGGCTCGGAAATGCCGATGGCGCTGATGGTCTTGCCGGCGGCGTAGGGGGCCAGATAGGCCTCGCGCTGCTGCTCATTCACCGTCGCCATCAGCATGCGCAGGTTCGGCGAGTCCGGCGGCAGGGTGTAGGGCGTGATGGTCGAGCCCATGGCCTCGTTGACGCCCACCAGGGCGACATAGGGCAGGTCATAGCCGCCGACGTCGGCCGGCGCGTCCAGGCCCCAAAGGCCCAGCTCCTTGGACACCGCGTCGATCTTCTCGCGTTCCTCGTCGGTGAGGTAGATCCCCTGGCCCGTGGCCTCGCGGTTCATCACCTCGCCCTCCAGGGGCATGAGGTGATCCTTCACGAAGCGCTCGGTGAGGTCCTTGAGCATCCGATGCTCGTCGGATAGGGCGAAATCCATGACGCAGCCTCCCTGGTCTTGTTGTCCCGATAAGAGCGCCCTTCTCCAGGGGCGGTCGAGGGGAAACCCCAGATTTTCACATATGTGGAAACGACGTTGGCCGCAGCGGCAGGATTGCCAAGCGGGCCGGCTCTGCTACGCCATCTGCAAAACTAAGGGAGGCAGGGCGTGAGCGACCCGAAACAACTGGCGAACGAGGCCACCGGGCCCCTGAAGGGCGTCCGCATCCTGGACCTGACCAGCGTGGTGTTCGGGGCCTATGCGACTCAGATGCTGGGCGACCAGGGCGCCGAGGTGATCAAGCTGGAGGACCCGGGCTCCGGCCGCGGCGACGGCGGCGACATCATGCGCTGGGCCGGCCATGTGCCGCAGGAATGCCCCCGCGATCTGGGTCCCATCTTCCTGACCATCAACCGCAACAAGCGCTCCGTCCTGATGGACATGAAGGACGCCAGCCAGCGGCCCTTCCTCGAAGCCCTGATCAAGAGCTGCGAGGTCTTTGCGACCTCCATCCGCTACGAGGGCCTGAAGCGCCTGGGCCTGGCCTATGAGGACGTCAAGGCGATCCGCCCGGACGTGGTCTATGTCCATGCCGCCGGCTACGGCTCGGAGGGACCTTACGCCGGGGAGCCGGCCTATGACGACCTGATCCAGTCGGCCTCGGGCCTGGCCGACCTGATGCCGCGGGTGGACGGCAATCCGGCCCCGCGCATCCTGCCGACCCTGGTGGCGGACAAGGTCTCTGGCCTGTTCATGTGCCAGGCGATCACCGCCGGCCTGCTGCATCGGGAGCGCACCGGCGAGGGCCAGTTCATTGAGGTGCCGATGCTGGAATGCGTCACCAGCTTCAACCTGGTCGAACACCTCTACGACCACGCCTTCGAGCCGCCGGTCGGGCAATGGGCCTATCAGCGGGTCGCGAACCCCAACCGCAAGCCGTACAAGACCAAGGACGGCTATATCGGCCTCCTGCCCTATACTGACAAGCAGTGGGACCAGTTCTTCGCCGCCGCCGGCATGGCCGAGACCTTCGGCAAGGACCCGCGGTTCTCGGACTACGCGACGCGGGCCAGGAACATCAGCGAGCTCTATGCCCTGGTGGGCGAGGTCTGCGAGAGCAAGACCACCCAGGAATGGCTCGACCTGCTGAAGCCCCTCTCGATCCCGGTGGTGAAGACCGCTCGGCTGGACGACCTGCCCGAGGACGAGCACCTGAAGGCTGTGGGCTTCTTCCAGCAGTATCGCCACCCGCACGCCGGGCTCTACAACGCCATCAAGCCGCCGGTGAAGTTCACCGGCTCACCCTCCAACATCCGCCACCACCCGCCGCGGCTGGGTGAGAACACCGACGAGGTGAAGGCGGAGATGGGCTTCAAGGACTGACGCCATGCGGGTCTCGGTGGTCGGCGGATCGGGCGCGGGCAAGACCACCTTCGCCCGCAAGCTCGCCCACGCCATCGGCGGGACCCACATCGAGCTGGACGCCATCAACTGGCAGGCCGGCTGGCGGGACCTGAACACGGATGATCCGGCGGAATTCCGACGGCGCACCGCCGAAGCGGTGGCCGCTGATCGCTGGGCGGCCTGCGGCAACTATTCGAAGGTCTCCGACCTGGTCCGGGCCCGGGCGACGGACATCGTCTGGCTCGACTATCCGCGCTGGCGGATCATGACCCGCGTGCTGCGCCGGTCGCTGGTGCGGGCCATCGGCGGCCAGGAGTTGTGGGAAGGCACCGGCAATACGGAGACCTTCGCCCGCTGGCTCAGCAAGGAGCATCCCATCCGCTGGAGCTGGGACACCTATGCGGGCCGCAAGGCGCGCTACCAGGCGATGATGGATGGCGAGGAATGGGCCGGGCTGCGGGTGCACCGCGTCACCCGGCCAAAGGAAGCGGACGCCCTGATCCGCCGTTTCGCGGAAGAGGCCAGGGCGTCCTGAAGGGCCTTAGACCGGCGAGAAGACCGGGACGGGCGGGCCGTTCTCGGTCTCCTGGAACTTCAGCTTCACGCGCTGGCCGATCGCCAGCTGGTCCAGGTCGCAGTCGACGAAGTTGGTCAGCATGGCCGGACCTTCATCGAGGGTGACATAGCCGATGGCGTAGGGGCCGGTCGGCGAGCGGCGCATGACGCTGAAGGTGTAGATCACACCTTCGCCGGGGCTCTCTTCCCAGACGGTGTCCTCCGAACCGCACAGGGGGCAGATCGGACGCGGATACCAGTGGGCCTCGCCGCAGGAGGTGCAGCGCTTGATCAGGAAGCGGCCCTCGGTGGCGGCGTCCCAGAAGGGCTTGGATTCGATGCTGACGGCGGGGGCCGGAATCTTCCGGACCTCGGGGGTCTTGGTCTCGCTCATCGGATTATTCCCGTTCCAGGATGACGGTGCCGGCGCCGTGACGCAGGCCCAGGGAGCCGCCCGTGCCGTGGGCGATGGCCAGGTCGCAGTTCGCCACCTGGACCTTGGGATGAGCTTCGCCGCGCAGCTGGCGCACGGCCTCGATCACCTTGGTGATGCCGCCCCGGTTGGTGGGGTGGTTGTTGCACAGGCCGCCGCCGTCGGTGTTGAAGGGCAGCTTGCCTACGCCCGAGATCAGGTTGCCGTCGGCGACGAACTTGCCGCCCTGGCCCTTCTCGCAGAAGCCCAGGTCTTCCAGCTGCATCAGCACGGTGATGGTGAAGCTGTCATAGATCGAGGCGTACTTGATGTCCGACGGCTTGACCCCGGCCTCGGCGAAGGCCGGCGGGCCGGACCAGACGGCGGCGGAATGGGTCAGGTCGAGCGAGCGGCCGCCCATCGGACCCTTGGGGCTCTCGCCGGCGCCGATCACCTTGACCAGCGGGCGGTTCAGGCTCTTGGCGATCTCGGGCGACACCACGATCAGGGCGCCGCCGCCGTCGGTGACCACGCAGCAGTCCAGCAGGTGCAGCGGGTCGGAGATCATCCGCGAATTGACCACATCCTCGACCGTGACCACGTCCCGCAGGAAGGCGTGCTCGTTCCACTGGGCGTGATGGCTGGCCGCCACCTTGATCCAGGCGAGCTGCTCCGAGGTGGTGCCGTACTCGTACATGTGGCGCATGGCGCACATGCCGTAGGTGTTGTGGGTCGAGCCGCCGTAGATGTTCTCGAAGCCGGCTTCCGGCGGGCCGTCGGACAGCTGGCCCGGACGCGATCCGCCACCGCCGAAGAACTTGTTCTGGCGGGGACGCCCGGCCAGGGTGATCAGTGCCACCTTGCACTTGCCGGCCGCGATCGCCTGGGCCGCGTGGCCCACGTGGACGATGTAGGACGACCCGCCGGTCTCGGTGGAGTCGGTGTGGCGGACGTTTCGCAGGCCCATATAGTCGACCATGGACAGGCCGCCGAAGCCCGGCGCGTCGCCGGCGCAGAAATAGCCGTCCACGTCGTCCTTGGTCAGGCCGGCGTCAGCCAGGGCGCCCTTGGCGCACTCGGCGTGGATCTGCGCGGTGGTCCTGTCCGGTGCGTCGCGGAGCGGATGCTCGTAGGCGCCCGCGATATAGGCCTTGCCCTTGATGCTCATAAATCCCCTTCCCCAAATCTGATCGTCAAAAAGAATGCGACGGGCTTATCGCAGCGCAGCAAGCAGCGAAAGCCGGACGTGACGTGAGGCGCTGCGCCACCCTCTCCCCGCCTGCGGGGAGAGGGCAGGGTGAGGGGCTGTCCGCCGCCGTTCCCCCTCACTGTCCAGCGGATAGCTAGGTAACACTTCCGAGGGATTGAAGGCTTCGACGCTTAAGCGTCGA
>CAZXVO010000245.1:0-5573 GCA_964643835.1 uncultured Phenylobacterium sp. | reverse complement strand
GGCGTCCGCCGGCCAGCTCGACGGCGGTCGCCAGGTGGCGCGGGTCGGGCTTGCGGGCCGGGGACAGGTCGGCCCCGACGATGGCGTCGAAATAGCGGGCGAGGTCGAGGGCTTCGAGAATCGGCCGCGACAGCGGGGTGATCTTGTTGGTGCAGACCGTCAGCCGGGCGCCGCGGGCCTTTAGTTCGGCTAAGGCTTCGGCGACGCCGGGGAAGGGCCGCGTCAGGTCGATGCTGTGGTCCTGGTAGTGGGCGAGGAAGCGGGCGAACAGCGCGTCCATCTGTTCCGCCGTGGGGGTGAGGCCCTGGGCGGCGAAGCCCTGCTCCAGCATGCGCCTGGCGCCATGGCCGATGAAGGACCGCGCGGCCGCGTAAGGCAGCAGGGGCAGGCCCTCCTGCGTCAGGATCAGGTTCAGGGTCCCGACCAGGTCCGGGGCTGAGTCCACCAGGGTGCCGTCGAGATCAAAGGCGATGGTCGCCCCATCCAGGACAGAAAGCTCGGGCATGGGGAGGGCGCGCTCCAATGAAACCGCTCGCCGTTTCAGGTAAGAGCCGCGAGATTGCAACGAACGACTTCGATTCCAGGATCAGATCCCATGACCGCACGCGCCGCTGTCATCCTCGCCGCCGGCCAGGGCACGCGCATGAAGTCGCCCATCCCAAAGATGCTGCACAAGGTGGGCGGCCGCACCCTGCTGGACTGGGTGATCGACACGGTGCAGGCCTCGGGCTGCGAGCGCATCGTGGTGGTGGTGGGCAATCACAGCCCCGGCGTCCGCGACCTGGTGGTCAAGCGCCTGGGCGAGCAGGCGGTGGCGGTGCAGGACCCGCCGCTGGGCACGGCCCACGCCGTCCTGGCGGCCAAGGACGCCCTGGCGGACTTTGACGGCGACGTGCTGGTGACCAATGGCGATTGCCCTCTATTGCGGCCTGCCGACCTGGAGCCGTTGTTCGCCCTGCGCGCCCAGGGCGCGGCCCTGTCGATCCTGGGATTCAAGCCGGCCGACGCCCTGCTGTACGGGCGGCTGATCCTGGGGGCGGACGGCCACCTGATCCGGATTGTCGAGCCCAAGGACGCGACGCCCGAGGAGCTGGCGGTCAAGGCCTGCAACGCCGGCATGTACTGCGCCGACCGGGCGCAAATGTTCGCCTGGCTGTCCCGCGTGGACAACAAGAACGCCAAGCAGGAGTACTACATCACATCCATCGTCGGCCTGGCGACGGGCGAGGAGAAGCTGGTCAAGGTGGCCTTCGCGCCGGAGAGCGCGGTGATGGGTTGTGACACGCCGATGCAGCTATCCCAGGCCGAAGCGATCTTCCAGACCCGGGCGCGGGCGCATCACCTGGCCGATGGCGTGGCCATGCTGGCGCCGGAGACGGTGCACTTCTCCTGGGACACCAAGATCGCCGCCGGCGCCCAGCTTGAACAGTTCGTGGTCTTCGCCCCCGGCGTCAGCGTCGAGACCGGCGCGGTGATCCGGGCCTTCAGCCACCTGGAGGGCGCGAAGGTGGGGCAGGGGGCCTTGATCGGTCCCTATGCGCGGCTGCGCCCCGGCGCCGACATCGGGGCCGAGGCCCACATCGGCAACTTCGTCGAGGTCAAGAAGGTCAAGGTGGGCGAGGGCGCCAAGGCCAATCACCTGTCCTATCTGGGCGACGGCACGGTGGGGGCCAAGGCCAACATCGGAGCCGGCACGATCTTCTGCAACTATGACGGCTTCGACAAGCACGACACCCATGTGGGCGAGGGCGCCTTCATCGGCTCCAACTCCGCCCTGGTCGCGCCGGTGACCATCGGGGCGGGGGCCATGACCGGGTCGGGTTCGGTGATCACCCGGGACGTTGAGCCCGACGCCCTGGCCCTGGAGCGGGCCGAGCAGGTGGCGAAGCCCGGCTGGGCGGCGCGGTTCCGGGCGGCCAAGCTCGCCAAGCGCGCGAAGAAATAACTGCCAAGCCGCGCTCGCCCCGCTATTGGAAATAGATGACCGCTGACGATCAGAAACGCGCCGCGGGCGAGGCGGCCGCCGCCCTCGTCCAGCCCGGCATGGTCGTCGGCCTGGGGACGGGCTCGACCGCGGCCTGGTTCGTCAAGGCGTTGGCGGCGCGCGGACTCAAGGATGTCGTGGGCGTCCCGACCTCTGTGGCCACCGCCGAGCTCGCCACGGACCTGGGCCTGAAGATCAAACAGCTGGACGAAGTCTCGACCATCGACCTGACCGTGGACGGCGCCGATGAGATCGGCCCGGCCCTGTCACTGATCAAGGGCGGGGGCGGGGCCCTGCTGCGTGAGAAGCTGGTCTGGGAGAATTCCCGGCGCTGCGTGGTGATCGCCGATGCGGCCAAACGGGTGACGATGTTGGGCAAGTTCGCCCTGCCGATCGAAGTGGTGGCCTTTGGCCACAAGTCGACCATGGCCCGGATCTGTGACGTGCTGGTCGACTACGACATCGGCATGGCGCCGCGCCTGAGAAGCCGCGACGGCGCCCCGGTGAAGACCGACAGCGGCAACCTTATCTATGACGCGGCGTGCGGGCGGATCGAGGAGCCCGCCGCGCTGGCGGCGGCGCTGAAGAGCGTGACCGGCGTCGTCGATCACGGCCTGTTCCTTGACCTGGCCGATATGGCCCTGGTGGGGACGCCGGACGGCGTCGTCACCCTGGAACCCTGAGGAGTTATTCGTGGCGGACTACGACTACGACCTTTTCGTCATCGGCGCGGGCTCTGGCGGCGTGCGTGCGGCCCGCGTAGCGGCCATGTCCGGCGCCAAGGTGGCGGTGGCCGAGGAATACCGGGTGGGCGGCACCTGCGTGATCCGTGGCTGTGTGCCCAAGAAGTTCATGGTCTACGCCGCCGAGTTCGCCCACTACGCCCAGGTGGCCGAGGGCTATGGCTGGTCCAAGAGCCAGGCGGTGTTTGACTGGCCGACCTTCCTGGAGGCCAAGGACCGCGAGATCGCCCGGCTGTCGGGGATCTATGTCACCAACCTGCAGAACGCCGGCGCCGAGCTTCTGCACGGCAAGGCCCGCGTGGTCGGCCCGCATGCGCTGGAAGTTACGGGCGAGACCGGACAGGTGCGCAGGGTCACGGCCAGGAAGATCCTGGTCGCCACGGGCGGGCGGCCGTTCAAGCCGGCGGAGATCCCCGGCATCGAGCACGCCATCACCTCGGAAGAGGCCTTCCACCTGCCGCAGTTGCCCAAGCGCGTGCTGGTGGCTGGCGGCGGCTATATCGCCGTGGAGTTCGCGGGCATCTTCGCGGGGCTCGGGGTAGACACCACGCTCGTCTATCGCGGGGCCAATATCCTGCGTGGCTTTGACGACGACGTGCGCACCCACCTGACCGAAGAGATGAAGAAGCGCGGGATCAAGGTGGTGCTGGGGACCCAGCATGACCGGATCGAGAAGACCGCCACGGGCCTGGTCAATCACCTGACCAACGGCCACGCCATCGAGACCGACGTCGTGATGTTCGCCACCGGCCGCAAGCCCTATGTCGAGGGCCTGGGGCTGGAGACTGCCGGCGTGAAGCTGACCGAGAGCGGCGCTGTGGCGGTGGATCAGTTCTCCAAGACCAGCGCCGACCACATCTGGGCCGTGGGCGATGTCACTGATCGCATCAACCTGACGCCGGTGGCCATCCGCGAGGGCGCGGCCTTCGCCCAGACCGAGTTCCACGACAATCCGCAGAGCTTTGACCACGAGATGGTGGCTCTGGCGGTGTTCTCGCAGCCGCCGGTCGGCTCCGTGGGCCTGTCCGAGGCCGACGCCCGTCGCCAGCACGGTAAGGTCGACGTCTACCTGTCCCGCTTCCGGCCGATGAAGACCACCTTCTATGGCGGCGACGAGCGTTGCCTGATCAAGCTGGTGGTGGCCGCCGACAGCGAGAAGATCCTGGGCTGCCATGTGGTCGGGCCGGACGCGCCAGAGATTATCCAGATGGCGGCCATCGCCCTGAAGATGGGGGTGACCAAGCCGCAGTGGGATTCGACCTGCGCGGTGCACCCGACCCTGGCCGAAGAGCTGGTGACCATGCGTGACAAACACGTGCCGGTGGGCGCGTGACACAAGCGGCGGCGGCCAGCCCTGACCGGCTCTCCGCCTGGTGCGGCGGGGTGCTGGCGGTGATCTTCGCCCTGGCGGCGCCGGCCGGCTGGCTGGGTCCGCTGGCGTTTGCGCCGCTCGCGGCTCTGGCTGGTCTGCTGATGCTGCGGACGCTTACGGTTGAGGAGCAGGACCGGCCCGCCGCTATCGCGATCATCACGGTGCTGTTGTGGGCGGTCAGTTCATCGATCTGGAGCCCCTTTGCGCCCGACGGCCTGGGGGAATCCACGGCCGCCAAGCTGTTGGCCGAGACGGTTCTGTTCACCGCCGTGGTGACGGGGGCGCGCCGCGCGTCTGTGGGGGGGCGGGTCCTCCATCTGCGGGTCTTCGCCTGGTCGTGCGTGATCCTGGGGCTGGTGCTGCTGGGCGAGGGCCTGACCGGAGCTGCGGGCTACCGCGCCCTGCGCGACGCCCTGCACGACCCCATCCGCCCGGACCTCGGGGTCAAGAACGTCGCTCAGGGCCTGTTCGGCCTAACCCTGTTTGCGCCGGCCGCGATCCTGGCGGCGGCGCGCTATGGCGGCGGGGTCTGGCTGGGCCTGCCGATCCTGGCCGGGATCATCTGGCCGAGCCTCGTCTTTGGCTATGACGCCACCCTGCTGGCCCTAGGCGTAGGTGGGGTGTCGGGCCTGGTGGCCTGGATCTGGCCGCGCTGGGGTCCGAGGCTGATCGCGGGCGTGGTGGCCACCCTGTTTCTCACCGCGCCGGCCCTGGTCTGGGGCGCACGCAGCATAGGCCTGTGGCGCAAGCTGGAGGCGGTGATGCCGCTCTCCTGGTCCGAGCGCATGGGATACTGGCGCCACGCCGCCGACTGGATCAGCGACCATCCGGCCCGCGGCTGGGGCCTGGACGCCAGCCGGGCCTTTGGCCCCGGTATCGTGCTGCATCCCCACGACGCGCCTCTGCAGATCTGGCTGGAGCTCGGCCTGATCGGGGCGGTGGGCGCGGCGGTGTTCTGGGTGGCGGTTGTCGCAGGCCTGGGCCGGCGCGCGCGCGACCCGGCCGCCGCCACGGCGGTCGCCACCGCCGCCATCTATCTGACCTTCGGCGCCTTCAGTTTCGGAGTGTGGCAGGAGTGGTGGCTGGCCCTGGGCGCCTTCGCCGCCGCCGCCTGTGTCGGCCTGCTGCGAGCCCCCTTGCGGCGCAAGGCCCCGGCCGCCACGTCAAGGTCGACTGTCGCCGTCTTTACGGAGTAGAAGGCCCGGCCCGCGTTTGCGGGCGCGGAAGAGAAGCATGACCGAGCACTGGAATCCGGCGTCCTGGCGCGCCAAGACCGCAAAGCATATCCCCGAGGACTATCCGGACCTGGAAGCCCTGACGCGGGTCGAACAGACCCTGCGCGGCATGCCTCCCCTGGTGTTCGCCGGTGAAGCGCGCCGCCTCAAGCAGTTGCTGGGCGACGTCGCCGAGGGCCGGGCCTTCCTGCTGCAGGGCGGCGATTGCGCCGAGAGCTTCAAGGAATTCCACGCCGACA
>CAZXVO010000244.1:3933-5589 GCA_964643835.1 uncultured Phenylobacterium sp. | reverse complement strand
CGGAAGTGTTACCTAGCTATCCGGTCTGAACTGTTACCTAGCTATCCGCTGGACATCGCCTAAACCCACCGCCTCAGGAACGAACTCATATCCTCCAGCACCGTCCCCCGGCGACGGAACGGCTTGGACAGCGCTAGCACCATCCCGGCGTGGTCCAGGCCCGGATAGATCCGGTCCTCCACCGTCGCGCCGTGCTTGCGATAGGCCTCGGCCAGGGTGCGCAGGTTGCGGCGGCCGACCAGCTTGTCGCTGTCGCCGTGGCCCAGGAAGGCCGGCGGCGCAGCCGGGGTCACATGCGGCCACGGCTGGGTCAGGTGGGGGTCATCCGCGTGGCCGAAAGTGCGGATGATGGTGTCGTTCTTGAACGGCACGAACTCATAGGGCCCGGACAGGCCGGCGATGGCCTTGATCCGCGACCGCTCCACGCGAGCGGCCTCCAGCCAGCGCGGCTCCAGGCCCAGCATGGTGGCGATGTAGGCGCCGGCCGAATGCCCGGCGAGCACGATCCGCGTCGGGTCGCCGCCATGGGCGCGCGCATGGTCCACGGCCCAGCGCACCGCCGCCGCCCCGTCCTCCAGGAAGGCCGGATAGACGGCTTCCGGATAGATCCGGTAGTCCGGCAACAGCGTCAGGAAACCCCGGGCCGCCAGGGCCCGCGCCGCCCAGCCGTAGTCCTGGCGCCGCCCGGTCTCCCAGGAGCCGCCATAGAAGAACACCGCGACCGGCGCCGCGGCGGCCGCCTTCGGGGGCGCATAGACATCGAGCCTCTGCCGCGGCCCAGGACCGAAGGGCGCGGCGGTCAGCACGCGCCGCGACGGGTCCTTGGGCGTCAGGGCCGAGAACAGGCCAAGCGGCGACAGCGTGTCCTTCAGAGCCATTCAGTCAAACCCTCTCTCACCGCTGCCTCTCTCACTGCTCTGGCGGATTCTCGTCTTCATCGGCCGCGTGCATGCGGTGCAGGATCCGGTGCAGCACCGGCGACAGGATCAGGCCCGCCGCCGCCACCAGGAACAGCCCGGAATAGAGCGCATACGCCCCGGCGAACAGCTTGGCTTCATCGGTCGTCAGCGGGTTCAGTGGTCCCATACCCGACAGGATCATCGCCGCATCGGCGAAGGCGTCGATCCACGGCTCCCCTTCCAGGGTGTGATAGCCCCACATCCCCACCGCCAGGGACCCCGCCACCAGCACCAGCACGACCAGCAGATTGGTCAGCACCCGCCCGATGAACACGCTAGTCGGCGCCAACCTCTGCCGCGCCCGCTCGTACGCCATCGCCTTCCCCCCGCTTGACGGCGCCCATCGGCCCCGCCCATTGGTTATCCGAATAGACGGTATGATGAGCCGCATCAGGGAAGGACGCCAGGACCATGGACGGAAGCCAGATCTCCAAGTCACAACCGGGCCTCTCGGCCGAGGTTTTGGCCGGCATCCCCAAGCACCTGCAGAGCGTGGTGGATGCGGGCGACCTGTCCGGCTTCGTCACCCTCACCTGGCGCAAGGGCGAGATCGTCCAGCTCAATACGCTCGGCTGGCGCGACGTGGCGGCCAAGGCGCCGATGACCCGCGACACCATGTTCCGCATCGCCTCCATGACCAAGCCGGTGACCTCGGTCGCGGCCCTGATGCTGATGGAAGAGGGCAAGCTCAAGCTCG
>CAZXVO010000244.1:0-3923 GCA_964643835.1 uncultured Phenylobacterium sp. | reverse complement strand
CGCCAGCCCCCCATGACCATTCGGCTGGAGCAACTCCGCAAAGTGCTGGATGAGGGGCGGACTTGGCGCTTTGCTGCGGACTCGATTGTTTCGCACTGGTTTCGCGAGCACAAGAGTCTTGGGATCCGAGATCGTGCTGAAGTCGCCGACCGGCCCCCTGGACGAGGTCTATGACGCGCCGCGCCAGATCACCATCGACGACCTGATGACCCACCGCTCGGGCCTGGCCTATGGCTTCACCTCGGTCGGCCCCATCGCCCATGCCTATGAGCACGCCCTGGGCTCGCCGCTCACCAACCCGAATGGGCCCGACCAGTGGATGGAGAAGCTGGCCGCCCTGCCCCTGTCCTATGCGCCGGGCGAACGCTTCCACTACAGCCACGCCACCGACGTCCTCGGCTTCCTGGTCGGCCGGATCGCCGGCATGCCGTTCCGGGACGTCCTGATGCAGCGGATCCTGGGGCCGCTGGGCATGGTCGACACCGATTTCTGGTGCCCGCCCGAAAAGCGCGACCGCATGGCCCACCTCTATCGCCTGGACGAGGCCAATGACCGGCTGGAGGACGTCTCCTTCCAGCATGAGGACCACGCTCCGCATTTCTGCGGCGGCGGCGGCGGCCTGATCTCGACCGCCGACGACTATCTGAAGTTCGCGCGCCTGATGCTGAACAAGGGCGAGTTGGACGGGGTGCGGCTGATCAGCCCCGAGACCCACGCCCTGATGTGCGCCAACCGCCTGACGCCGCAGCAGCGCGAGATCCCGTTCATGGGCATCCCGTTCTGGATGGGCCAGGGCTTCGGCCTCGGCGTCTCGATGATCACCGACCCTGAGAAGCAGGCCTGGATGGGCGCGGGCTCGCAAGGCTCCTTCGGCTGGCCGGGAGCCTTCGGCACCTGGTGGCAGGCCGACCCTCAGGAAGACATGGTGATGATCTACCTGATCCAGAATTCCATGCCGCTCGGCCCCGAGGCCGCGAGCCAGTTGGCCACCGGCCAGCGCCTGGGCGGTCGCGCCGCCCTCCCCGCCTTCCAGAAGCTGACCTACGCCGCCCTGGGTAAGTAGGTCTTACCGCCGAGAGAGGTCGACGCACATGCGTCGGCCCTCGAAGCTGTCGCCCACCAGGGTCCCGTCCTTGCCGGCGATCTTGCGGGCCCGAGACAGGGCCAGGTTCTCCACCGGCGGCCGCTCGCCTGGCGCACACACCGACGCATCTGCGCGCGAGCCTTCCGGGCATTGGCAGATGGTGTCGCGCCGATCCAGGCGGCTGCCCTGCACGTGGCAGACCACGGGCAACAGGCTGCCGTTCACGTCCAGGCAGACGCTGGTGGTTGTGGGAACGACCGGGCTCTGGGCGAGCGCGGGGCCGGCGGCGAGCGCCGCCACGAAGCCGATCAGGCTGAAGCGAACCATGGGAAACCTCCGGATCTTCGCCGCAGTATAGCCCAGTATGGCTGCGGCCGCGCGTCGCGGATATTCACCACATTTGCTGGCTTGGCCTTTACCGCGATCGATCAAGCTCCTCCGCGAGGAAGGATCGCCCATGAACCCCATCGCCACCGCCCAGTACGGCATGCTCGCCGCCACTCGCCGCTTTGAGGCCTCCGCCCAACGCACAGCCCAGGCCGGCTCGCCCAACGCCAGCATCGACATGGTCAGCGAGACTGTAGAGCAGATCCAGGCCAAGTCCGCCTACAGCGCCAACATCAGCGTCATCCGCACTGCTGACCAGATGACCCGAGACGCCCTCAACATGATCGTCTAAGCAACGCGCCCGATCCGGGTAGGTTTCACCCCTCGGATACTCAAGGCAAACGCAACTTTACCACTTCCAAACGCGATCGTTTAACCGAGCTTGGCTATTCGGTTTCGCGAGGAGGTTAGACCATGAAAACCACCCCGCTTGTCCAGCTTGGCATGCTGTCTCAGGCCCTGCCGCCCCTGCCGCCCGCCGAGGGCCAGGCGCAACCTCGGGACGCCGCCGCCCTGCACCAGGATATGGCCGTGCAGAAGCAGGAAAAACTCCAGACCCTGGCCACGCTCGAAAACCAGCGCGTCGCCGCCAGTCTGATGAGCGAACTGCTCCGGGTTCAGGCTACAGGCTTGCCGTCGAACGGCTGAGGCTCTAGCCGAACGGCATGACCGTCCGCGCCCTCTTCGTCACCCGGGTCTATGAGGCCTCCCTTGCCGCCGAGCGCGGCTTTGCCGAGCTCAATGCCGAGCTCGAGGAGGCCTGCCTGTCCTTGGCGCAGGAGGACATGGCCGGCCGCGCCTGGTGCCGCGAGCACCGCTATGGCGGCTACACCTCCTACGCCTCGCTGGACGACCTGCCCCAGCGTATGAGCGTGTTCGATGTGCTGAAGCGCAAGCTCGACAAGCACGCCGCCCAGTTCGCCCGCGACCTGCACTTCGATCTCGGCGGCGCCCGGCTGAAGATGAACAGCCTGTGGGTCAACGTGCTGAAACCGGGCGCCGCCCACACCAGCCACATTCACCCGCACAGCGTCCTGTCGGGCACCATCTATGTCCGCACCCCACCCGGCGCGAGCGCCCTGAAGCTGGAGGACCCGCGCCTGGCCATGATGATGGCCGCCCCTCCCCGCACAGCCGACGCCCCCGAGGACGCCCGCAGCTTCGTCTACCTGCAGCCCGAGCCCGGCACGATCCTGATGTGGGAAAGCTGGCTGCGCCACGAGGTCGAGGCCAACGCCGCTAAGATCCCCCGCATCTCCATCAGCTTCAACTACGGCTGGGGGTGAGGCTCAGCGCTGCTCGCGGGCGTGCTTTATTCGGGTCACCAGCACCTCATCGGCCCTGATCCGATAGCGCGCCACATACCCGTCCCGGCCAAAGCGAATGCGGAGCTCCCGAAAGCCGGCCACAGGCGCTGGTCGCCCCCGCTCTGCGTGCTCCGCGAGAGAGAGCACCGCTTCTGAGATCGCCGAAAGGGCGCGTTGAGCGGCGTCTGAGTTCTTTGTCGCCAGGAATTCACCCAATCGCCTGAAGTCGCCCTCGACCCGAGGGTGGAGGCGTACGACCCGCCTCACCGGCGCTTGGCGAGCTGGTCTTCGACGGCAGAGCGGAAGATGCTCAAGCCCTCTTCCACGGACAGATGCTCGCCGGTCCGGTCATACTCCTGCGCGGCCCGAACTTCGTCCGCCCAGTCATCGTCCAGACCGCCGGAAATCAGCTCGGCCGCATAGGCCTCGACCGGCCGACCAACGGCGTCCGCAGCCGCCCGCAGGCGGCGCGCCGTGTCGTCGTCGAGCTTCAGGATCAGTTCGCCGTCGGCCATGTGGGAATGCTCCACCCGACGGCGAACTACGTCAACGCTCTTAGCTGTCCAGGAACGAGCGCAGCTTCCGCGACCGGCTGGGGTGCTTCAGCTTGCGCAGGGCCTTGGCCTCGATCTGGCGGATCCGCTCGCGGGTCACGCTGAACTGCTGGCCGACCTCTTCCAGGGTGTGGTCGGTGTTCATGCCGATGCCGAAGCGCATGCGCAGCACGCGCTCTTCCCGCGGGGTCAGCGAGGCCAGCACCCGGGTGGTGGTTTCGCGCAGGTTCGACTGGATGGCCGCATCGATCGGCAGGACGGCGTTCTTGTCCTCGATGAAGTCGCCCAGGTGCGAATCCTCTTCGTCACCGATGGGGGTTTCGAGCGAGATCGGCTCCTTGGCGATCTTCAGGACCTTGCGGACCTTCTCCAGCGGCATGGCCAGCTTTTCGGCCAGTTCTTCCGGGGTCGGCTCGCGGCCGATCTCGTGCAGCATCTGGCGGCTGGTGCGGACGATCTTGTTGATCGTCTCGATCATGTGCACCGGAATGCGGATGGTGCGGGCCTGGTCGGCGATCGAGCGGGTGATCGCCTGACGGATCCACCAGGTGGCGTAGGTGGAGAACTTGTAGCCGCGGCGGTACTCGAACT
>CAZXVO010000243.1:0-5631 GCA_964643835.1 uncultured Phenylobacterium sp. | reverse complement strand
GCCGATGAGCGCGCCAAGGCCCCCACCCTGGCCGCCGCCCTGCGCCGCGCCGCCGAGCGCCTGCGCGCCGGCGACCCGGTGGACGCCGTGGAGGCCGAGGGCCGCGCGGCCCTGGAAGCCGCCGGCTTTTCCCGCATCGACTATTTCGAAGCCCGCGACGCGGCGGACCTGGCCCGCCTGGGTCCTGGCCCGATCAGCAGCGAGGCGCGGCTGCTGGCTGCAGCGATCCTGGGCAAGACCCGGCTGATCGACAACCTGGCGATCTGATCACCAGACCCCGGCTTCCCGCAGCTGGCGGGCAAGCTCGTCTGGGATCTCCTCGCCGCCGCTCTCCGACAGGTCCGCGGGGGCGTCCTTGGGATCGAGATAGCGCCAGCCCTGGAACGCCCGTCGAGGCGTCGGGACCACACGGATGATCTCCGGATCCAGCAGGATCTCACAGTGCGAGGTCACGCCCTCGCCCACCGTGCGGATCTCCAGCAGGCGCTGGCGGCACAGGATCATGCCCTTGAAGATGCGGTAGATGGAGCCGCCGTCCAGCAGCTCGTCCACCCGCTTCGGCGTCATGCGCGTATGCAGGGCCCAGGGCCGGTTTCCCGTCCCATGCCACTCCACCAGGTCCTCGATGGTGTCGCAGCCCACGCACAGGCGGATCATGTGAACGGTCATTCGGCGGCCTGAAGCCTGGCCAGCGAGACGCCCTCGCTCACCTGGTCCCCGGCCGACACCAACAGCGCCTCGACCTCGCCGTCGAAGGGCGCGGTCAGGCCATGCTCCATCTTCATGGCCTCAAGGGTCAGGATCAGCTGGCCGCGGGTCACCTTGTCGCCCACGGCGACAGAGACCGAGACCACCTTGCCAGGCATGGGCGACAGGATCTGGCCGTCGCCGGCGCTCTCGCCGAGGTCGGCCACCGGCGGGCGGATCGCGAAGGCGTAGGCCTCGCCGGCTTCGAAGACGACGACCTCGTCCTCGGTCATAAGCACATCGGCCTCGACATCGCCCTCCGGCAGGGCGGCCAGGATCGGCTCGCCGTCCAGGAACAGCCGCACCCGGGTCTCAGGCGCCGCATTGAGCCGGAAGCCGGTCAGGTCGCGCCAGGGCGAGGCCGGCCCCTCCTGGTCGCCCAGGGCGGCCGCGGCGGCGACGGCCAGGGCCTCGTCGGACGGCCCCTGCGGTTGCGCCAGGAGGTCCTGATGCGCGCCGATGAAGCCGGTGTCGACATCACCAGCGATGAAGGCTGGATGGTCCAGGCAGCGGGCCAGGAAGCCGGCGTTTGTCTTCACCGGCCAGACCTCGACCTCGGCGCAGGCCTGGGCCAGGCGGTCGCTGGCCCCCTCGCGGGTCGGGGCGTGGGCGATCAGCTTGGCGATCATCGGGTCGTAGAAGGGACTGACCTCGTCGCCCTCCTCCACGGCGCTGTCGACGCGGATGTACCCGGGCAGGCGGAAGTGCTCCAGCACGCCAATGGACGGCAGGAAGCCGCTGGCCGGGTTCTCCGCATAGAGCCGGGCTTCCAGGGCGTGGCCGCTCAGCTTGATCTGGTCCTGGGCCAGAGGCAGGGCCTCGCCGGAGGCGACACGGAACTGCCATTCCACCAGGTCGACGCCCGTGACCATCTCGGTGACCGGATGCTCGACCTGCAGGCGGGTGTTCATTTCCATGAACCAGATGCGGTCCGGCTTCAGGCCCTCGGAAGCGTCGGCGATGAACTCCACCGTGCCGGCGCCCACATAGTTCACCGCCCGCGCAGCCTTGATCGCGGCCTCAGTGACCGCAGCCCGGGCCTCGGGACTCATGCCCGGCGCGGGCGCCTCCTCAATGACCTTCTGGTGGCGGCGCTGCAGGGAGCAGTCGCGCTCGAACAGGTGGACCACCTGGCCGTGGCCATCGCCGAACACCTGGACCTCGATGTGCCGGGGCCGGGTGACGTACTTCTCGATCAGCACCCGGTCGTCGCCGAACGACGCCTTGGCCTCCCGCTGGCAGGAGGCGAGCGCGGCGGCGAAGTCACCGGCCGCCTCGACCTTGCGCATGCCCTTGCCACCGCCGCCGGCCACGGCCTTGATCAGCACCGGGTAGCCGGTGCGGTCGGCCTCGGCCTGCAGGCGCTCCAGGGACTGGTCCTCGCCCAGATAGCCGGGCGTCACCGGTACGCCGGCCTGCTGCATCAGGGCCTTGGCGGCGTCCTTCAGCCCCATGGCGCGGATGGCGGCCGGCGGCGGGCCGATCCAGACCAGGCCCGCGGCCACCACCGCTTCGGCGAACTCGGCGTTCTCGGACAGGAAGCCATAGCCCGGATGGATGGCCTCGGCGCCGGTCTCAAGGGCCGCGGCGATGATCTTCTCCCCGACCAGATAGCTCTCGCGGGCCGCCGCCGGGCCGATCAGAACCGCCTGGTCCGCTTCGCTCACATGCGGCGCCTGGGCGTCGGCCTCCGAATAGACCGCCACGGTGGCGATCCCCAGACGGCGGGCGGTGCGGAACACCCGGCGGGCGATCTCCCCACGATTGGCGACAAGGACGGAACGGATCAAGCGAAGGTCCTAGAGCTGGGACAGGGTGAAGAACATCAGGGCGAGCAGCAGGGTTGTGAAGGCCGTCACACTGACGAACCACACGACACCAGCCTTGAACACCGCGCCGATCACCGTCGATCCATAGCCCCCCCGCAGGGTCTGGTACAGATTGACCGGGGTCCAGAACATCAGCAGCAGGAACCAGAACTTCCCGATCGACCAGGGCAGGACGAGCCCAAGCGCATTGGTCAGGAAGGCGAAGGACAGCAGGTTGGTCGCCACCAACAGGTGATCATAGACGTAGAACTGCCGCCGGTTCAGGTAGACCAGGGTCAGGCTGAGCCCGAGGATCGGCAGCAGCAGCACCGCCAGCCGGTGCGCCCAGCCGAACATCACCGTGAAATAGTATTCCGGGGTCTCCAGCGCCTTGGCGATCTGGGCCTGGAACCACGCCGGGTCGATGGCCGAGTTGGTCTTGGCCTTGGCCCCCTCGTGGGACTTGGACTTGTCGCCTTCGATATCCAGGGCGCGGACCTGGTCGGCGGCGGCCTTGCCCATGGAGCCGCTCTCTTCGGCGGAGGCTATGGCGGCGGCGGGGTCGGTCTCGATCTGCACCGCCTTGGCCATCGCCTTGTCGTACTGTTGCAGGACCAGCCGCTCGGCCTCAGCGTAATCCTGCTGCGCCTTCGCGGGGGTGGTGTCCTTGTCGCGGATGGCCTCATCCCGGCTCTCGGCCAGGGCCTTCAGGGCTTCGGTCTTGGCGACTGTCGCCTGGTTGCGCAGGCGCTGGGCCTCGGACTTGCGGCCCTCCGGCGTCTTCATCCGCTCGGCGCGCTCTTCCCAGGCGTGCTCCAGATTGTGCTGGATCTTGTGGATGGCGTGCTCGGCCGCGAAGATGAACAGCAGCAGGGCGACCAGGAAGGTGCGGAACGGCGGCGCATGCCGCATGATCCGGCCTTCCATCAGGTCCTTGGCCAGGACGCCCGGCTTGAAGAACAGCAGGGGCAAGGTCTGGGCGAGGCGCCCATCGAGGTGGAACATTCCCTCGATGGCCTCCCAGGTCAGATGCAGGATCGACCGGCGGTGATTGTCGGCGTTCTGGCCACAGGCGTGACACCACCAGCCTTCCAGGGGCGCGCCGCAGTTGGCGCACGGCTTGCCCTGGTCGGTGAATGGCTTCGGCTTGCGCCGAACGAACGACTTCATCGAGTCCGCCGCGGCGGCCTCCAGGTCAGCCCCGGTCATGCGTCCCCCCTGTCCCGCGACCTACTGCGCCCAGCTGGGCTTGCGCTTCTCGAGGAAGGCCCGGACGCCTTCCTGGCCCTCATCGCCCACCCGGGCGCGGGCGATCCGCTTGGCGGTCTCTTCCATCAGGCCGTGGTCGATCTCGCGGCCCGCGACGTCGTTCACCAGCGCTTTGGACGCGGCGACCGCGCCGGGGGCGCAAGCCATGATCTGGCCGGCGATCCGCTCGCAGGCCTCGGCCATGGCGTTACGGTCCTCAACCACCTCGGTCACCAGCCCGATCCGTTCGGCGTGAGCGGCGTCGAACACCCGCCCGGTGGCGAACAGGGCGCGCGCCTGACGCGGGCCGATGGCGGCCACCACATAGGGGCTGATGGTCGCCGCCACGAGGCCCAGCCGGACCTCGGAGAAGCTGAAGCTGGCGTCCTTTGTCGCGATGGCCAGGTCGCAGGCCGCCGCCAAGCCCGCACCGCCGCCGTAGGCGCCGCCCTCGACAGCCGCCACGGTCAGGGCAGGAATGTCCCACAAGGCCTTGAACATCTTGGCCATCTGCATGGCGTCGTCGCGGTTGTCGGCCTCGCTGTGGTCGGCCGCGGCCCGCATCCAGTCCAGGTCGGCCCCGGCGCAGAAGGTCTCGCCCGCGCCGCGGATGAACACCACACGGACATGCTCAGAGCCGTGCAGGGTCAGGAAGGCCTCGTGCAGGGCCGCGATCAGCGCGGCGTCAAAAGCGTTCTTCCGCTCAGGCCGGTTGAGCACCACCTCGACGACGCCTTCGGCGGTCGCGGCGATCCGAACAAGAGCAGAGTTGGCGTCGGAATCGACGCCTTCAACGAGAGGATCGGCGATGGGATTGGACATGAAGGACCTCGCGGGAACTGTTCGTCCCCAGATAGCCTGGAAGCCGACCTCTGCCCATGGCGCGTGTACGTTTCCCGCCCGCTTGAGTTTCAGTCCGTCCTTATTTACACGTTTGAGGCGGCCTTATACCCGCTATGAGCCCCCGTCGGGCGCTTTCAAGCTTGACCTGCGGCGACCCAGCAAGGTTAACGATCTCCGCCGTCGGGGCGCCCCCACGGCAGGCCCATTGTGCGAACACCTCCTCCCCAGTGGGCCGTTCGCGCATCAGATAAACTCGGACGGGGCCGTCTCCCCCACGGCCCGAAAGGACTTTGTCATGCGTCTCGCTATGGATCACCAAGGCTCCGGCCCGTCGCTGACCCAAATGATGTCGTCGGTCACGCGTCGTGAGCGCCAGGCCCGCCGCATCGATCCCAAGACCGCCCGACGCGCCCGCATCGCCTTCCTGATGGGCTTTGCGGCGTGCGCCGCCAGCCTGGGCATGCTCGCCGGCCAGGTGGCCCGCGCCGCCGTCGGCGGCTGAACTACATTCTAAAGACGCCGAACCGGGTCTCCGGGATCGGCGCATTGAGGGCCGCCGAGATGGACAGGCCCAGCACGTCACGGGTCTGGGCCGGATCGATGATCCCGTCGTCCCAGAGCCGGGCGGTGGCGAAGTAGGGATCCCCCTCCTCCTCATACCGGGCGCGGACTGGAGCCTTGAAGGCCTCCTCCTCCGCAACCGGCCACTGGCCGCCCTTGGCCTCGATCCCGTCGCGTCGGATGGTGGCCAGCACGCTGGCCGCCTGCTCCCCGCCCATGACGCTGATACGGCTATTGGGCCAGGTCCACAGGAAGCGCGGCGAATAGGCCCGGCCGCACATGCCGTAGTTGCCGGCCCCGAACGAGCCGCCGATCAGCACAGTGAACTTCGGAACCTCGGCGCTGGCCACAGCCGTGACCAGCTTGGCGCCGTCCTTGGCGATGCCGCCGGCTTCGTACTTCCCGCCGACCATGAAGCCGGAGA